>VBBT01000112.1 GCA_005881695.1 Candidatus Bathyarchaeota archaeon | reverse complement strand
TGGAGGTCGATATTACAAACAATACCGAGGAATGGGAAGTCCTTCTGCCATGGCGAAGAGGTTCTCCATGGATCGCTATGCTCAACCATCGAAGGGGCTCCCGGAGGGAGTCGAAGGCTGGGTTCCCTACAAGGGAGAGGTAGGTGTTGTCATTCAGGAAATGTCAGCCGGATTGCAAGCATCAATGGGATACGCGGGAGCCCGGACGATTCACGAGCTCTGGGAAAAAGCACACTTGGCTGCAATAACCCACTCGGGTGCCGAGGAAGCCCGGCCACACGATGTGCTTCTGCCCTCTGACTCTCCAGAAAGAGTCTAAAGTCTAGGACTAGTTCCAACGAAACACCTTACCGCGTACAATCGTCTGAACCACTCGAAGATTCCTAAGCGTTTCGGGTGCGCATTCAAAAGGGTCGCGGTCTAGGACCGCCATGTTCGCCCATTTGCCGACTTCGAGAGTTCCCTCGTCTCTCTCCGAGAATGAGGCGTAGGCTGCCCCGGTTGTGTAGCAGGAGAGCGCCTCGCTCGTGGTTAGGCGTTCCGCGGGTGGGAGGCCGGGGCGAGAGACTGCTGACCATAGACCCTCAATCGGGCTTGAGTCATCGCTCGGACTATCAGACCCAGCCGCCAAATGGATCCCAGCTCCAAGCATGGATTTGAATGCGTATAGATAGCGAATTCTCTCCGCTCCCAAGCGCTTCTCTGCCCAACTGTCCGAGTAGATGAAGCGAGGTTGAACCGATGCAACGAGACCCAGGTGCGCCATGCTTCTAGTGAGATCGGGAGACATTAGAGATGCGTGTTCAATTCGATGTCTCGATTTTTGACAATCGTTCGGACCTAAAGTCTCACTCAGCGTCCTGACCCCCAATTCGACGGCCTTATCGCCAATCGCATGCAAGCACAATTGAAGGCTGGATTCTCGAGTCTTCTCTATCAGGCCCAAAAGCTGCTCTCTAGACGTTGTCAACATTCCCGACGAGCTCAGGTCGTCATCGTACGGCTCTCCGAGGGCTGCCGTTCTCGCCCCGAGAGAACCGTCCAAGAATATTTTGATCCCTCCAACTCTGAAGCCGTTAACCCAGCTTCCCGGCCGGTCCTCTAAAGACCCGACTCGATCGATCATGTTCAGAGGTAGAATCGCGTAGATCGTCTGCTCTACTTTTCCCTCCTTCTTCAGCTCTCGAAGAACCTCGAATTCTTGGGAGTCTTCGATCATGCAGTGCAGAGCAGTAACGCCCTGGGCCAATAGCTTCTCTGACGCAACAAGCAAGGCTTGTCTCGTCTCCGTTTCATCGCGGGGGATCGACCTACTAACGAGTTCTATGGCTCGCTCTTTCAATATGCCATTGGGTTTGTCAGTCGAGTCCCTATCTATTTCTCCACCAAAGGGATCTGGCGTGCTTTCATTGACGCCTGCTGCTGTGAGTGCCGCTGAATTTGCAACAGCGACGTGGCCGCAAATTCTTCTGAGGAAGACTGGGTTTGCCACAATGTCAATGTCGGATCGCTCGGGGTATCGGTGCTCTCGAAGCTTCTCTTGGTCCCATCCTCTTCCAAGTATCCATTGGTCTTTCGGTTTTTTCGAAACGGCCTTCGCAAGCATCCTTTGAATTTCTAGGATGGAGTGTGCACTCGACAAATTGAGGGTTCGCATAAGTGTCCCGTAACCTAGAAGATGGATATGGGAATCTGCGAGACCGGGGATGGCGATTCTTCCATGAAGGTCAAGAGAGTCGATTGAGGCAGACCTAAGTTTCAGCATCTCTCGGCTAGAGCCGATGCCGCTTACTCTTCCATCCGTGACTGATAGTGCTTCAACTCGAGTGTCGCTATCGGGTCGCAGGTAAATTCTTCCGTTGTAAACTAAAAGATCAGGACTAGCCAAGGTCTTTTACGAGTGTACAGTCGTTACCGTTGCAGGGACTAGGAGGGAAGAAATAGTCGATTCAATCGTCGATGGATCTTTCAGAGGAGGTCCACAGACTTTGCCAACACAAACATACGCGACGGGGGCTAGCGCCGGGTCATAGCCCAGTTGCTTTACTCTATCGGAATCCCTCGCCGGGTCGAGTTGTAGCAAGTATCTTCGGACGGGATAGGATTTTCTGGCTTGAACTCTGAACCTCTCACTCTCCTTGGATTTTGATCCCAGAACGGTGATTCCGATTGGTCCGTTTAGTAGGAACTCAAGTGCAAGAGCATACGGTGCAGCCATTATACCGTACCGCTCATAGTCGCTGGCGAAGAGCCTTAGTGTGCCTTCCGCGAGCTTTTCGTATCGCTCATTCCCTGTGATCCAGGACAAGCGGAGCATGGCCGTTGCCATTGCACTGTTCTCGTCCATGGGCTTGTCTCGAGCCCGGAGTTCTCCAATATCCGCTGATTGTTCCGGGATATCGTAGAAACCTCCGGCCTTTTCATCGCCAAGTGTTCTAATCGAGTATTCCGACAATTTTGTCGCTGTCTCGATATGTTTCCAGTTTCCCGTGTACTCGTAAGCGTCCACTAGAGCGTGTATGGTCAGTGCTTGGTCAACCAGTAATCCTTTCAAGGCTGAAACATCTTCGCCGAAATAGTGTGGCAATGCTCCCTTATTGTCGGTAGCTCCCAAAACGCGCTCCAGAGTTTTCGCCGCGAACTTCGTTTGTTCGGGGCTGTTCAGAACAGCGCCTGCAAGGAAGTACGACGAGACGAAGAGAACATTGTAGTTTGTATAGAGCGTCTTGTCGATGGTAGGTGGACTCCGTTTTTTTCGGTCATCCAACCTCAGCTTGTAGTATTCTTCGTCAGCATCTTGGCTGCCATAGAAACCTCCATTTTCCAGGTCTGCAAGTTTCAATTGAACGTATCGTAGAATACCCTCGGCCTTCTCTTTGAAGTAGGGATTCCCAGTAACTTGGTACGCTTTGAGGTAGGTTGCAAGAAGTCGGGCGTTGTCCTCAGCCATTTTCTCGAAGTGGGGTATCGTCCAGTCCCTCGTCGTTGAGTATCTGAAGAACCCATCTTCGACATGATCGTAGAGTCCTCCCTTTCCCATCTTCTCAAGAGTCTTGTTGACAACCGTGAGCATCTCCTTTTCCCCGTGGTAGCGGTATCTAACGAGAGCATATTCGAGCGAGTCAGTTTGCGGGAACTTGGGTTCGAAACCAAAGCCCCCGTAGTCGATGTCAAAATTGACCGCGACAGACGTTGCGATGTCCTTGGCGATACTCTCCGTGAGAGAGTCTGTAGTGGCCTTCGGAATCCGAGGCGGTTCAAGTTTGCTTCGGATCTTTCCTCTATTCTTTGCATACATGTCGAGTACCGACCGTATGACTTCACGGAGCTGTTCAGGTGGAATGTATGTGCCGCCCGTGATTATCTTTCCATCGCTGTCGAGGAACGCTGTAGTGGGCCAACCACCCATATTGTAGCGGCGGTTGACATCGGGTCTCTTGTCCGTGTCGACTCTTATTGGGACGAACTTCTTGTTGAGAGCGTCAATTATTGACGGGTCTGAATAAGATGTGTCGTCCATTACGTGGCACCAGTGGCACCAGGAGCCTTTGATATCGAGGAGAATGGGCTTGCCCTCAGACCGGGCCTTCTCAAAGCTCTCTTTGTTCCACTCAAGCCACTGGATTTTTCCCAACTTTTGTCTAATTACTCAGTGGCTGAGAATGATATAAGAGTCCCATTAACGGTTGTGTTAACGAATCCGCAGCAATCTAAAGTTCGGACGGAAATAATTGTCTAAGTATCGACGCGAAGAACCGGTGACAGTTCCCAAGCATCGCCACTGTTCAGTTTGCGGCACTCCAACGGAGTTGAAGCAAGAGTATTGCAGTGATAAATGTAGAGTATCAGGGAAGAAGATTCAGAGGACGAAGATGAGAAATATCATCGTAATAACTGGGCTGGTCTTCGTATTCTACATCGCCTTTCTGCTGTTTGTCCCGAAATAGGGGCCAACTCTAACTCGGATTGGATTTGTTTGCTATGCCTACTATCTCGCTGACCGAACTGTATCGATTCTCCTTAAGGAACTTTGACATTCCTGCGGTGATTTCTCTGAACACTTCAACTCCCCTATACATCACCGCCGTCCCCACTTGGATTGCCGATGCTCCGGCCATCATCATCTCGACTGCCCCTCTCCAATCTGTCACCCCACCAACTCCAATTATCGGTATCTTCACAGCGGCCTTGACTTGGTATACTGTTCTTACAGCAAGCGAGTGGAGGGCGGGGCCTGAGAGACCACCGTATACTCCTCCGAGAATTGGGGAGGCAGCGTCAACGTCTATCGCCATGCCCAAAGCAGTGTTGATAGCTGTGAGGGCATTCGCGCCTGCAGCTTCGGCCGCTTTCGCAATTTCTTGAATGTTAGCAACGTTAGGAGTCAGCTTGACAATGACTGGCAATTTGACTCTGGCCTTAACGGCTCGGGTTACCTCAGCAACCATCTCCGCCCTCTGACCGATTTCGACTCCAACCTCCCTCACGTGTGGGCAGGACACGTTTAGTTCTATGGCGATCGCACCGCCTTCTTCTCCTTTGGAAGCGGCTTCTGCGAATTCTTCTCCATCGAAGCCGAAGACGCTAGCTATGACCGGGACTCCCGCATTCGCAACCGCAGCAACCTCCTCTCTCATTTCGTCCATTCCGGGATTCGGGATCCCGAGAGCGTTAAGATAACCACCTGGAACTTCGATGAAAGACGGATTCCGATAACCCTCTCTGCCCTTTCGGTTGAACGACTTTGTGACAACTCCTCCCGCACCTGCTCTGGAGGCGCGGACCATGACTTCACTAGAAACACCAAGAATTCCGGAAGCGAGAATCGTGGGGTTGGGGAGCTTTATACCAGCAAACTCCACCGATAGGTCAGGTTCCAAATGCTGCCGAGACAATATACGCGGCCCACATTAATTATCTTCGCACCATGCCAGCGCTACAAGAACGACAGAACCAAGACAAGCGAGCGATCTTGAAGGCCTACCTAGTCGATTCACCAGCCGGACTCTTCCTGCTGGAAAAGACTGGCAAGATTGCCGAAAAAGCCCTCTTCCCCCGAAACCCCAAAGACGCCGCTGCGAAACTGAACGAAGTTCGCCAGGGACAACTACCCCCGGAATTCTCTGAGTTCGCGAACCGCCTGTCCCAGATGGGCCTGGAAAGACTCACTGTAGACAACGAATATCTCGCAAGAATCCTCCGCGCATTTTTGACCTCGGAAGTCGTCCTGGACGAAAGGGACGAAACGATCTCAAAGCTGCGGAATCGGCTGCCCAATATGCTTGTCCGGTTCCGGATTGTGGAGTCGAAGGACGATTACGAGAAACTTGTTCACGATGTGTCGATGGAAATCGCCCAGGCATCAATTGCGGAGACCGGAACGAAGCGTGACCTTTACGCGATCCAGACCGTCAGATGCATCGAGGACCTAGACAAGGTACTGAACCTGCTTGCAGGTCGGATACGAGAATGGTACGGGCTACATTTTCCTGAGCTAGACAGGCTCGTGGAAAAACACGACAGCTACATTCGGCTCGTCCAAAGCCTCGGCGCACGCGACTCGTTCTCCCAAGAGTCCCTCGTCCAAATGGGCATACCTCAAGAACGTGCACGGATCATCTCGGAAGCAGCCCAGAAATCCTCAGGGGCAGATCTTCCTCAACCCGACCTCTTATGGCTTCAAGAAGTCTGCGCGACGGTTCTTCAAATGTACAAGCTGAGAGAGACTGCTGAAAAGTACACTGACAAGATCATGCTGGAGGTAGCCCCCAACATGACCGGAGTTCTAGGTGCAGTTCTTTCCGCCAAGATCCTTTCGATGGCTGGAGGCTTAGAGAACGTGGGTAAGATGCCTGCCAGCACGATTCAAGTGCTCGGTGCGGAAAAGGCGCTGTTCCGAACCCTGAAAACTGGAGCTCGCCCTCCGAAGCATGGAATAATATTCCAATACGCCGCCATCCACCAGTCCCCTAGATGGCTGAGAGGCCGAATTGCCCGCGCAGTTGCAGGGAAACTCGCCATTGCCGCCCGAATGGATGCGTTCGGCGGATCCAACGAGGGCGACAAGATGCGAACAGCATTAGAGAAGAAGCTTAGTGATCTCAAAGATCGTTATCAAGGACAACCACCCAAGAAGAAGCATGCCACGCAATGGCGTCCACCCCCACAAAAAGTTCGAAGGGATCTACCTGATCGGGGGGGAAGAGGAAGAGAGACTAGGTACCCTCAGCCTGGCGCCGGGAGAGACCGTTTACGGAGAGGAAATCGTCAAAGTTGGCGATGAAGAGTATCGAGTTTGGGATCCGTTCCGGAGCAAGCTTGCAGCTGCTATCCTGAAGGGACTTGGCAAGATTCCCTTCGGTGAGAAGTCAAAGGTTCTATACTTGGGTGCGGCGAGCGGGACGACGGTCAGCCATGTTAGCGATATCGTTGGGTCTGAGGGGAAAGTGTACTGCGTTGAATTTGCTCAAAGAGCCTTCAGAGACCTAGTCAACAACGTATCAAAAAAGAGGATCAATACAGTACCGATCTTCGAGGACGCACGGTTTCCCAGCAGGTACCGGAGTCTAGTCTCCGAAGTGGACTCGGTATACTGCGACATTGCACAGCCGGACCAAGGAAGAATATTGGCCGAGAACCTTGATACATTTCTGAGAAAAGGGGACGAATTCCTAATGGCGATAAAAGCACGCAGCATTGACGTGACTCGAGATCCGAACGCTATCTTTCGGCAAGAAGCCGAGGTCTTGAAAAAGAGAGGATACGTAATCGGAGAAATGGTTCGGTTGGACCCATTCGAGAAAGACCATTGTATGGTTCGAGGCGGGAAATAGGCGGGTTATTTCTCGTGGATCGAGACGGTTTTCTTGATGTAATTTTGCAGAACGAATTGCGAAAGCTCAACACTCATCTTCCAAAGAATAGAAAAACCATCAGAGAATTGTTGTCCGAGGACCCGCCAACCGTTTCTACGGTGGGTGGAGAGACGGTCACTATGAAAAAGCCTGAAGTTGAAGCTTTGAGTGCTGAGTTGCCGGAGGCGTTGCGTGACAAGGTCAAGCTTCCCATTGTTTTGTTGAGGAGGAGGGAGTTGGGAGCAGGCGCGTTTACCCTAATGGGAGACTCTTACGATGAATATGCATTGTCCAAGGTCCTGGGTGATTACAAGGGAACTCTGGCAGACTTCAGGCGGTCAAGAGAATCTTCAACGATCTTTTACAAGCCGCAAGTCAGCGAGCTGATGCGCCGCTTTCATTCCCTTATCGTAGTCGGATTCGGCCTCTCCGAATGAACTAGGCCCGTAGCAATTTCTATACCCAAGTGCCCAGATCGTCTAGTGACGAGACTCCACGCGACCATTGAACGCTTATGTACGCACGGTTCCCAAGTAGCTAGCCGATAGCTCTCTTGCTTGAGGACAGCATTGCAAAGCGTGTCGTTCACACTTGTCTGAGAGTACACGAAGACGATATGGTCCTCATCGAAACTTGGCAACACACGATCGACCTAGCGAGCGAAATAGCTCTTGAATGCTATCGGACAGGGGCCAAACCTCTCATCACACTCAACACCGACAGGCTCTGGTGGGGAACCCTTGCCGAGATTCCCGAACAATACATGCGCAAGATCCCCCGCCACATACTCAGCGCGGTTGACAATGTAACAGTCTGGATTGCGCTTGGGGGTCCCGAAGACCCCTCCAAATTCCGGGATGTACCGGCCTCGAGACTAGAGATCCTTTTCGAAGGAGACAAACCTGTCCTCGACAAGACTTTCGAGAAAAAGGTTCGGACCGCCGAACTCCTTCTGGGCCACGTCACGCCGCAACGCGCCAAAGCTTACGGATTCGATTATGACCGTTGGTTGAAAATGACCGAAGAAGCGATCAAGGTTGACTACCCCAAGCTAGCCGAGCTGGGAAGAAAAGTAGCTCTCCGCTTGGAGCGTGGGAGTAAGGTGCACATCACATCTAGAGGGGGAACCGATGTCAGGTTCGAGATAACGAAACGACCAGTTCATGTCCAGGATGGGATAGTTGATCAAGCGGATGTAGAGCATGGGCTCGTTTCAACACAATTGCCTTCAGGCAAAGTTGAGGTCGCCCCACTGGAGGAGTCAGCACGAGGAACTGTAGTTTATGATCTGCCCCGCGCTTTGAAGGGGAGACTCATTCAAGAGCTTAGACTAGATTTTGAGAAAGGGCGAATCAAGGAATTCCGAGCCAAGAAGTATGAAGAAGTGTTCCGTGAGGTCTACGATGCAACGCAGGGCGACAGGGATAAGATAGCCCAGTTTACTCTGGGACTAAACCCCAAAGTGGATCTGATCGGATACACTACGGATGAACTCTCCTTGGGTACCGTGACAATCGGAGTGGGAGCGAACAAGGGTATCGGTGGGAAGAACGACAGCAGCTTTTCCTTCTCCGGAACCGTTACGAAACCTACAGTCGAGATTGACGGGCAAACGATAATGGTCGATGGAAGAATAACGCTGTAGTACAAACAATCCATTTTTAGTCAACAATACGGTATGCGGGGCACAGATCTCGCATGGTCAAGAGACTAGTCGACGTTCTGGTTCTGAACTCGAATGAGACCATAACCATAGACTCTCCTGACCCCGAGAGGGGACTTGGTATCGTCGATCATGGAGGTGTCGCGATAAACCAAGGCAGGATAGTTCTGGCAGCGTCAACTGAACTGCTAGAAAGAAAATTTCGGGCCAGAAGAATCATAGACGCTGGAGACGAAATCATCCTGCCCGGGTTCGTCGACCCGCATACTCATTTGGTCTTCGCCGGTGCTCGTGACGCCGAGTTTCAGCTGAGGATAGCCGGCGTCTCCTACTTGGAAGTCCTTCGCAAGGGGGGAGGAATAATTGAGACCGTGAATCTTACTCGTCAGGCCAGCCCAGAGTCTCTTTTTCAATCTGGAATGCAGAGACTCGATACGTGTCTTGAATCCGGCTCGACCTCGGTTGAGATAAAGAGCGGGTATGGACTTACGGAAGATAGCGAGCTCAGAATTCTCAGGATTGTTCAGCGTCTAAAGAGGTATCATCCTTGCAATATTGTTCCCACATTCATGGGTGCTCATGCGGTTCCGCCCGGTGAAATCTTGTCGGAATATGTTCCCAGTGTGATCAACGATATGCTGCCGCATGTTGCTCGAGAAGGGTTAGCAAAATTTTGCGACGTATTTTGTGAACGGGGAGCATTTGATTCAATCGAGTCGGAGAGGATTCTCAGGAAAGCCGCGAAACTTGGTCTCAAGCTCAAGATACACGCGGATCAATTCACTGATAATGGGGGAGCCCAGGTTGCGAACAGACTCCACGCCATATCGGCAGATCATCTGGTCCACTCAACGACAGAACAGCTCGAAAAGATGGCGGAGACCAAGGTTGTCCCGGTCTTGCTACCTTCATCATCACAAAGTCTGCTAGCTGGGGAGAATGCTGATGCTCGAGGCATGCTTGCTATGGGGCTGCCTGTGGCTTTGGGAACGGACTTCAGCCCTTCCAACTGGATGCTCGGGCAATTGACCGTCGCCGCCCTTGCGTCTCGAGAGTTGAGAATGAACGCTTCTGAAATCATTCGAGGGATAACAATCAATGCTGCCAAAGCGATTGGATTGGAGAAGAGGATCGGAAGCCTCCATCCTGGCAAGCAGGCGGATCTCGTGACCTTGCGAGCACCCAACCACAGATGGATCGGATACACGTACGGTGAACGGATCGTTGACAATGTCCTTATCGAGGGTGAATGGGTAGTAAGGGACGGTAGGAGGATTCTTTGACTCAAAGGCGAAAGCCTGGAGCCGCCTCGGTGCAGAAACACCGAAGGAGGATCTCCGCAATAACTGGGATGGAGTTACACTGCAAGAGCTGGCAAATAGAAGGGGCTTACCGCATGATCCACAACGTTCTTGATCGCGAAGTCGCCAAAGACCCTGATCACCTAATCGTCTATGGCGGGACCGGACGAGCTGCTCGTTCTTGGGACGCGCTAGAAGCAACGCTTGATACCCTAGAGAAGCTTGGAGAGGATCAGACACTTCTCATTCAGAGCGGCAAGCCGGTCGCAGTGTTCAAGACTCACAGACTGGCCCCTCGAGTACTGATCGTCAACAGCATGATTGTTCCTAAGTGGGCGACTTGGGACTACTTCTACGAACTCGAGCAAAAGGGACTCATCATGTACGGACAGATGACCGCTGGGTCGTGGGCATACATCGGAACGCAGGGGATACTTCAGGGGACGTACGAAACACTCGCAGCAGTGGCCAAGGAACACTTCCAAGGAACGCTCGCTGGAAGACTCGTATTGACCGCGGGCCTAGGCGAGATGGGAGGTGCTCAGCCCTTGGCGGTAACAATGAATGATGGCATCGCCCTGGCAGTGGAGATCGACAAGAATGCCATCGAGAAAAGAATCCGGCATGGATATCTGCAGACCTTCGTTGACGACTTGGACGAGGCGCTTGATCTGGTTCAGCAAGCTAAGCATGACAGAGTTCCTCGCAGCATTGGTCTATTAGGAAACGCTGCCGAGGTGCACCCGGAACTCCTAAGGCGTCGCATAATTCCAGATATTGTGACCGATCAGACATCAGCACATGACCCTTTGAACGGGTACTACCCAGCTGGGCTTTCAAAGGATGAGGCAGATTCCCTTCGAGGTTCTAATCCGGAAGAATACCTGAAGAGGGCCCGTCGAAGTATTCGCACGCATGTGAAAACTATGATTGCGATGTCTCGACGAGGAGCTGTGGCGTTCGAGTATGGAAACAATATCCGGCAACAGGCCTTAGACGCCGGGTTGAAGAACGCGTTTGAGTTCCCGGGTTTTGTCCAGCGCTACATTAGACCAATGTTCTGCGAGGGCAGAGGCCCGTTCAGATGGACTTCACTGGTTGGAGATCCGGAGGATATTCGCAAAATCGATGAGCTAGTTCTCTCTGCCTTTCCTCAAGATCAAGGCCTGTCTAGGTGGATTCGGAAGGCTCAGAAAGAGGTGAAGTTCCAGGGTTTGCCAGCTAGAGTGTGCTGGCTTGGGTTCGGAGAGCGGGCTAAGTTTGGTGGACTGATAAACGAGATGGTGGCGAACAGGGAGCTTGCTGGGCCGATCTGGATTGGAAGAGACCATCTTGACTGTGGAAGTGTTGCTTCTCCTCGTAGAGAGACTGAAGGTATGCTTGATGGTAGTGATGCTATCGCTGATTGGCCTATCCTGAACGCGCTGTTGAACACGGCTGCAGGTGCGACTTGGGTGAGTGTGCATCAGGGCGGCGGTGTCGGAATGGGCTACAGCGTTCACGCGGGAATGTGTCTCGTCGCGGATGGAACACCGGAGGCTGCGGGCAAGCTGGAACGGGTGTTGACTACTGATCCGGGAATAGGGATTGTGAGGCACGCGGACGCGGGGTACACAACGGCGAGAAACATAGCCCGGGAAAAGGGCATTCAGATGCCGATGCTCAAGTAACAAGCAGAAAAGCGAGGGTCGGCAGAAACTCCGCTGGTGACGAATGAAGATACGAAACGTCGGAGGCATCTTCATTTCTCGACTGGCGAAACGTTGTCTCTGTTCCGACCACTCAAGCCGCGCAAAAAATCCAGTTTACCTTCGGTGGCCAGTCCGGACTGTCCACTCACACGACGCGAGGGGCAGTCGCTAAGACCCCCTATTTTCCAAAAACCATTTCCTGTTTGGCGTGGATTCCGGGCGAGACAGGGTGATCAGGGCGCAATCCGGGCTGGGATGCCACTGGAAAGAAGGCGACAATTCCGAACGAATTTCGGGAGAGTTGCTGGGCGGTTCCCGGATTCGAGATCAGGGCAGATATTGGGCGATTTCCTGAACCCGGAGGAATCCTTGTCAACCACTCTTGCGTCGCGAGATGCTCTGCAATACCCCCTCCTTTTTGACGAGAAAATTTTCTGTCTGGCGGTGTTTCTGGGCGACTCCTCCCATTTAGGGTGCAGTTCATCCTTTGATGGCAGGGCAGAAAGACGGGAGATCTAGGGCGATCTCCGAACGATTCCGGGGCGAAATTTTAGCCATGTCCCAGATTCGAGATCAGGGCCGATAATGGGCGATTTCGCCCCGGAGAGGACGGCCAAGGTTTCGTATGCGTAGGATCGTGAAGATCCCGTTGGCCGGTCGTCGAGAAGCCGTTACACGAAACGAGATGATGGCGAAAAAGCGTCCTCGTTGTAAGGAGTAAGGAACCGCTCGTGAGGAGAAAGGATCGCACGCGGTCAACGAGAGGTGTTTGTTACCAGCGGTCTAGGCATCTGGCTCATATAGAGACAGTCTTTCACAGGGAGCGTCATCGAGCCCGAGCCCTTGCGACTGCTCAACTCTACAGGGGCTCTACGAACCACCACGAAAGGTACAGTCTCTCGGGTTTCCCCCATCAAGAGCTGCGCCGCCCCAGCGATCCCGTCTGCCACTGCATGGAATGTTATCCGAGCCTTTCGTCCATACAAATCCCTGATTCCACGGCTGTCCCGCACCGGTTGGAATCCAGAACAAGCAATCGCGAGCCCCGTCGTCCCCAGGCGTAGAGGGGTGACCCGACTGTCGACAATAACAACACCAACCCTCTTTCCGAGCTTCTGATCGATGCTTCTCCGAATTCTATCTGCGGAACGTTGCGGATTCACCGGCCACGGAATGACGCTATCGCGTGGGGCATTCTTGCGGTCAACTCCCGAATTCGCTGTTGCGTTTCCATTCTTGACGGTGAGAAGAACACCAGGAACCCCGCCGTACATGGCGTCAGATTCGTTGACTACAACCTGAGCAAACGCGGGATGCATGTCAAACCTGCGGCCAAGTCTCTTAGCCAAAACTGTGGGTTTGACATTCGCGAGAGAAACGATGTTCTTTTCCGACAGAGAGACAACTTTGCTCGCGATCGCAAGTATGTCGCCGTTTTTGACTCTCAATCTGGCAACGGAAAGCGCTTCAACGAATCTAGCAGCTAGTGAATCACCGGGGAGAATTAGTTTGGACTTGATTGCGTAGAGTTGCACTCTAATTCGAGCCCTTGGTGAATCGTCTTACCAGATCGCTGACTGTGCCGTTCCTGACTAGCTCGAATACTCGCTCGATATCATTGTGGGAAGACCTGTCCTGCGTCAGAGGACGAACCTCTTTCCGGATAGCTTGATAGATGCTCTTGGTACCTCTTCCTAGACCCGAGCTCCCTCTTAGATGAACTGCTTGAGCGGCGGTTAGAAGTTCTATCGCGATGACGTATTGGCAATTTTCGAGAATAGTGGTTGACTTGTGGGCTGCGCCTGGTCCCATGCTCACGAAGTCTTCGAAATTGCCGGAGGTGGGGATCGAGTCGCTGCTCGCTGGATGTGCCAGTATCTTGTTCTCCGCGACCAAAGCGGTCGCAGTGTACTGAAGGGCCATCAGACCGCTGGCAAGGCCAGGTTTGGATTCCTTCCCAACGAGAAAGGCCGTGAGACCGTTGTTTAGGGATGCATCGAGAAGAGCGGATATTCTTCGCTCCGATATGTTCGCGATGGTCGAGAGGCCTAACCCCATTATGTCCAGAGCCATGGAAATTGGTTGCCCGTGAAAGTTACCGCCTGACAAGCAAGCTCTGTCATCCGGGAAAATGAGTGGGTTGTCCGTGGCCGAGTTCATTTCAATTTCAAGCGTTGATCTGACAAACTCCATCGCGTCGATCATTGGCCCCATTACTTGGGGTGCGCATCGGAAAGAATACGGGTCTTGAGGACGTCCATCAGCGGGGTCGTCCTTGGTTATTGATCGGCACATCTTGCTACTCTTTAGCAGGGCACGGATGTCTCTAGCAACTTGGACCTGTCCGTTGTGCCGCCTGACATTGTGTATCCGTCGGTCGAATGGATCAATCCATCCCTTGATTGCCTCTAAGGAAAGAGCGAGTGCCGCTTCTGCTGTCTCCAACAGATTATAGGAATCATAGAGGTTGAGACAACCTATCGAAGTCATTTGCTGGGTGCCGTTGTTGAGTGCGAGTCCTTCTTTCGCCTCTAATTCAACGGGATCCTGACCAATCCTTTGCAGGGCTTGCTTCCCTACCATCCAAGTGCCCTTGTATTCGACTCTCCCTTCTCCCATTAGTACCAGCGCCATATGAGAGAGGGGGGAGAGATCGCCGCTAGCCCCAACGGATCCTTTCTGGGGAATGTAGGGGTGCACTCGCTTGTTGAGCAACACTACGATCAGCTGGGGAATTTCTGGCCTGATACCCGAATTGCCTTTGATGAGGGTATTCGCTCTCAACAACATCATGGCCCTAACCACATCCGTTGAGTGGGGTTTGCCTACGCTTGAGGCATGGCTTCGGAGAAGGTTTGCTTGAAGCTGCTTAAGATCTTCAGGTGCGACCCTTACGTTCGATAAGGCACCGAAGCCAGTATTGACACCGTAGATTACTTTGTCTTCTTGGAGCAACTTTTCAAGAACTGCTCTGCTTCTCTTTGTTTCTTGAAGTGCTTTCCTATCCACTCGGACCGTGCTGTTGCTTCGTGCTACAGACACTAGCTGATGCAGAGTCAGGCTTGATCCGTCTATCGTTACCTCGGCCAATCTTCCACGAGAAAGCGGCAGTCTAAGATTTGAGAGATAAGGTTGGCTGTCCGTCCGTCCAGACTCTTCTTTCCCATTAGCGACCCGTTTCTCGTGACTAATCAACCCACTTCATACTTGATCTTCCGGACCCTGCCTTGTTGGAGGAGACCAACTGGCCTCAATGTGTAATACTGATATTCTCCTCCCAAACATCGGGGTTTGCCCTTGAGTCAAGTAAAGGATCCCAAACTAGCCCCTTCCGGGCGGGTGAAGATCGCATGGGCGAGAGAGCATATGCCCGTGCTTGCAAAGATAACGAGGAGACTGGTCGCTCACAGGGCGTTCAAGGGGTACAGAATAGGAACATGTCTTCATCTTGAAGCTAAGACGGCCGTCTTGGCAGAATCCATCTACCAGGCTGGCGCGGAGGTCGCAATAACCGGAAGCAACCCCCTCTCGACTCAAGACGACGTGGCAGCGGCGCTATCCGAAACAGGAGTCCACGTTTACGCCTGGCACGGAGTGACTGACCAACAACACAAACAGAACCTGAATCGGGTGTTGGACTTGCAACCAGACATTCTAATCGACGATGGCGCCGAACTCTCGATTCTTGCACACATGAGAGGAGGGAAACTGTTGCGCAATATCATCGGCGCTTGCGAAGAAACCACGACAGGCGTGACGCGTCTCAAGGCCATGGAGCAACAAGGGAAACTAAGATTTCCCGTCATAGCCGTCAACGATGCCCTCACCAAGTATCTTTTCGACAGTCGGTATGGAACCGGCCAATCTGGTCTCGAGGGTATAATGCGGGCGACAAACCTCCTCCTCGCAGGCCGAAACGTGGTAGTAGCAGGCTACGGATGGGTCGGCAGAGGGGTAGCGGAACGCGCTCGTGGAATGGGATCAAAGGTCACCGTGACAGAAGTGAACCCTGTTAGGGCGCTAGAAGCCCTCATGGAAGGGTTCGACGTCATGCCGATGTCCGAAGCCGCCGAGAAAGGCGACCTGTTCATCACCGCAACCGGAGACACCGACGTGATAACCGCGGCACACATGCTCAAGATGAAAGACAAAGCAATCCTATGCAACGTCGGCCACTACGATGTCGAGGTAAGTGTGAGAGATCTTGAAAGGCTTGCAGTCAAACACAAGAAGGTACGCCCCGAAGTCGTGGAGTACACTTTACGAAATAAGAAGAGACTTTACCTGCTTTCCGAAGGACGTCTAGTTAACCTAGCGGCCGCAGACGGACACCCTGCCGAGGTCATGGACATGAGCTTCGCCGACCAAGCCTTGTCGGCTGAGTATCTCTCCAAGAACAAGGGCAAGCTGCCTCCAAAGGTGGTCAAGGTTCCGGAAGAGCTTGATTTCGAGGTCGCTCGACAGAGACTCGAAGCCTTCGGGCGCAAGATCGACACCCTATCCCGATTGCAACAGAAGTATCTCCATTCTTGGCAAGCTTGAGCCTCCAATCGCACAGGTGCTTGCACAAATCCGCACAGCAGCATTCCACCTTGCACGGGCGCATTATGAACTGCTCTGAGTCAAACCTTCGCCTCAAACCACCGATTTCTTTCCTTAGAACCGATAAGCGCACCGCGACAAGGGTTCAGACCTCTAACCCATTAAGCACGGAATTCTGCAGATTAGTCGTCCAAAGCTAATTAGTTCTCGGAGGGGACTTTCGGGTTCCCGGTGTATCGAGCTGCGTTTCTGGCCATTCAGTCCCAAAGTGTTCCATCGAGTACGGGACACTGGTCGGAAAAAAGCCCGACTCCCACCGTGGATGATCACGTTAGTCGCGATTTTCTCTGTCTGGGAGGCTGTTGCCCTTCTTGGGATCGTCTCCAGCGATCAGCTTCCTCCTCTTCACAATGTCCTGCTCACACTGGTCCAACTCGGAGGAACACCGTTTTTCTTGGTTCGCGTCGGCCAGAGCTTCGTCAACGTAGCCGCGGGGGTTTCTCTTGCTCTGGTGGTCGTTATGCCCCTAGCATTACTAGTAGGTCTTAGAAACCGGCTGGATGAAGCGATAACGCCGATCATCATGCTGGTTGGGGCGTTGCCCGACTTGGCAATACTCACTGTCCTCGTTACTGTAATCGGAAGGGGAAATGTGGCAGCGGTAGCGATCTCTGCCTTCAGTGCCTTCTTCCCAATCTACTTCACAATCAGACAAGGAGTTAAGGAGATTCCAATAGATTACTTTCACGTTGCATCAGTGTTCAAGGCGGGAAGGCTCGACACCTTCTCCAAGATCGTTCTTCCCTCAATCTTCCCGAACTTCCTGACTGGACTAAGGCTCTCATTCGAGTTCAGCTGGAACGTACTCCTCGCGGTAGAAATCATCGCAAGCGTTGCTGGGGTTGGAAGTTTCATCTCTAACAGTATTCAGGGCTCAGCACACTCAATGACATACGGCCTTGCTGCAATAATGACCGTAGGTTTTCTCACTATCTTAATGGATCGCGCATTCTTCGAGCGACTAGAGCAACGAATCAAGAGATGGCGGTAAACAATCGTTTGCACGTAGAATTCTCTAACGTCACAAAAATTTACTCAGAACCGCCGCGAACCGTGACCGCGCTGAACGACATATCTTTCCAGATCAATGAAGGAGAGTTCGTCTGCATCGTCGGCCCAAGCGGTTGCGGGAAATCCACCCTTCTGAGAATGATCGCCGGGCTAGATCGGCCCTCCTCGGGAGAAATCCGTTTCAGAGGCGACCTCCTCACTGCTCCTCATCCGAAGATCAGCATGGTCTTCCAGACGTTCGCTCTTCTTCCTTGGAGAACAGTCCTGGAGAATGTCGCATTTGGACTTGAGGTCCAGAACGTCTCGAAACACGAGAGGGAGAATACTGCCAGAGAACTTCTCGGAATGGTAGGGCTCAAGGACAGCGAAAATCTCTATCCGAAACAGCTCTCGGGTGGAATGAAACAACGGGTTGGTATAGCTAGAGCCCTTGCCATAGACCCGGAGGTTGTCTTAATGGACGAGGCTTTCAGCGCCATCGATGAGTTTACGGCAGAGGCGCTCCGGGAAGAGGTCGCAGAGATCCACGCTGAGACTCAGAAGACTTTCCTCCTCGTTACCCACAACCTTCCGGAGGCGATTGAACTTGCCGATAGGATATTGGTTCTCTCCGCTCGACCCGCCCGAGTGAAAAGCATAGTGCCTATTGAGTTGCTTCGGCCGAGAAGCCCGACCGCATCAGATTTTGTGAGCATCCACAAAGACATCTTTTCGTTGCTGCAGTCTGAGCTTGAGGCCAGCATAATGCGACATCGGTTAGGCGAGATCAGGGAATTTCAGAAACTGCGGGACATGGAGGGTCGTTAGTATGCAGTTCAAACTCGTAGCTTTCGGACTTGCCTTGCTAATAATTGGTCTCGTGACATATGCGTCCATCCCCGCCGTCCACACAACTCCTATCGTCAACGAACAGTTCGTTTGGGTGCAGAAAGGGGTCCTTGTACAGGGCCCGGGACTGTATGAAACCCCGAAGAACATCACCCTGTTTCCAGGGACGAACAATACTCTACACGTTAATGTCACGCAATCGCAACCAACAGGAGGGTCCTCATCTTTACGGTTCGAACTCTACGAGCTGAACAAATCGCAGACATGTCCGGCTGCAGGAGAGTCTACCATCTTGATTGACCGATCTGTTTCGGACAAGCAGCCGTTCAATCTTACATTGACTTCAGAGGGAACTTACTGTTTTGTATTCGACAATCAGCATTCTCAGTCATCGAGCAGCATCGACATTTCGGCTTGGGTCTCGAGCCGTACAGACAAAGTCCTGGTAGCAAGGGATGGAAGCGCGAATACGGCAGGTCTCGGGCTAGGAGCCCTTGGTCTTGTTGTCGCCCTCTGGGGATATTCCAGAAAGAGCATTATTCCTTGGGAGTGAGCTCTTGGGCTGCAAAACGCTCTGGGGTTGAGTCACATCCGGTCCCGAGGAGGAGGTTGTCGAGACCACAGCGATACCGGCAACCTGATGTCGTCTTCGATGAATGGTCACCGCGAGTACAACGACTCCAAGTACCGTTGCGGCAGTAATTGCAGTAGCAAAAGAGGGCTCGATTATAACACGGTAGCTGGCGGTTAGAATGGTATCCTTGACAACTGAGATCCAACGCGGGTTCTGCGTGCTTCCGTCGTTCCAAGCGGCAAAGCTGTCTGTCAGTCCAAGTTGAATGGTTGTGGATCCTATTGATACTGGGATCTGTGGTTGAATAGAGATTGAGTGCGGTCCATATGGGACAGGCAGCCTTAATTCGTTTGTAGCGTCCGAGGTCCAGTTCCCGCCGTCGATGGTGATTTCAACGCCTTGGGAAGGAGCGTTTACTTGCAGTAGAAGGCGAGGAGCGCTTGTCCGGTCGACTAGAACGGAATATGATGTTGCGCTGGTCGTAGTTACTATCACCTTGACGAAGTTCGCCTGGTCCCAGAACGTGTTGTTGCTGACGCATGGAGAGTTGCAGGGTCCAAATGGTGCGTCACTAAGGTCTCCTCTTGGATGGGCGTCTATCAGGCGAACACTACCATGGCCTGCGGGGATACTCTCGTTCACTTTGTAAATTAGAATACCTGCTCCGGGATAATCTGATGGGAAAGGCAAGTATTGGTCGTAGGTGCCGATCTTCGCCCTCATCTCGGCCAGGTAGTAGGTCAGGGTTCCATCATGATTTGCGGCGATAGGAATCTTGACCGATTGGTTGCCGACAGTAGAGGATTCTAAGTTCTGCAGCGTGACGTTCGCGCTTTGACCCGGTTGAATGACGGGTATTCTTGAGCTTGGAACAAAGCCTAGTTGGATCTTCGACCAGATCGAATGATGAGATGGGTATGTACCCGGCCTCGGTTGGAGTGGATTGCCATTGTTCGGGTTCCATTCTCCCAAGGCCATTATTTCCCAGTAGCCTAGAAAGTTATTCGACGGGTCGATTTGACCGGTCAGATCGTAAAGATCGGGGAGTCCCAAGAGGTGGCCTGCCTCGTGGCAGTAAACTCCTGTTGGGTCAGATTCGGCTACCACTGACGTTGAGATCTTGTATGAGATCAAGGGCGCGGGATTGAACACGTAACCTGGAATCGTAAAGGAGTGAATATCTGAGGCTACGTGAGTCATTGCCTCGTCGTTGCCTGAATGAACTATGATCGCGAGCTTGTAGCTTGCTAGATCCACTCCTGCGTTGTACGCGGCTTGGAGTGAATCAGAGACTAGTCGGCTGTCACTCGATACAGTATCTGCCCCATAATACGTCATGGCGTTAGGCAAAGTATGCCACGAAGAGCTAGCGGCAGGCGTCATGCTGGTCTGAAATGAAACGGCTCCATAGGAGTCTTCGTTGTAATAGTTGTTCAGTTTTGAGAGCATCGTCAGAATCTGCCCGGGAGAAGAAGTGTTTCCCTTATCGGGAAACTGGACCGTAATAACGATGGTTCGCTGAGGACCATTCACCGCTGCAAGGGGTAAATGATTCGGGGGAAGGCCCTTATCGGTCTCCCCGTAGTGAAGAACATTCACCGCTCCTGCTGAGAAGGATAGGATAATCAGTGCAAGAATCGCACTCGTTGTAAAGCGAAATACCATCTCGGATCCTTCGAGAAGCTATTACTGAACCGGGCTGGTCTCTAGCGCCAAAAGCAGACTGTAACCAAGTGACAACTCTCCGAGTTTCAGAAGGATTGAAAAAACTGCTATGAGAGGGGCGAGGGACGGAAGAGTCCTTTCTTGCGACTAACGATGGATATGATTCGCTCGGGTCGTCGAAGCGCGTTCTACGTAGTCTTAAATACCGTGTTGGCTGAGAAGAGGTTCTTCACATATCGGATGTCTCCGAGGGTCTTCGCATGAGTCACAGTAAAGTTGGAATTGTCGGTTACGGAGTTTACATCCCCCGAGAGCGCATTGAGACAGCGAAGATCGTCAGGGAAAGAGAGAAGAAGCGAGGGAAGGAACTCGAAAAGGTTCTGGAGAAGGTAAGGCATGGACTTCTTCTCCGTGAAAAAGCAGTTGCAGGGCACACCGAAGACACGATGACTATCGCCACCGAGGCGGCAGAAAATGCTATCCGCATGGCCGGTATTTCACCCGGAGAGATCGGGAGCGTTACTGCCGGGTCGGAGTCCAAGCCTTACGCAGTCGGCACGATAGCACGACACGTCGCATCGTTCATCGGCGTCGGCGAAAACGTATTCATTGCCGACCTTGAGGGCGCTTGCAATTCTGGAATGCAAGGGGTTAGCTTCATAGACGCTGAGATTCGTAGCGGGCGAATAAAATACGGTCTTGCAATTGGGTCGGATGTTGCTCAGGCTGAGCGCGGGGATCCCTTAGAATACTCTGCCGGAGCGGGTGCCGGGGCCTTCGTGCTGGGAAAAAGCGATCTAATAGCGAGTATCGAGGATATTGCGCCATATTCTAGCCTCTTCATGGATTTTTGGAGACGCGAGGAATCCGCAGTTCCCAAGCACTTTGGCAGGACAACCGTTGAAGCTTACAAATCTCACATTATCGGTGCTATCGCCAACCTGTTCCGCAAACACCCAGAACTTTCTTTATCCGACTTTGATTGGATAACATTTCACCAGCCATCAGGCTATCTTCCCATGAAAACATGCAATGCCCTCACCCAGGACGAGATCCCGTACGTTGGCGATTCATCCATCGCTCGACGAATGAGACTCACCGAGCAAGACATCGAGAAAAAGATCAAACCATGGCTTAGAGTGCTAGACACAGGAAACACCTACGCCGCCTCTACTATGATATCTCTTGCTTCACTCTTTGACAAAGCCAAGCCTGGCGACCAAGTTCTGGCGGTGTCCTACGGCTCAGGAGCTTATTCAAACGCAACCTGGTTTGAGGTTCAGGACGGGATCGAGGAGAAGAGAGGGCGAGCTCCTACTGTTATGGATTACGTGGAGCGGAAATCTGAGATCAGGATCGATACCTATCACGATTTGATTCGCGAACGATTGTCAAGAATCAAGAGAAGGTTGGAGATTCCACGGATGGTCGGCGAAATTGAACCTGTCAACGGGAGCTACTTCTCACTCTCTCTTTGCAAGGGGTGCAATAGGATCTACTATCCTGCGAGGGAGACATGTCTTGCTTCAGACTGTCCTGGACCGATGGAGAAGAAACGGTTTCCGAGATTTGCGAAGCTGAAGAACGTCTCAAAGCTTCCCTTCAAGAAGAGATGGACCTCCAACTTCGAGCTCCTCGAAAACGACAAGGTGCTATTCGTAGATGCGGATGTCTCCGATTTGAAACCGGGAGTCCGACTGGAAGGCGTCATCAGACGGCTCGACTACGAAGGAAAAGACGGACTGATTCTCTATGGAATCGCTTATCGGCCGGTATTCCGAGAGGCCCTAGCGGTGGTCTCCAAGCCGAAGCCAATCGCCATCGCGCCTACCCAATACGCTTAGAATAGTCCTGACAATACCGGACTAAAACATAGTTTCGGACAAAACTCGCTATGAGTTTAGCTCTGACCCGGCAAGAGCTGAGCTTCCAGCGAAGAGTCAATGTGTTGCGGAAAAACACTTCAGATCCTTCGCTGCCAAGATAGAAGTCGAGGAATATTTTCCCGGAGACTTCCTTCGCGCGCTTGGCAGAAACGGGAGGAGTGAGCTTCGAAATAGCTGACATGGCTGTCAAACTTGTGGCTTCTCGACTCCTCGTTCTACATGCGGCTCGGGCGCTTGATCGGGGAGAAACAGCCAGAAAGGAGGGGGGCCGCGTTCGAGGTGGCGCGAGAGTCTTTGCAAGTCCATGGAGGTGTCGACGATACGAAGGATCTTCCGGTAGAACGTTACTTCAGGGATGCGAGGTTCATGATGATTGGAGGAGGTACCAGCGAGATCATGAGATACATCATCCAAAGAGAGGTCTACAAGGAAATGGGCCGACCTTCCTGATGTTACCGCTTGCTTTTGCGTGAAGTTACGCGATACTTTAGTCGATTTCAGGCCGTAGGCCGATCGACAAAGGCTCCACTTGTATGTCCACCGTTGAGATAGAGAACTATCGCTGGAAGTGCGAGAACTTTCTAAAAGGGTATTGTCCGGGTAAGGACTGTGATGTCTGCGCGAAGATAACTAATCGGCTCCTCCTCAAGGGGCTGGTCAAGATCACTCACGCGGACGAGGTCTTGAAACCCGTACAGGCTACTCCAACAACCAGTCAGCCCTGACCATCGCTCGCAACGTTCCAACCGTCCCTAAACTA
The DNA here is from genome assembly GCA_005881695.1 of Candidatus Bathyarchaeota archaeon. Taxonomy (GTDB): domain Archaea; phylum Thermoproteota; class Bathyarchaeia; order 40CM-2-53-6; family 40CM-2-53-6; genus 40CM-2-53-6. The sequence goes on along the minus strand of VBBT01000112.1, from coordinate 11,988 downwards.
GCAGGGTATACTTTTCAATAAACAGATATCTCTTGCTCCAATCTGCGCGCTTTCATGTGAGGTAGGTTTATACCATCAGTTTCGCAATATAGCGTATGCGCGCTAAATCTTGTCCACTCTTCTGTCCACACCTCGCTCGCGCCGTGTTGGGGGTCCGCTGAATTGGTCGACATTCATTATTTCATCTTCATCATGAACGTTGACTCCGCTATCGCGTCGGCTATCGCAGGTATCGTTGTCTTCGCTTTGACTTACATCGGGCTCAAGTTAATCTACCGCATGTGGAGAAGAAGTCTCAAATGTCCACACTGTGGGGAAACCTACCGCGATCATCAGGTTTCTCCTCCGGTAGAGAAGGCTCTGCCCAACGCTTTGTGGACATAGCTTCAAGTTCTGTCCGTTCTAGACGGTCAATTCTTCCAGGCTGCGAGGGTACTTAGTTATGAAGTCCATACCATGTTTGCTGAGCTCAATCGTGTCCGAATGTCGGAAACCGGCAAGGCCAGGAACGTAGAGCCCAGGCTCACACGAAAACACCATCCCAGTCTTCATGATCGTCTTCTCTCCTGGGTCGAGCCAGGGCGGCTCATGACCGTCAATCCCAATGCCGTGGCCCACATGATGACGAAGGTCGCCCGCCAAACCTGCACTTTCGACAGCCTTCCGTGCGGCGGCATCGACCTGAAAACAGGGCGTACCAGCCTTGAATGTTCCTAACGCAGCGTCCTGCGCTCTCAGCATAGCGTCGAAGTATCTCTTTTCTCTCGGCCCGGCCTTTCCGACGATAACTGTCCGCTCCAGCTCGCTGGTGTACCCTCCAACCTCAACTCCGGCCTCGGTAACTAATACGTCCCCCCTCCGGATTTTGCGCTTTGAGAAGACGGCGTGTGGCACGGCCGACCCGGGTCCGACCTGTCCCCTGCAGCCGACAACTACCGGCGAAAGGCCCCACTTTAGTTGGTGATATTTTGTCCCAAGCTTGTTCATCATTCTTGTCAAAGCTTCATAGCTAGCCCTCATTCCAATGAGCGCATCATGTACTCCTGGTGCGATGTTTTCTATCAGAATGTCGTGAGCCTTCTCCGCCCAACGAGCGCTCTCTCTCAACAAGCGTATCTCTTGTTCAGATTTTACCCATCTCAGACTGTCCACCAGATCTCTTCCATCAACCATCCTGGATTGCTGGAGCAAGTCTCGCAATGAAGGACCGCGGTAGCCCCAGCCTCCGGTTGCTCCGTCAACAGAATCCGTCGCGATTTTCGATCCTGTTAGTCCTTTTTGTCTCAGTATCTTGACAAAGTGTCGAATCGGGTGGGTTGTGCCTGGGTAATCAGGATAGCTGAAGAACTCCTCGATGAGGGTGGAATCCTCTTCCACGTGATCCTCTTCTAGACGAGGGCCCATCATGAAGATAGTACCGTCTTGGGGGATGACTAGCGCTAGAGGTCTTTCCGTCGAGATGTGGCTAAATCCGGTAGCATAGAGAATTCGGGTGGGATTCGTAAGATAGAGTGCCGCGCAACTAGACCTTTTCAATTGATCCCGGATTTTTTTGATCCTAGACTTGTGCTCTGACTGGCTTATGATCAAGTCGCCTGAGACCATGCGATTGGGTTGCGATTATCAGTGGTTAAGACTTGGGTCCATGCCTGACGGTTTCACTCGCGCACTAAAACTAATCTTTACTCTGAAGGATTGAGGGAGAGTCTCGCCTCGAAAAAAACGAGGGTGGGAGCGGTACTCCCAGATCAGTCGATTGCTATCTGCTTGGCCTTGGACCCCGACTTTCTCCTCGTAAGGAGTAGCTCCAGCACGCCGTTCTTGTAGGACGCTTTTGACGTATCAGGATCAACTTCGACCGGAAGTTCCAGCTCCTTGTAGTAACGCCGTTTATCCGTGTCCACCTTCAGCGTCAGCTTTTGTCCGTCGCATTCGAGGGAGATGTCCGGCTTTTCGACACCTGGAAGTTCAGCCACGACCTTTACTGTGTCGGGATTGACGATAGTGTCTACTAGAGGCTCTCGATCTTCTTTCACGTCAAGCCGAGGCTTAACTGCGCCTAAGGGTCCTCCCTTCAGGGAGGGTTTGACATTACCGAACTCTCTTATCACTGGTTTCCCATCGGGGCCCATGCTGAACGAGTAGCCGTAGACGAACGGTCCCATTTCTCTCACGGTGCCGCCGTCAGGAAGCTTTCGCTCTCTGATGAGATCCTTTGGAAGCTCCAGGTCCTTGAACATCTCCTCAAAGTCCTGCTCGAGCTCGTCAAAGAGGTTGGCCGTCGGGAATCGCCATCGACGCCGCAGCCAATTGGAAAAGAATTCATCTTCACTCAATCATTTTTCACCTCCTTTGTCTTCGACTCATCAAGGGTCTTCCGAGTCTTCTCAAGAAAGGTGATGAATTCCGCGAGGACTGTCTTTCCAAATTGACTCAATTCGTATGTTCCTTCGTTGTTCTCGTCGAGGAGACCAGCGTCGGAAAGCGCGGAAATGTTGTGGTAGACGAGCTTTGGGTTTATTCGGGTCCTATAGTCCTTTTTCGCACCTGACTTCTCAAGGAGTGGTGCTAGCATTCTCATTCTGGTTTCATTTCCCAAGAGTTCTATGAGCCCTAGTGTTTCCCGAAACGTTTCTTCAAACGTGTCGCCGAACCAGCCGAGTACCTCCAATGTAGCCTTCCCTCTCTCAAGGGCAACGCGAATCGATTCCTTCAGAGCGGGCTGATCCAATTCCCGCGGCAGAAGAATTACCGCGCTTGCATTCTGGGATTCGTTGATTGTCTCAATGGATTTCGCAAGGAGCTCGTCTAGACCTGCGGTCTGACAAAACACCGCTGTCAGGATTCCGTTCTTGACTCCGCATACATCGACAGTCAGGGCACTGGAGGGGTCGTCGGCCGTAAGCCTCGCGTCGAGGTATGTGTCCATTTCTTGGGAAATCAGATGTCTTGCGGCATGAAATCGTTCGAATTGCCTGAGTTCGCTCTTTTCGGTTGGATTTTGGTGCTTGCGAGCGAAGATCTTGTAGTCAAGGATGTCTTGAGGGGATACGCGTTGAGTTTCTGCGGACATGTCTAGCTGTAGTTTCACCTGAAAGACCCTTTTTCGTTACTCTTGGTAACAGAATTAGGCTATAAATGTTACCTTTAGTAACAGTGAGAGTCTCGGTGACTAGTAGACTGACACCTTGGCGACTACTGGAATCTTCAGAATTAGCGGAATGGCCTTTCCGGGGATAACTCCATCCCTCTGAGAGTAAGCTTGGGATCGGACTTAGTTCAGGGTCGTCAACCAATTCCTGTCTAATGCTAACTCCATGATGAGCCAAGATTCCAGACGCATTCGCAAGAATCCCGACCTTGTTTGGATCATCTGCTATTATCTCGAGGACTCTCAACCCCTTCTCCTCGGCTACGGCCCGGAGCGATGGTCCAGCTGACTCCAGTTTCGAAAGAATCATCTTGATTTCCCCATCAATGCTCATCGCTCGGATCGTCCCGTTTACAGTCCGGCGATCAACCCCGACTGCTCTATCTACTTTGAGAATTGTTATCTCTATTTCGTTGACGTAAATCTTGTCGCCCTTGACTGAGAGTCCATGCTGCAATAGGAACTTAGCACCTTGCAGCCGTTCAGGATAAGTCTCAAAGAGAACCCGGTTTCTCCCCCACATTAAAGGTGGAAAGAGGCCTTTCTTTCGAAGAACCTTAAAGAGTTACATTGAGAAAACATCGACGACTTTGGCACTAACACGTGAGGTAAGATTTGTCGTGACAGTAGTTGACGGGTTTTGAGCCCGTCACAGCTTGGGCGAAGAACCGCGTCCGACGAGGCCAACTTCCAGGGAGGGATTGTTCGTCTCATCGCAATCGAGAGGAAACCTGAGGCAGCGCTCGACGCCCTCTGCGCGCACTACCGCGTGGATAGGCCTGCCCTAAGGATAGGTCTGCCGAAAGGCGAGAAAAGGGCGCTCGGATGCTATGTCCATAGGGAGCGGACTATCTACATGTCAAATGAAGAATACATGTTTGATCCATACGTGTTGATCCACGAATTTTACCATCACTTGAGACATGTGGGTGGGAAACATAGAGGGACCGAGCGACACGCGCGTGATTTCGCTCTTTCCTTCCTAAGGAATGCCCAGAGCGGCGATGGCCGATCTGATGGCTCGAGTTAGGCTTTGAACCAGCTAAAAACGAGATATCTGATCTCGTTCTGCTTCGTGTCTGGAATAGCAATGATGAATTGCTTCCTTACGGTTGTCGCTAGCCTTCCAGCTCGGACTACCTCGAAAGGCCCCATGATGGACTCTGGATCTTCGACCGAGACGATGAAGGGCGCGTGATCTATCCCAGGTCCGTGCTCATAGACTGCAAAGTCAGCACCGAATTTTATTCCGGGCGTAACTATGTAGCCCTTGTTTCTCAGGTCCTTGTATACTTGGTATGCTTGACTGAATCCACGATACGTCTCTCTCGCTTCTCTCAGTAAAAGTGATCTGCGAACTGGTTCTTTGGTTCTCCCGTCAATTACTGATATCCTTTGATGCTCGAGAAGGTATAGCCCTTCCATGAGGTCGAGCAATAATGGAACGTCGAAGTCTTGGTCAGGCTTTGGTTTGGGTATTCCAACTGGTTTTCCGAAGAAGCCCGAGCGGTAAATGTCGAGCCCGGTTTTGGCATCCCATACTATGAGACGGGTTCCGATGAGTTCAGCTTCGCCTTGAAGGGTCGTGGACTTCATGATTTTTCTAGGCCGTCAGGGCGATTACCCTGATCAGGTCTACAACGTCCACCCCTAGGTCGGCCATATTCTCCATGTGAGCACCAAGGTCTCTGACTAGTAGGAGAGTTCGTAACGGAATCTTCTCATCTAGTACTTCGAGGTCGAGAGATCGATAGGCCATGTCAACTTTCTTTTCTGTTTCCTCGACTCCTCTGGAGAGCTCCATGGCCTTGGTTGGGTTGAACCCGAGGGACATTACAGTCTCTCTTATCTTGGACATTTCCTCGAGCACTAGGGCGTTCAGTTCCGCAAGCCGCTTGGTGTATTTCTTGTCAACCTTCCAGTTGCGGTCGATTACCGCGGACAGGCGGTAACCAATGCCCTGGGCATAGTCGGCAACTTCACCTATCTTGAAGATCAACCTGATGAAATCCTCCCGGTTGCTGAGGAGGGTCCCGAATGAAGCGACTTCTTCCAGAAGTTTCTTCTTGGTTCCTTCGAAGTCTCCCAGAATCTTCAACATGTTCTGGTAGTGTTCCTTCGCTTCCTTGGCTTTTCCATCTGAAACGTTGTCTGTCATGAGGGCTAGTTCGCGGGTTATGTCTACCACGTTCCTAGTCTGTTCTCTACATATGTCGAGGATTCTCCGTCGTATGTTCGCTTCGGTTTCGACTGGAAAGGTCATCAAGTAGCACCGTCTCGCAATGTGATGCTATCCTTGCCATAAAAAACTAGCAGCAGTCTAATCTGGGTCATTTTGGAGAGTTGAACCCTTCTTTTACCATGGTGTGGATTGTTGATGCTAGCGTTCCGATAGGGGTTCTCTTTTGGCTCCAGCTATCGCGATCTCGAACAGTGACCGTGTCATCTTTGAGGGTGTCATAATCGATTGTGATTCCAAGAGGCACGCCTGCTTCGTCGGCCCTAGCGTATCTCCTTCCAATGGAGCCCGATTCATCATACTCTACCCTCAAGCCGTCGGCGATGAGCGCTTCGTACACTTCCGTGGCTCTCTTTTGTAACCCGTCCTTGTTTACCAAAGGAAAGACGGACGCTTGAATGGGAGCGAGGTTGAATGGGAGTCCTAGAATGAGCCTATCCTCCTTCAATGTAAGGTTGTACTCGAGGGTCGTGTAGAGAAGACGTTCCACTCCGAAACTTGGCTCGATTACGTAAGGTACGAAACGGGTCCCAGTTTCCTTTACCTCTTCCTCAACTACGTCGAAACAGTCTGGGGGAACAGTGTACTCTCCAATTCTCACTAACTCTCCAGCTTTCTTGGCCCGGAGAAATCTTTCGGGGTCCTCTTTGGATATCAGATCAGCGACTCTTCCCGTTTCTTCTCGAAATATTTTTCTGATGTTTTGGTGGTTTGGCCTGATCGATTTGACCTTTCGGAAGTGAGGTGTTTGATAGGGTTTGAACACTTGCAAGTCCTCTCCTGTCGCTTCTATATGTTTTCGCAAGTCGTAGTCTGTTCTATACGCAAAACCCGCTACCTCAGTCCAGCCCCAGCGGTCCAGTTCAACTTCGTGGTCAAATGTCTGGGCCGAATAGTGAGCCCTTTCGGTTGGAAGTTTTTCGAAGAATCTTTGATGTCGCCCATCGACCCCGAGTTGATTTAGGAACCGTTTCGACAGCGCCATGAAGTATGCTGCCCAAGGTGCCTTGATCACTTGTCTCTTGACAGCTTCGCCTACCTTGACCTTAGTTGCATTTTCCGCGCCTTTCTTTCTATTTTCCTCGGTAACGATCGATAACTCTTCAGACGCCACCTCGTCTAGGTATGGGCAGTCAGGCTCTTCCGGGTCGAAGAAGAGTTCGAAATCCATTATCGTGAACTCCCGCAGTCGTATAGGACCCTGTCTAGGGGATATCTCGTTGCGAAGGACTGTTCCCACTTGGGCTATTCCTATTGGAAACCTCTCCCTCATAGTCTCGAAGATTCGGCGGAAGTTGACGAATATTCCTTGAGCGGCTTCCGGGCGGCCGTAGGCAGGGTCCTCGCCGTACGGGCCTATGCTAGTCTTGAACATTGTCATGAAGTATTGGGGATGGCCTAGTTCGCCGCCGCACTCAGGGCATTTCACGTGTTTCTCCTTCAGGAGCGTGCCAAGTTGCTCCAGACTCATGCCTTCGGTCTCGAGGCCGGTAGCTTCCTTAACCAGTTGGTCTGCTCGGAATCTTCTCTTGCAATTACTGCACTCGGTCATGGGGTCTTTGAAGTTCTCAACGTGACCCGAAGCTTCCAACACCTTGTGAGGGGTAATTATTGGCGTCGAGATCTCGACAAATCCATGACGTCGGAGGAAGAATTCTCGCCACGTATCTTCTATCTGTCTCTTGAGTCCGACGCCGAGAGGGCCTAGATCCAGGAATCCGCTGAGGCCTCCGTAGATTTCGAATGAGCCCCAGAAGAATCCTCTCCGCCGAGCGGTCTCGGACAAAAGCTTGTGTTTGTCTTTGATTTGTTGCTGCAAGGGTTCTCGGCTCAGAGTTCGATCAGAATCGAGCATGTTCTCGATATCGGTTCTCCGAAAGGACTCGGTCGGCCTTATCTGGCCTTCACATGCTTTACGATTGGAGGTCTTACCTTTCGAAGAATCCTATAACCGCAGAAAGGGCATTTGATCTCCGGTGTCATGGCAAGCTGGTCAGCCGTTAATTTCGACCCGCAGTTTATGCATTCATAAATGAGCCCGCCCGGATTTCGTTCTCGGGGCGGAGCTTCTGGTGGTAACGATTCTCCTAGGGGTTCTTCAGGACCAGACTCCATAACGCTAAACCAAGAATCTCATTAAGACGCTCTCGCTTTAAGTTAAGGATTTCGAGGTCGAAGAGCTAGGATTTGATTTAGGAGGTTTCGTTGGCTTGGTCTTCTCTTTCTCGGTTGATTGGGCTTCGGCGAGTGGTTTTTTCCGGAACAAGAAAAATAGGAGGATGATGATCGCAGCGGCGAGTCCGATAATTGCAGGGATAATGATCTGGAGAGAGCTCTGCAGAAGAGATACTTGTAATGTACCGGTGATCAGCGGGGCACCGTAGTCAGGAGAGAAGAATGTCAGTGCATACACTCCAGCCGAAGCTGGGGCGTTGAAGTCGAAGGTCACGTCCTTTGACGCACCGTGCGGGATGTAGATTCCAGATTGGCTTTGGACCAATCCAATCCCTTGAAGGTTCAAGCTGATCGTGATATTCATGTCTATGATTGTCGAATTACTTGTCAGATGAAGGGTTATGCTCGTCGGCTGATTCTCGGTCGCGGTTGGAACGTTTCCAATGCTTGATTGAAGGATCGTAGACTCCTTTGTCGACTTGTCTTGCACTGTAATCGCGAGACCATTAACGTCCCTTCCCAAAGACAAGAATATCAACTTGGTAGCCCCAAGTATCTTGCCCGAAGTAATTGGCGCAGAGAAAGCTCCACTTGCTGTTGACATGAAACTAGCAGACGCGAGAAGCCTCCCCGGAACCGGCGGGTTCACCAAGACGTAGGCGTACGCTGGGGATTCCAAGCCGTTCTTGCACTGCGGGACGCAGGGGGAGGTCGCCGAGCTGGAGGCGGGGTTACTCGTGACGATTAGTTTGAACAGCCCCGACTGTTGTCTTAGGCTTGTTACCGGAGGGTTGCCTGGTGGCAGGTTCGCGGAAACGCTGTTACCACTAGAAAGTCCTGTGACTATCGTGTCGATGCCGGCGGGTGTTAATGTTGCGCTGAGTTTGTAGACGTAATTTGTTCTAAGTAAGAAGGGACGGTCTCCTGAGGGGATCGTAACTGTGGCGTTCGAATCATGTGGCGTATTGGCGACCCATTCATGGTCTATAGTAAGAGTGGCGTTCATCGCGACTCCGGTCGGGTTGACTAGTGTGAACGTCATTATCAGTGCTTGGCCCGATGTGAAGACTCCGTTGAGTAATGTGATGTTGGAAATGTACATTCCAGTGCCGCTGGTTATTGTCGGGGTCGATAATGGAGCCGCTCCGGATCCGCTGTCTATCGCAAAGACATAACCATTCACGATCGGTTCGGGCGACATAGTCGGCGCGTGAGTCAGTGTGCCGCTAGTGGTCAAGCGTTGATTGTTTCCGGAATATGTGAATCCGCTGACTCCGAGCTGTTCGAGCGTGAACGAGGTGGAGTTGAACCCGTAGTCGTAGCCGTTGGTGAAATTGCCACTCACGGTCCACAAACCAAGCAAGGATGTATCTTGTGGAAGTGGAGTGGTGAAGTTTTCGAGAGAGATTCCCCTCCTGACATTGGCGAATGTTTGACTTAACCTGACTATCCCGGTCCTGTTGGCGGATACTATGTTGGACCCGGTGACATTGACTCCTTGACGAGTATTGACCTTTAGTTGCAAGAGGTCTCCAGGGCCCCAATATGTCGTAGTGACGCCGCCCAGTGTGGTTTCGATTCCAGCTTCGGCATTGATCGAGTTTCCGATGATGTTGATACTTGCTCTCAGTGCTGAACTTGGGTTTGACACGGTCATGTTCAGGCCAATGAAATGAATGTTAGTACAGAATGCAGTTGAGCAATCTCCTTGGGCTAGCGGGACGGCGGGCGAGATGGTTGGGAAGATTGGTGTCCCATTCTGGGTGATGGTGATGCCAGTGTACGAGTTCGGGTAGTAGTAAGTTATGGTCATCTGTGACCAGATGTGGTTCAAGTGCACCGTAGGAGAGTTGGGTTTGGGATAGGTGACATTTGCGTAGTAGGTCAGAGTTAGATCAGCGTTGTGGATGACTTTGGTCGAGTCTGCTGGGTCGAGCTTCATGGAGTGTGAAAACGAACTGGTTGGGGCACCATCTGCTGATACGACCTCGATGTCGCTCACTCTGACGCTCAACCTCTTTCCAGTCGAGTTAGAGTTGAACAGGAATGTCAGGGTAAGATTGAAACCGATGAACCTGGAGACATCCAAGCATTCGTCATTGGGGCCGCAGCTAACTGGAGGCGTCCCTAAGGTAATGGATCGGTCCCCCCCTGTGATCGTTTTTTGGTCGACCTTTGTGACATTGATCGGAGGTGCGACTCTCGTTCCGTTGTAGACCAGGTAGCTTGCCTTGGTTCCGTTCCCTGTGTTACCTCGCCAATCGAATTTGAGGTACGTGGTCGAGGAGAAGTTTCCGTGTGGTATATTGACCGTGGGCCATGTCACGTTCTGAGTGCCAATGGTGTTGCTTTGGATGGTGTAGTTGAAACCGGTGTTTGAAACGGGTGCTCCCGTCTGTGTGTTCGTGAAGTTACCTCCAAACCAAGTGAGGGTTCCCCCTCCAGTTCCCGGGTTGACTTCGCCCGGAGTTTGTTGTGTGTATATGTCGAATTGAGCACGGGACGCATTGAAAGCTACAAGAGTGCCGTTAGGGTCCCCGCCTGCCACGTAGGTTGAGGTCTGCCTCGGGTGGGTCGAGAAGCCATGGTTTGTCTGTAGGGTTGGGGGAATGGCGGGCATCAGAGATAGAATTATGAGAATCACGCATAAGGCCCCCCGATTCAAGACGTTTCACGGTGTGAAACGCCGACTGCCCGGCGGATTCTATTTAACCTTTGTAAGTCGTCGTCTTTCAGTTGGCATGAATTGACGCGATCTATTGGGTTTGAATTTGAAATTCGCGATCGGACTCGAGTTTGCTGAACTGCCTTGCTAAGTTGGTGGGATTCTCCATCGTTTTTCATTTTCCTCTTACGGCAAGTCTATACACGATAGCATAGAGCTCTCGTAGAGCTCTCGTAATGGCCGGCCACCGGGTTTCAAAACTAGGAGAGAGCTGAATGCGCCTATCGTTTTGGTGGAGGGGACACGAGGACCACGTTGTCTCCTCGAACAATGATAGTCCCGAGTTTCTTGGTTGACTCTGCGTTAGTGACGTCTTCCGCATCTTCGAGTACTAGGTTCATGTGCTGGTCGAAGCTGTAGAGTCTTCCTCGCACGCTTCGTCCGCCTTTAAGTTGGACGAGTACTACTTTGTTCAGGCTCTCTTCGAAGATCTTCGCTGCAACTTCAGACATTCATCGTTCAACCGGAGAGTTGCGGTTTGTCCGGCGAAGGTACTCTTTTAAAGATTGTCTCTCTTTGATGATTTCGAAAAGTCTTGACAGTCAGAACCATACTCAAAGATCGGGATTCTAAGCCTCTGATTGAAGAGCTACGACGTCTTCCGAACCAACAACATCTCACTCACAAAGTTAGAGTAGAGATAGAGACTGTCAAGGACTCAGAGATCGTATTTGTCGACGGCGTGGCGATTGCCTTTAGGCGGAAAGGTGAATTGGCACCAGTGTTAACCAACACCTCTGCGCTGGACGGCATGCCACGAATTGTCGTCGACATGGGCGCTGTTCCACATGTGGTCGGGGGAGCGGATATCATGGCTCCGGGAATCCGGAAGGTGGACGGAGAGTTTGCTGAAAGGCAATTCCTGGTAGTCGTCGACGAGAAGCACGGCAAATACCTTGCAGTGGGAAGAGCGCTCACGGGATCTGGTCCAATGGCCGCGACAAAAAAGGGTAAGGTTGTTGAGAACGTCCATTTTGTCGGGGACCTGATCTGGGAGGTGATAAAGCCCAAGGGTCCGACCGTGCCGAGTTCGAGTTGACGCTTTCTATCGAAAATAGTCAGGGAAATGTTTAAAGTTGAACCGGGCTCAAGCCCGATGATAAGCTCCCGGAGCCTAGCCTGATCTTTCCCCATGCAGCATTCTACGATCTATGTGAAAGCCCTCCCTCTTCAAGAGCTGGACGATGTAGAGACGATAAAAGGGGAAGTCCGGACAGGCAATATTCTCATCGTAAGAATTACGCCCTTGGCGCGGAAAAGCGTCGAAGAGACAAAACTGGCAATCACCGAGCTGACGGACTACACGAAATCGTTGGGCGGAGACATCGCTCGTCTCGGAGAAGAGCGGATCGTCATAACACCGGCGGGTGTGAGGGTTTGGAGGAAAGAAGCCGCCTCGTCCGAGGGAGCGATCCCCGCGGCCCCGATACAGAACGAAGCGGTTCCCGGAACCCGATGACGTTCTAGCTTGTTATCGTAGCCTTATTGATTCAAGAACGTCCGGTACGACAGTTTTAATTCCGAATATTCGGTTTACATTCTGGGCGAACAAGTCCGACTTCCTTCTCTCCCCGTGATTAACGATAATCTTGGTTGGCTTGGGAGACATTCTCTTGATGAACCCTAGGAGCTGGTTCCTGTCTGAATGGCCCGAAAATCCTTCAATGGATTCTACTCTCATGTTCACCTTTACCATTT
>VBBT01000137.1 GCA_005881695.1 Candidatus Bathyarchaeota archaeon | reverse complement strand
CGGTGGCTGCGGTGTGTATCGCGTGCGGATCCATTCGGTGGATGAAAGCGGCAGTGTTGTTCAAGTGGAAGGGACCAGGGGTCACGACACCCTCAGCGCGGAGAACGGCCATAGTGAGTTCTTTGCCAAGCCGACCGTCAATGCCGGCTGGGAAGAGGTCGGCTGGTGCGTAAACATCAATCATTGGCATGGTGAAGTCCCAAGACGATGCTGGATATACACTAATCGCCTCAAGACAAGTCAACTGTCTGCTGACGAATGGTTAGATTTGGCTTCGGAAGAATCGACTCCAAAGTAGAGCCGCTGACCGTCTACTTTGCCCACAAGTAGGTCCGCTAGTGAAAGCGGAGTTGATACGAGCCGTAACCTCTAAGTTGACCATTATTCATCAGGTTTCTTGACTTGAGCCACAGTTCTAGCACCGAAACAATCAATGTCCCAAATGCTTCCAACGTTTCTCGGGATGAAAAAAATCTAGTTAACAGGGTGGGGATGTATGGATATTTCCTGCAGAGATACTCGGCGACATTGATCAAGCATGCGGGGTTCCATGTCGAGGAAGAGTATCCGATCACGCTCGGCTACTCATTGGGGCCGCAGACCTGCGTTTACGAGAGCTCGGTGGACGTATTAGCTCGACGTCACCATCGAGAAACTGATTATGAGCTGGTTCTTCATACCCAGTCCAAGCAACGATCCTCGGAAGACTGGTTCTTTCTCCCTGAGATGGGCAAAAGTCTTGTTCGGTTTAATCAGGTGAGCCGGTTAGAATCGAAGCCTTTTGTTGTTTCTGATTTCGGCGAGATTCAGCTTTCGAAGTGGCCCGGTCCAGATGTTCCGGTCTGCACGATAGGACGGGAGTTGAGGGATGACTTGACTGATCCTACCACGATTGAGTTCGGACGGCAGGGAAGGGACGCGGTGTACGATGCACGTAGGGAGGCTGCGTTCTCTGTTAAGTCAGTAATTGCCGAGAGCCGTCGTTCTGACGAGGACCTTGTAAAGGAGGATGCTCTCTACTCTGTCTTGGCTGCCAATTCCATTCACATACCGCTTGTTGTGACGGCGGCGAACCTTCACCTTGTCGAGTTTGACGCGGCAGATTCCAAGATAGAAGCGGCAGCGAACGCCAAGTCTCATGTCCTACCATATCTAATCTACAGTTTTCCACTGAACCGGTACTTGCAGATAGACTTCGATCTTCCAGAGCCGGAGGGCCTGCACCGACTGAGTCATCTGAACATTTTCGTTGTAAACTATCAATCACTTGATTCATTCTTGCGAACGCTGATCAACTACTTCGTCGGTCATCATGAAGAGTCCTTCCACCAACCCAAACAGGCGATAGACCCACTAACATCAGATGGTCAGATTTAGCTTCTGACGAATCGATTCCAACCAAGAGCCAATGACTGCGAAGAGTTTCTGTAAAATGCGTAGCCTTCCATAGCATAATCGTAATAGGACAGTCCTAATTTTCGTCACGCATGGTCCAGCCGAATTCTCCTAGCCCGCAACCGGAGGCTCAGCGGTCCAGTTGGGGTCTCTTCTTGGCATTCCTTGCTGCTGGTGGGGGCACAGTCCTAGTTGCCGATAACCTGAGTGATGTCTTGGGCGTGGTTCCGCCTGTCTTCTTCGGCCTCGCATATTATCTCATGCATCGATCGTCTCGTCTCAGACGCTTCTCAACCATCACATACGCTTTCTTTGTATTTGCCCTCGTAATCTCGGTCCGACACCTCGTGTTGGACAGCTCTCCTGTTAACGGTCTACTCCCTTCCCTTAACGGCCTTATCGTCTACCAGGTGATTGACACCTCTGTAGTGCTCGCCCCAGTGATCCTGTTAGTTCTGGCAAACGGAGGAACCCTCAGCTCGCTCTTTCTCCAGAAGGGAAACCTGCGATTGGGCCTCGCCATCGCCGTTCCAGTCTTCCTTGCGCTCCTAATCGTATCATTTCTCATCGAACAAGCACTAGCGCCCTCGTTCGGGGTCCAAGGCGTGGGCCTTCCCTTCGTACTTTCCCTAGCCCCATATCTTTCGATCGTTGCTCTTCTAAACGGGCCAAAGGAGGAACTACTGTATCGAGGACTCTTCGTGCAACGGTACGACGCCTTCCTACCGCGGCGAGGCACTAACCTCCTTTCAACGATCATTTTCGCGCTCTCAGTCGTTGAACAAGAGTACTTTGCTCAACTCATAGGGGCGGTCCTGGTCGCCCTCGTCGGAGGCCTTCTCTTCGTGAAGCTGATGCGCAAAACGAACAGCATTATCGCATCCGGCATCTGCGAAGGTGCCTCTACGATCCCTATCTATCTCATCGTGATTCTAACGCTCGTTCATTAGGGAATGGAACTCAGATTCTGATTCCCATCAGTGTGATTGGCACGAATTACTCGCTCAACTGGGGATGCTCTGAGTGCTACACGCATACGCTGATCGAGTGCCATTCTCCGGGGGTAATGTTGCGGTTGACGTTTGAGTCTGCAGTGTCAATACTCATGAGCCAGCACTCCGAGGATTGATCGTCTAGATCGTTTCCAAGCATCAATAGGTTGCGTACTTAAGCCTCGGGAACACGGCTAGTAATGACGAACCAACCGCGAAAAGGTTTGGCAACACAAGGGAGATTGCTTTCGAGTTGAACCGGAAGATGAGGAATCGCATCGTCGTTGCTGGCGGTAGCGGCTTCATTGGCTGCTTGCTCACGGACAACCTTGTCGCTAGAGATAACGATATCGTGATCCTGACTCGATCCCCGCAAGAAACTGCGCGGTCGATTCGTCAAGTCAGATGGGATGGGCATTCATTGGGCGACTGGGCGAGAGAGCTCGACGGTGCAAGCGCACTGATCAATCTCGCTGGGCGATCGGTGAATTGCCGGTACAACGCACGCAACCGGCGCGAGATCCTCGAGTCGCGGGTTCAATCGACAAAGGTGTTGGGCGACGCCATCGCCCTCAGCCGGCAACCACCGCAGGTGTGGCTGAACGCCAGCACCGCCACAATCTACAAACACACATTCGACCGGCAGATGGATGAGGCCACCGGCGAAATTGGCGCGACCCCCGAGGCCAAGGATGAATTCTCCATCGAAGTCGCACGCGCCTGGGAGGAAACGCTCTTCGAGGCGCCCACCCCTGTTACGCGGAAGGTCGCGCTGCGCACGGCAATGGTCTTCGCCGCGAGCAAGGGTGGTGTTTACCGGACCCTGCGAGGGCTCACGCGATGGGGGCTGGGAGGCACCATTGCCGGTGGGCGCCAGTTCATTTCCTGGATTCATGAAGTCGATTTTTGCCGCTCCGTCGAATGGCTGATCAACCGGGACGATTTCAGTGGGCCGGTCAATGTGGCCTCGCCGAACCCGATTCCGCAACGCGAGATGATGAGAATCATCC
>VBBT01000011.1 GCA_005881695.1 Candidatus Bathyarchaeota archaeon | reverse complement strand
TCCCCGATCCGTTCGACGAAATCATGCTTCTCACGTTCCAGTTCGTCAAGTTTCTTTTCAAGGTCATCGGTGGGTTTTCCTTTTGCTTGCTTCTTACTGATCTCGTGCTGTAGTTTTTCGATTTCCACATTGAGTTCCGCCATCCTCTCTCTGTATCTTTCTGCCGACAAGCTTGTTCGACCAGTGATATCCCAAGGAGGGGGCGCCGCTTAAGAGGCTAATGTATGGGAATCCAACATCCCTCCTGGGGCAGGAAGTGCGTTGATGGGTTGGAGGTCCCGATCTGTTCCGGTCTAGCAGAGACGCGCTAAGAAATAGTATCTAAGCCTCGGCTCTCGAGCTTTCGGACCGCAACCACAAATTCCTCCAACGAATCAAAGAGGACGAGTTTGCTTGATTTCTGTTGTTGAAGTTAGATGCTCTAGAATAGAGCAGGAAAGCAAGTATTGAATCCCGCACCGGCGATTAGTTTCAGATTGTGGTGTGTTTGCTCGATAGTTGCTGTTGAACCTGAATAGTCATTCATTCTAGTGTCCGCCTTGGCCGCAAGTAGAAGCTGAGCCTGTATTGTACTTGGAGTGGCAAAGGAGGATGGTGACGTTGGTTTGGGCGGTCCACCGCCTCCACCTCCCCCGCCGCTTGGTGGGCTGATGACGGTGACGCTCAGGTTCGTTGTGTGACTCCACGAATAGTATTGGTTAAGGTAAGCTATCCCGGTTATCGGGATCGTGTAGGTGCCCAGCGCCGTACCGCTCGCAGGCGTGATATAGAACGTATTCGAGCTGGACATTCCCGAGCTGAACGAGAGGCTTGACGGGAAGCTAGACGTGGTCCAGCCGCTTGGCAAGCTTATTGATAGCTGGACTGTTCCGCTCCAGCCTTGCACGCTAGCTGCAGAAATCACAACCGCATACGGCGAGCCTGGATAGTCGTTGAACGAAGTCGGGTTGGTTGAGAGAGCAAAGTCGTAGACAATAACTGTTGAGGTTGCTGTGCTGTGGGTCAGCGATCCGCTAGTCCCGGTTTCGTAGAACGTGTATGACCCTCCGGAGGACGCGTAGAAGTTGATGCCTGAGCTGGCTGACGTCGTGGATGATGTGAGAGCGAGAGACGAGGGGCTCGGATAGGTGCTGAGGCCTGGGGAAGACGTCGAGGTCAACGAGATCGTTCCCGTGAACCCGTTTACCGCCGCGACGGAAGCCCCGCTTGAACCCCACCATGCTTGCGGATATATTCCGTAGACCGACCCTGTGGGGGTAACAGTGAAGTCTCCCGGATAGGAGACTTGGACGTTGACTTGGTGGGACAATGCTCCTGATGACCCTGTTACAGTAACCGTGTACGTGCCTGCGCTTGGCGCGCCAGCAAGCGACACGGTGAGTGTCGAGGTCGTGGTGCTACCCGACGAAAGCGACACGCTAGTAGGGTTGAGAGTCGCCGTGAAGCCTGATGGAGGACTTGCGGATAGCGCCACGCTGCCTGAGAACATATTGAGACTGCCAAGGGTGATTGTTGAAGTTCCAGGTGTGCCTGCGTACGCATTGATCGAAGACGGATTTGCGCTAATGCTGAAGTCCGGCAGGGCAACCGTGACAGATACTTGGTAAGAGTGTGTCAGAGCGGTTGTTGGGTCTGTACCAGTGATTATCACTGTATTAGGACCAAGAGGGGCACTGGCACCAGCATAGACGGTCATTGTAGAAGACCCTGCTCCTCCCGGAGATAGTCCCACACTTGCTGGGCTGAAGCTTACACAAAGCCCGTTACCGTTGGGGCAGACCGGCGTGTTCGCCGACAGCGAAACTGAAGTTCCGGCCGCTGCATAATTGATCATGTTTAGGTTCACGTTGAAAGTTGTTGAGGATCCTTGAGCAACTGATCCTGATTTAGGAGACGCTGAGATAGTGAAGTCACCATTGTCTACAGCGAAGTTGATCTCGGCCCAGCCGCGAGTGCCGCTGGTGTCGGAAAAGCTGGTTCCCCCGTCCGCCGAACCCATCTCAACTCCCCACTTGATCTTCAGGTTATGCGTCGTGCTAGTGTCATAGGGTACGATCCAGTCTACCGCGGTCAGATAGATGGAGGCATCGGTCGCGCAGTTGCAAAGTCCATCCTCCTGGTGTGCGGGTAGCTCTAGGTTGCCCTGGTCCAGGCATCCGCCTCCAACACAGTTCATCCAGTGCGAGCCGAAGGTTGCAACTGGCATTGATGCTTGGAAAGGCAACAGTTTGTAAGCGAGATCGGCGGCCTCGGCCGCTATGCAAATGTACGTCCCGACGAAACAAAACGCTCCGACAATTAGGCTTTCAGTTATTGTTCCGTCAGCCTGACACGTCAAGTCGCATTTTGTAGAAGAGGGAGAAGTCTGAAGGTCGTGGCCATAGTATGGGTTGCTAGTAGGGTTCAATGTGTCTGCAGTGTTCGGATCATCGAATGTCAGCTTGAGATCGTTCAACCATGAATAATAGTTTGGAGTCGGAATGGGATGATTGGGGTCCGGCGCGGGATAATTGGGATCCCGCATCGTGAGTCCCCAATAGGTGTTTACCGAGTTCCAATCCGCTAGCGTAGACAACACTCCCGCCGCATCGTCTACTCCGATTACCACGTCAGTGCGAGGTAAACTCCCGGGGGGACTAAGAGTGGTACTTGTGTACCAGAACCAGATGTTTCCAAACTCATCGATGGTTAAGCTGAACGTGCTTTCGCAGGGCCAGCAGTCGGAGCATCCATGGACATTACACTGTGCATTATCGTCTTGTACCTGGCTCCATGTTACTCCGAAGAATTTTGCGGGTGGACTGCCGCAGGAGGGCGGGCATGGGGAAAAGTCAGGGGCCTGTGTGGTGTAGTAGATTCTGGCATTTTGCCAGCCAGCATTCATAGGTTGCATAAATGGGGCGATGATTGCGCTAGGGACCCCCGTGATGTCGCCCTTCGAGTCTAGGGCCGCACCGAACATAGCGAAATGGGTGGGGTCGGACATTGGAGGGTATGGGCATGAAGAGGCGCCAGCGTTGAAGACAAACGCTGCGTAACCATTCGAGCAGATGAAAATTTTGTTGTATCCCTGGCCGTATAGGAAGAATGTGAAGCCGAGGTTTTCCCAGGTTCCTCCGTTCTGGGAGTTTATGCCGGTGTTAACGCAGAACGGTGAGGAAGGTGAAGTGCCCGTACACTGGTTTATGTCCGGATAACCGTGATAGGTCGGAGCAGGCATAACATGGGCAGATCGTGAGGTTGCGAATGCCATTAGCCTGAAGGTGTACTTGTCATGGCATAGCTTCGTGCAGTCCTGGGCATCGTAATTGTGAATGTAAGAAAGCGTCTCGGTAGCGAGGCTAATCTGCGAATCAGAAAATGGCGATGGAATCGATTTGTCCGTAACCGGACCAAGAGGATTATTTCCTATAGGCGGGGTCTCGTAAGAATACAACCATTGAGAAGCCTTGTTATCACGAGACGGCCTGTCAGCTGACCACGCGTGTATCGGCGAGACCAACATGGTCAGAATTATTAAAAGCGACAATGCCGGGTAGGCAATTCTCCCTCTGAGTATTCTTGACTTCCGTCGGTTCAGATTTGTCCGAGACAAGGTTCTGAAAGCTGCTGCTAGTGAGTTCAGTCATAAGTTGCGCGGAAACTCTGTTCTAGAACTTTGTTCAAGAACTTTCATTCCCAGCTCCTAATGAGAACAAGTCATCTACTAGTCCGATCGGGCATATAGATGGGATTGAAAATTTCCTGAGGCTACTCGATGATGGAAATTGGCATCAGGTAGGTCAACTATTGTCCAAGCTGGGGTGGACGCGGGCTAGGACACTGAGGCTCGCTGAATTTCTATCCGAACACACCTGACGTTTTCCAAGACGAGAGTTTGAAGTGACAGATGGTGTGCCGTACCCCCTCACTGGATTCGAAGCGATCATTCAACGAAGAAAGGAATCCCATCGTGGACGATAGGTTCAGTAATTCTGAATAAGGGATGCCTCTGGACATCTTACGGAGGCCTGGAAATAAAAAAAAGGGACCGGGCTATGATAGTCATGTTAAGGGCCGTTATCTGATGGTGAAGTCGTCTAGGCATATGTTAGTGCCTTGGCCTGACGTTCTCACGACTTGGATTCCACTGATCGTCTTGGTGCTGTCGAAGGAAGCGTTCACGAGGGTCCAGGTGCCTCCATTGGAGGGCAGATTTGTCTGCGTATTGGTTCCATCAGTGTAAAGGACTCGGACGCTATCGGCCGAGGTTCCCCAGCGGTACCAGAGGGAGATCGTGGAGATAGAACTCCCCGCCACTGGAGTTGGCAGGTTTTGCTGAAGAGTGAATGCTGAGTAGACGTATGTAGATGGGTTGTAGTATGGGGCTGCGGAGTAGGTTCCTGAGTGGACATTCGGCGCGTCGGCTCGAATGACCATTCCAGTTTGGGTCCAGCCGGTAAAGTCGCCTGTTTCAAAACCAGGATTCGTGAGTCGATTGTTGGTTACCCTTACGGTTAGATTGGTTGTGTGGGTCCAAGTGTAAGAGGGATTGAGCGAGGCCGACCCTGTGATGGTGATAGTGTAGGTACCTGGCGTTGTAGCGCTTCCGGACCAGATGCTGAAAGCGGCCGAGGTGGATGACCCAGAGTTCAGGGAGAGGCTTGACGGGAAGCCCGATGTTCCCCAGCTACTGTCTGGCAACGAGATGGAGAGCTGGATCGTTCCACTATAGCCCTGCACACTGCCAACAGTCAGCTGAACGGGATTGGATGTTCCTTGTAAGGCCGTGAATGAGGAGGGCGAAGTTGAGAGAGAGAAGTCAGGACAGATCAGAGATATCGTGGCAGTGGTATGACTAAGCGAACCGCTACTGCCAGTGACTGTGAGACTGTACAATCCTCCCGACGAAGCGTAGAAGCCCACGCCAACACCGGCAGAGGTGGTAGATGAAGTGAGAGTGACACTCGAGGGGCTTACCTGAGTGCTGATCCCTGCGGAAGGATTAGTCGTGAGCGAGACTGTGCCCGTAAACCCATTGACAGTGCTCACTGAGACAGCAGGGTTCGCCCACCACCAAGCCTGGGGATACATTCCGTAAGTAATCGGACTCGACGGACTAATAGTGAAGTCTCCGGGATAGGAGACTTGGACGTTGACTGGGTGGGATAATGTTCCTGATGACCCAGCGACAATAACTGTGTAGGTACCTGCACGTGGCGCACCGGTGAGCGTCACAGTCAGTGTCGAGGCCGCGGTCCCACCAGACGATATTGAGACGGTCGTGGGATTGAGAGTCGCAGAGAACCCTGCAGGAGAGTTCGCGGACAAGGCTACGCTTCCGGAGAATGTGTTGAGGCTGCTAACGGTTATGGTGGAGGTGCCCGGATATCCCTGAGTGACTCCAATGGACGCGGGATTGGCGGAAATAGTAAAGTCAGGCAGAACAACGCTAAACGAGACCGTTGTAGTGTGGATAAGATCTCCTTGGCAATCCGACCTGTCTGAGGCGATAACATTCACGGTATACGCGGCAGACGCTGTCGTTGAAGTAGTCGTGACGGTCATGGTTGAGGATGCTGCCTGGTTGGCGGAGAGGCTAGTGCTTTGAGGATTGAAAGTTGCTTGCGGCGTGGAAGCCAGATTGTTAGGTGATACTTGAGAACAGAGGAAGAGAGTGGTTGAGAAGGTGGATAGGCTGTTGAAGCCTAGGTTGATCGTCGACGTCAAGGAGGATCCAGGCGTAATCGTTGATGCCGACTGCCCTGATGATGAAACTGTGAAATCCCCCGCATCAACGGTGAGAGTTACACTTGTCCAGCGCCACGGATACCCGGAATAGGAGCAGCATACGTCAGGCCCAAGTTGGACGCCGAACTGGATCTGAAGTGTATGCGAGCCAGAGCCTGATGGGACAGCCCAATCGAACTGATCGAAGGCGACAACATCCTTGGCGCAATCATGCCAGTCAGTTCTCGTATCGAAACGACCTCCCCCGCACAACTGATCCTCCTCGTGTGCGTAGATTTCTACCCCCCCGCTTGTTCCTCCGTTCATACTCGAGTACACGGGAGATGTGGCCAGCGTTGCAGGCTTCAGGCTACCAAGCACAACTTGCGTTATGTCCTTGGGGACCGTAACAGCCTCAATGCAGCCAGGGTCAAGCCCGGTGAGTAAGACGCAAGCAACGCCTGTGATGCCTCCAACAACCCAGGGGGCGTACGTTTGAATCGCGGTGTCGGGCGCAGGCGGCGGTGTCGTTGTCCGAAGGTTATAGGTGTAAACGAAGTTCTGGTCAGCCCCTCCCTGGGCTGCATCCGAGGGGGTGAGATCTGTGAGTACGATTTTCGTGTCCTGGATAGACGAGTACGGTAATGCGTTTAGATTGTCCGCGCCTGGATCCACCATATTGACTCCAGCATAAGATAGTGTGCTGGCTCGGTCAGGGGAGAATGCGAGGTATCCGGTTGGATCATCTACTCCCATTGTGGCATCGCTGTAATCAGGGTCCTTCGTGTCGATGTGTCCGTATCCGAACGAGACGTCGCCGATATCATCCAGGCTAAAGCTGAAGCTGTTCTGTACTGAGACGCATATTGGATGGCAGACTTCCGATCTGAGAACTGTTACTCCTATCCATGTGACGCCGAAACCCCATCCGGCCCCGTTCGGGTAGCGGTTGTTATCGACTATTGGTGGGCGGAGGTCGAACATTATTTTTCCGCCGCCGTTGTAGCCGGTTGGGTCAAGGGGTTCCCAGAACGGTGCGATTACACTCTTAGGCACTTGTATGACCTTACCTGTGTTCGAGTCTTTGTAGTCAGGTTGCGGCAGGGACATTGGTCTCGATGGACAACCGTATGGGTAGGCGCTGTCGTTGTATTCGAACGCTGCCCATCCGTTAGAGCATACGAAGATCTTTGTGTAGGGATGGCCCCAGAAGTTCACAATGATGCCGCCGAAGCTCCACCATTTGCCCGCGCCGCTTTGGAGCTTCGGGTCAACGCAGTACTGGGCTGTCTTTGAGCAGTCATCGTAACCGTCAAGTTTGCAACATGGTGCGGTTGTGTAGGTGTGGGCTACTCTGGTGTTTGCTGCGCCTGCGACTCGTATGTGGTATAGGTCGAGGCCTCCTGGTCCTCCGCCCTGTTTGTAGTCGTACGGTTGAGCGGATGCGCTAACGCTTGAGTCCGAGGTCAGGCCGTTGTTTTGGGTAACGGGCGGCCCACTTGGGTTGGTCGTGTAATCGTAGTAGCTGCTGTTTGGTCTGTGACCAGACCATGTGGACGCGGCGAGTACGGGTTGTATCAACACGAATGCAAATGACAAGATCAATATCGAATACTTGATCCTCTTCAAGTCTGACCTAAGAAAGTTGTAGAGATACGATATAAGATCCCGAGAAACTCGGCTCTAGAACAAAGTTCTAGGCCACTGTTCCATCTTCCTAATGAGTCCGCAATGTGGTCTAGTGCGGTGGAATGGATGGAATCGAGGATTTCCTGCGACTTCTAGAAGATGGGCAATGGCATCGACTGGAGATTATCGCGTTAGAGCTTGGCTGGACGCAGGCTAGGACACTGAGGCTCGCTGAATTTCTATCGGAACACGGCCTCGTTCGGTATCGAAGCTCGGATGGGTCCGTGATGCTGGATCCCGAGCTTTCATCTCTGATGCGAGAGACATAGCGTAGAAATCGTTCAGTTCACTCTCGACCTCTCGAAGAAGGCGAAAAAGACGATCGCCTCTATCTGTCAGCAGGTATCTTGTTCCCTCAAGACCCGACTCCATTACTAGGAGTCCTTTCTTGACGAGGAAAACCGTGTATTTTTCGACGAGTTTGTGGCTAAGGTTGGCTCGAAACGTGATCTGAGTCTTTGAAACGCCTCGCGCTCCAAGCGTGAGGATATCATAGATCACTCTTGTCGCGTCTCTTCTCAAGGGTTCCAAACCCCTCGGAGTGGTCGCCCCTACATTTCCAGTAGGTCGAGGTCGCGGTTTGTGTTGAGACGACCTCTGATGATGACCGATCTGTAGCACTTGTTCATATTACTCTGCACAGTCACCGGGTCTTCCGTACTTAAACTGGTCCTGAACTAAGTTTCCTAGAGAGACTGCCGCATACAACTGGCTATGTCGATGTATAGAAGTTTCTATTCTCCTCGGAGAAAATTTCGACTTTTCCTAGTAAAATCTGTCCACTATGATTATCATCTCGTAATACGTACTCTCTTCGTTTTGCCAGTCGCGAGGAAGAGGCGAAGAGACTCAACCCAAATAATCTACGAGATTCTGCTCGCCTCGAAGGGTGGAGTTTCGAAGACCAGGGCCGTTCAAAAGAGCAACCTCAACTTCCACCTCATGAAAGAATACCTAGATTTTCTGTTGGACCGGAAATACCTTGAGCGAATGCCCCATAGATCATCATATGATAGGCTGAGACTGACGAACAAAGGGGCGCGCCTCCTTGACCTTCTCAACCAGCTCGAAGGAGAGATCAAGACTTTCAGGACTCTCGGGTCTATTCATGAAGCTGGGGACCGTAGGGTGAGTCTCCCTGACCGTCAAAGCCGTCCTGACGGCACAAAAGAGGTGAAAGAATGGTTGCCTTCGAGAGGACTTCTCCGAAGTGATCAAGAGTACCAGATTTCACGCGCGCTAACGCAGGTCTATTCGCTTCAAGGACAGGTGTCCAACGAAGCCGCCGAGATAGACCGAATGCTGAGCCTCGCCCGGACTCTGTCGGACAACACTCGGCTTGCAGAGGCACATGCTTGGAAGTCAAATCATTTTACAAGAATGGGAGGGTACCAACAAGCAATTCTCGAGGGGCAAAAAGCTCTAGGGTTTGCCAACGTAGCCAATGACAAATTGAAAGTCGCGGGAGCACTGCTGGTTGTTGGAGAGGCTGCCACTTTCCTTGGGCGAAAGAGCGAGTCTCTCCAGTATTTCTCAGAAGCGCTGAACTATTATGAGGAGCACGAGGATCGCCTAGGAGAAGCCCACGCAACACGTCTGATCGCGCAGGTCTATCTGAAACACAACCAGTTTGCAAAAGCGCTAGATCAAGCCAATCACGCGCTCGAATTATTCCGGGAAATCGAGGATCGAACGGGAGAAGATGAAACCCTGCGCTACCTCGGAGACATTTGTTGCGCGCAAGGGGACTACCTGAAAGGACTGGACTACTACGAGCAGGTCTTGAAGATTAGACGGGAGATTGGCAATCGTTCCCGTGAAGGAGGTGCGCTGGGAGACATTGGGGACGTATATCTCTCCCTCGGACAGTTTGAGAAGGCTCTGGATCTTCATCGTCAGTCGCTTGCGATCGACATAGAAGTGGGATACAGATTTGGACAAGTTTGGGATTACCACGATCTTGGCGTAATACAGTTCAATCTGGGAAACCTCACACAGGCCCGTGAGGAGCTGAGCCAGGCGCTTAGGCATGCAAAAGACATCAACGCCCCTGATCTCATCATTCTGAGCGATAACGATCTTTCAACGGTCCTTAGGAGCATTGGTGGGAACGAGAATCTCGAAAGTGCATTGCAGAATGCCTCGGAGGCATCGAAGATGGGTGAGGAGTATTCGCTTGTGTTTGGCCAGATCACAGGCGAATCGAATATGGCGATGGCCCACCGTGCACTGGGACGTCTAGGAGAAGCGCTCGATCATTCAGAGAAGGCTGTGAAGCTTCTCGAGAGTTCCGGGCAGATGGAAGCGCAGGAGGAGATTCTCTTCAATCATTACCTAGTCCTACGCGATAACCAGGTCCTCGACGAGGCACGCGATTATCTCAAGAGAGCATATGATAAGATGGTGAGCAAGGCGGGCAAGATCAAGAATCCCGTCGCCAGGGAAACATTTCTCAATCGAGTAACTGTCAACCGCAGCATAACGTCCTCATTAAAGGAGCAAGCTTTCGCGGTTCCATCCGGTTGATCGAGCCAGGCCCTCAAGAAAAATCGATCTAGGTTTCGCTGGCCGTGAGTGCTTTACCAGACGAGAGCTAGAGGGGCCGCCTGATTCTGGAGAAAAAAGCTTGTCCTAGGCTCAGCGAAGTAAACTCCAGTCGATAAGTAGCGTGAGAAATGGAAACGTTGAATGTTGTAGTATACTTTTTTCTGTAAATTTGTGTCTTTTCGCTTTTTGGTTTTCCACAAAAGCAAGGAATAAGAACTCGACGATCTTTGAATCCGACCTTAATGGAGCAATCGATCTCAGTAACAGCAGCAAGATTCCAACACCGAGATCTCTCAATCCTAGTTGGAATACTATCAGGAACACTACTGGTTGTCTTTGCATCTGAAAACCCGTTGTCAAATTTTCAGCCCATTGATCTAGTCATCTTCTTCGCAGTGCCCGCTCTTGCAGGCGCAATCGCGGGATTCACGTCCGCAGGCCGATCAATGGAAAATGGCGCTGTCGTTGGAGTTGTCATTGGACTCGTGTATGCGATACTGAACGGGCTTCGACTCGGCAGCTCGGCTGCTGGAGAACAAGTTCTCTTCCTCATCCTTACGATTCCGATCTGGGGATTTCTAGGAGGCTACGGCTCGGTTCTCGCGCATCGGACGCTGGAGGCCAGTACGATGGAGAATCCTGTTCTGCCATGGCCGGACGACACTCCACGAGCTGGACCCGTGCAAGGGCCTAAAATTTGCGACAACTGCAAGACAGCTAATCCTGCCGACGCACTATTCTGTAAGAACTGCGGAACAAAACTTGGCCTGGTCTCCTCTCGTGCTTGACTATAGCGAGGGCCGGACCCAGATTGTTTCGGCCTTTGGAAGCGAAAACAGCTCTAAGTTTCTGACAACGTGCGCGTCTGAGAGGTTCTCAGTGTTAGACGGCGATATATCAGAATCAGATATTATCGAAGTTCGAGAATATTCCCTGGCTGAACATTCCATATAACTCGTGACACCAGCTCCCTGCCTGTTGATTATCACTGTCACGACAACTTATCTCACCACGAACAGTCCTCAAAATCACACTACTCCTAGCCACGATGCTTCTGGGCCCAGCCGCATTCCTGGGACCTGTCGCCAGAGCCGCAACACCCCCAGGGGCCACGATCACAGACACTCAGCCAAGCACCTCATGGCAAGGACAGTTCTACACCGTCGCCTTCACAGCGGACCCCGCCCAGTGCCCGGGAACCGTTGACACACTGAATCTTGTCTGCGACCACTTCTACCTCAACATCAACCTACCCAACACCTTCTGGCAAACCCACACAGGCTCAGTCGCAATCACCATCCAGTGGCCCAGCAACAGCAACGACTTCGACCTGTACATCTACAGGACGAGCGACCAGCAACAAGTAGGCTCCTCGGCCTCTGGTGGAACTACAAGCGAACAAGTCGCCCTCCAGAACCCGATGCCAGGCATCTACGAAGTACGAACAGTACCCTTCTTAGTCGTCGCATCAGGCTACACCGGCTCAGCCCTCCTCGCCTTCACGACCGGCGGTCCTACACCCAACCCAAGCTTCCCAACCGGGGGAATATCTTTCGGTGCGCACACTATCGTCGACCCGCAACGAACCGAAGGCGAACCACTAGTACACATTGACAAATTTGGAAACATCTGGGAGACCGGACCCTGGGGCTTCTCCACCGCCCAAGGCTTCGTCGCAAGATCAACAGACAACGGCGACAGCTTCCACATTGTATCACCAGCAGGCCTAAGACCCAACCCGGCACCGGCCGGGGGCGGCGACACGGACATCATTACTGATGATCAGGGAAACGCCTACTTTGCTGATCTAGAGGGCCTGGCACACATAGGGGTCGCAGTCTCTAACGACCAAGGCCTCAACTGGAGGGAAAACTTCGTTGCCGCCATGGCCCCAGTGGACGACCGCCAGTGGCTTGCTGTTGACAACGGCCCAACCGGCGGCGTCTCGGACAACACCGTCTTTCTCTCCTACCGTCAAATACCCGGGGGCAGCCAGGTGCTCTCCTCGCCCGGCTCCACAGGACCAACAGACACTGTCGGAGGATTCGTTTACACTAACGCCGCCACGACCACGTTCGTCGGCGCGGGCTCGCCCTGCGGCCGGCTAATCTTCGACCCCGTACTACGCAACCTTTACTTGCCATGCGTACAACGAAACCACGTCCACGTCTCCAAAGCTCATGTGAACCCTGGGCAGAGGGACACGCTCGCTTTCAGTTCTACTGATACCCCCGCAAGCCCCGGAGGCTCCATCGGAAACCTCTTCGCATCCCTAACCACGGACCGGGCCGGCAACATCTACGTCGCCTGGGTTGACACAGCAAACAACAACGTCTACCTTACCGTCTCCACCAACGCGGGCACAAGCTGGTCAACACCACTACAGGTGAACGGCGACCCAGCCAACACAAATGTGATGCCTTGGGCTATCGCAGGCGCAGCAGGAACAGTCGACATAGTATTCTATGGCACAAACGCCCGCGGCGATCCCAACAACTTCCCTTCATGGTACAACAACCGCGTTGCAGCTACCAGCGTCAAATGGTTCGTCTACTTCACCCAGGTCCAAGCAGCAACAACCCCCACACCAACAATCTACCAGGTTAAGGCTAGCGAGCATCCCACAGACTACGGCCAGATCTGCACTGGAGGATTAGGCTGCACAACCTCAGGCGGCGACCGAACCCTCGCAGACTACTTCAGCGTCGCACTCGACGCCAACGGCGCAGCCAGAATCGTCCTTAACGATCTAACAAACCAACATCACGGAGCAGCACTCTTCGAGCTGAGACAAGTCGCAGGACCCAGCGCCATCGGCACAACACTCACCCCACCATTCCCCAACACAGCCACGGGAGTGCCAGACCCATTGGGCGACGCCCAGGTACCACACTACACCCCAGCAGGGGCTGGTATGAACCAGCCAGCGTTAGACCTAACTTCCCTGCAAATCTCTCAGCCGGACAGTTCGCACCTCAGGGCAACACTCAAACTCCAGAGCCTCGCTAGCCTGCTCCCACCACCAGGTTCGACTGGTCTTCTATGGCTCGTAAGATGGCAGTTCCTCTCCACAGGCGATGCAGGTGAAGAAAGCTACCGAATCTTCTATTTGGGAGCAAACAGCACAGGCGGCCAGAGCCCCGTTTTCTTCGCAGGCACGGGAACCTCTGCTGCCCCCGGCACTGGAATACCTCCAGGCAACGGCTGCGTCACCACCACCCCACAGAACTGTAAGATCATCAAATACCCATCAGAGATCACAGAGAAG
>VBBT01000013.1 GCA_005881695.1 Candidatus Bathyarchaeota archaeon | reverse complement strand
TGTGTTCTACGGACGAAGCTACGTTCTAGAGAACATCATGAAACGCCACGGTTACAAACACGAGGAAGTAATGGAGGAGCTCAACAACAGACGCCTCGTCCTCGAGTGGATGGTGCGTAACAACATCCTCGACTTCAAAGACGTCGTCGAAGTCATACGCACATACTACGTCAACCCGCAACAACTGCTAGACCGGGTCAAACGCGAGAAGATGGTACAGCCCACTGGAGGCACCTCGCCATGAGCCTGATAGGCCCTATCGTCCCCTTCCTGGGACCGCTCGGACAGATTCTAACGACAAACTCGAACGACATACTCACAGTAGGACTTGGACTACTCGCACTCGTCTGTTTAGGTCTCTACTCCGTAAAGAAGAGCATCTTTGAGACCAGCAAGGCGTGGGTGGGAGCGACAGTCGTACTTTCCTTCGTCACCTTGCTATTCAGAGGAATGGGCGCGTACTGCGGCTGCACATGGTACACAGACCCCAACACTGGCGACATTCAGCAACTTGTCCCAATCACCTATTTGCTCATAGCAGGCTCCTTCTTCGGAATACTGTACAACTTCAACATCCCCGCGCTGAAAAAACGGAAATGGTTCATCAGCATCCCGCTGTCCGTCCCGCTGGCCATTGTCTCCAACATGTTCTTCCCTCTAGTTGCCAGCAGCCCGCCCTGGCTGATCATCGAAATCGCACTGCTGTCGCCACTAGGCGCCATATACAGCAGCTTCGTCTACGAAAAAGCCGTGCTCCATATGGGAGACTACCGGACCAGAATGCGACGCTTCCTCGAACAGACCGAAAAGGGAAAGAAAGGCGGACCAGCTCTACCGGTCGAGAAAGAAGGCTTCTCCTATTTCACCTATGGATTGCTGGGTAGAAGGATAGGCAAACTCCTTGGGGTTTTCGGCGGCCTCAAAACGGTACTCTCCCTCGCTGGAATGAAAATCGGCTTCAAAGCTTACGTAAGCAGCATGGTCTTCGCCGCCATGGTCGGAGGGGGCATCTCCTTCTTCGTATGGTTCCTCATCCTCAATTTGGGACTCGCAAGTGCTCTGGGGCTCAGCTTCACAATAACCTCCATCCTCCTGGAGATCATACTCTCCATTGCCCTTGCGGTAATGACAGGTGTGGTCATTCTCGGGGTATTCTATATGCTCCCATACATGAAAGTGGGATCTCGAAGAAATCGCCTTGACCAATTCTTACCATTTACATCAAGCTATATGACGGTGCTCGCGTCCGCGGGCGTCACCCCTGAGCGAATACTAAGGTCCACTGCTGAGAAGGACCCCAAGTTCATGCTCTCCGACGAGATTGCAAACGTCATCGGAAGAATCGACCTTCTAGGCTACGACGTCATCAACGCAATGAACGCGGAGGTAGAGCGATCGCCCTCGACAAACTACCAAGACCTTCTCCGAGGCTTCGCAGGAGTCATCCGGACCGGTGGAGACATGAAGAAGTTCTTCCAAGGCATAACAGACCACTTGTTCCAGAAACGCGCTCTCTCCGTCCAATCATTCCTCGACTCACTAGGAATCATCGCTGAGACCTACGTGCTCATGCTCATCGCCTTCCCACTAATGCTCGTCGTCATGCTCTCGATCATGGCCTCTATCGGAGGAAACTTGGGAGGAGTGGACGTTTTCTCCTTCATGTACCTCCTAGCCTTCATACTCATACCAATATGCGGCGTAATGTTCCTCTTCATTCTGGACACTATGCAGCCGAAGGGTTAGGAGAATAGAAAAATGTCACAACCAAACGAACCGGTACCGGCCCCGCAGGCTCCAGACACTGCAGTCCCCGCCAAGAAAGTGAAAAAGGTCAAGGACGATTCGGGAGGCGGCGGAGTGAGAGGGATCTTCAGCAAGATCACTCGTAAACTAATATGGGTCTTCAGCGGAATAATCTTCGCTGGAATATTTTTCTGGGGACTCGTAGAAATCGCCCTCTTCGGCCCCACACCTAGCGTTCCAATCGCCGGCTTGGTAGGCAAATTTAGCATCGACCGTTTCCTCCTCTTGGCCGGAATAATCGCGCTCATACCTCCAGCAATAGTCTACCTTGGAGAGTCCAAGCGAAGAGACGCCATCGATAACAACATTCCACACCTGATCCGGGACATCGCCGACGCGGGTCGAAGCGGCATGACTCTGACGAGGTCTATCGAAATATCGGCAGAACGGGAATATGGCCCTTTAACGAAAGAGCTCAAAAAGCTAATCGCCAAGATCAGCTTCAGAGTCCCCCTTGAGAGAGCTCTCCAGTACTTTGCAGATGCCACTGGTACAACCCTTTCCAGAAGGAGCGCCATGTTGATCTCTGAAGCTAACAAGTCCGGAGGAGACATTCAAGAAAGCATGGAGTCGGTGGCCAAGCACGTGCAAGAAATACAGTACTTGGAAAACAAGAGGCGCGCGACTCTAAGGCCTTTCATAGGAGTCATGTACATCAGCTTCGCAGTATTCCTCGTCACGGTGTACCTCCTCATATCGAGCTTCTTCAAACAACTGGCCAACTCGACCTTCGGCGCTGGCTCGGGAGCCGGAGGGGGGTTCGGGGGAGGGTTCAGCTTCGTCAGTCTCCCGCTTGACAAGATTACCGCGGTATTCCTGTACATGGCCATGATAGAAGCACTGTTCGCGGGGTTGGTGGGTGGAAAGATGGCAACAGGCTATCTCAAAGACGGGTTGAAGCATGCTATACTTCTCATGATGATATGCTTCGTAACCTTCGTCTTCTTCATCTAGCTCGTCATACTGGCGATAATCGGTTACAAGCCCCGTGCTTTCTTCCATGATTGAATGACTCCGCCGAACGCAAGTATCGGGCTATATTGCAAGAATACCGGTTTGAGAAGCAAGCGTGGCCCCAAGAAAGTAGACCGCTCCAGCTATCACACCGTCAAAAACCGCTCCTTCTCTCACATGTCATGTACCTACCAAGGACGCAGTCCACCTCGCTTCTCCCCCATCGCAGCAAAGTTTTTGCCTAGACCACACCATAGGGTTGGACCAGTAGAATGCAATCTTGGAATATTCTGGGACTTATCAGACACCGATTTCGCAGCTTCTAGCTGAAAAGAGCTATTCTGTCTCCGTTCAAACCGCCTGAACGGGCGTTTAGACGGCATCCGGCATCACCATTTCAGTGTTCAAATTTGTGGGCTTATACCGATCTATACCACAATGTATCTGTCATGGCCAAGTTTATCTTCTCAATGGGGAACGAGAACTACCGGAAGCTGCAGCTCGAAGCCAGGACGAGAGACGTGACCATCCAAGCGCTGATCCGCACCGTGGTCATACCCGAGTGGATTAGAACCCACATCGACACGACAGCAACGAACACTCACGCCAACCTCACCGAGACATCGTCTCTCCTCAGCCACACAACCGGATTCCTCGGCCAATCACATCGTTCCCTGCCCCCCTCGGTTGGGCGGTCCCGGACCTAACCCAACCTCCCGCCTTTTTTCGAGCGGCCGCGCTCCACCCCGGCCCTAGAAATCCCTCATCTCAACTTGTCTACGCCGGCGCAGGAACCTTTTGAAGGCCTGTCTTCGTGTCCGCAAACTGTTGCGAGAAGCGCTCGTACATTCTAAGCTCCTGGCTAGAAATCGGCTTAACCTTCTGCATAGCCTCGTCAAAATGACGCTTAGCCACCTTCAACCCCTTAGCCCTCTTCTTCGCATCCTCCGCATCCTTCGCCTTCCCGATATGCTCTTTGATTGACAGCATCACGGCAGTGTTGCAGATAGACGCGATATCGGCTCCAGTGTACCCTTCTGTCTTCCTGGCAAGCTCGTCTAGCTTCACGTCCTCAGCCAAAGGCGTCTTCTTCGTATGGATCCGAA
>VBBT01000010.1 GCA_005881695.1 Candidatus Bathyarchaeota archaeon | reverse complement strand
GTCGAAGGCGAAGACTGTCAAGCCTTCCTCTTGGATTGCATGGAGAATGCTGCTGTCTCTTGGTGTGAGGTCGATGTCTTCGGACTGCTCAAGCTCTGAGAATCGGCCGAGGTTCTCTTCCGTGGTGACCATCTATGGTTCTAGCTGCTTGGCTTGATTATAAACCTGGTAGTAGGCGGCTACCAAGTAGGTTGCTCCGAGCGTATCAAGTAAGCCTGACTTGACCAGGAAAAGCGGGGCGCATAAATATCGCAAATCTATCGTTGCTGGTAACATGTCTCCGAGGAGTATGAAACCACCGAAAGATGACGCTGAATACTTTGAACGACTGACAAAATCCGTTTTCACAGCGGGTCTTAACTGGACTGTGGTCGAAAACAAGTGGCCTGATTTCCAGAAAGCTTTCGCGCAATTCTCCCTTCCCAAGGTCGCGAAGTTCAACGAAAAAGACGTGAAGACCTTGATGGGCAATGCGGGAATCGTTCGTAACGAGAAGAAAATAAGAGCGACCATCCATAACGCGGCCGAGTTCCTGAAACTGCAACAAGAGTTCGGTTCTGTCAAGAAGTATATCGACTCCTATGGTAAGGACGAGGAGCGATTGCAGACAAATGTCCAGGATAGATTCCAGCATGTCGGCCCTTCAACCGCCAGAACCTTCCTCTGGTCGTCCGGATGCCAACTCACTCCCAACAAGGAAGAGAAGAAATGGATGGCCGGCCACAAGTAGGGGTCTCCGGTGACGAAAGCGGATCTCGCGAATGCGAGCTAGGAGTCCATCCTCTGCAGTATTGACTAGTATACTTCATACTTCACGATAAGCCAACCCCGCGCAGGATTTCCCAGGAAGGACCATAGATTGATGGAGAAGAAACGAGGCCCTTTCACGAGCCGGGACCTGGCACTAGTTGCCGGCCTGACCGGGTTGTATCTTGTCTATGGCTACGCGTCCGGCGTGACATTTGGACATACAATCCTTGAACTGGACCTTTTCTTTCTGATCTCAGCCCTTTTCACGATAGTAGTCTCGATGACTGGAAAACGTTGGAGCGCCACGCTTCTGGGCACCGTCAACGGTCTCATCCTTCTCGGAGAACCTAATGCGCCTCTCGCGATCACCCTCTCGTTAATCCCTAACGGTCTGGTGTTCGACCTCGCTCTCTACACGAGCAATCAGACGATCGATGAGTCATCGAGGAAGCGTTTTGTAATCGCCGGTGCCCTCGGCAATCTTGCAATGGCCATCTCCGGACTAGTCATCCTCCAGGCAATCGGATTCTTCCAAGGGAAAAGACTGGATTTCATTCTGGCCACTTTGGTTATTGCTCTCGTGACTAATCCCATAGTCGGTGCCATCGGAGCACTCTTTGGGACGATAGTAGTGAAGCGCGTCGGGGAACGTGTGAGGTCCCCGCTAATTTGCTAAACCAAAACGCGCTTTTTCAGAGTGCGATCTGACGCCAACGAAACAGTTAGTGTGCGAGTACCAGGCTCTCGAACAGTAATTCCTTTGAAAGATTGGCCAGGTTGACCACGGATTTTCCGTCGTTCTTGGCGAGCTGTTGTTTTGCAGGAGGGGTTTTCAAGTAACTTGGGCTTCGCTCGCTGAGCCGTTCCTCGTAGATCGGCACTGTCTCGTTCTGGTAGAATACACCGATAGGGATCTTGTCTCCCCATTCCCTCGATTTCTCTATGACCTGGAGATGGTTCTTGCCAACATCGTCTTCGCTCATGTCAGCGGTTATTCTGCCATTGTAGCCTGTGCTCTCTAGATCGTAGGTTCGCGGCATCGGTCTTTTCGTCGCGGGGTCGATTCGGTCCTCTCCGCCATACCATTCTTTCGTGTTGATGTCATTGTATGTTGGGCATGGTTGAAGTGCGTCTATCAGGGCGAAGCCTTTGTGGGCAACGGCCTTCTTGATCATCTCCTTGAGATGTCTGGTGTTGTACGCGTAGCTCCGGGCGATGAAGGTGAACCCTGATGCCAGCGCGAGCATTATTGGGTTGATGTTAGAATTGATGTTGGGCTCGGGAAGGGACTTCGTCTGCATTCCCAGATGCAGTGTTGGGGCGGCTTGTCCCTTAGTCAGGCCGTAGACGCCGTTGTCGTGAATGATGTAGGCCATGTCAATGTTCCTCCTTCCAGCGTGGACGAAGTGTCCAACTCCGATCCCTAGCCCGTCACCGTCTCCTCCGACCGCGATTACTTCGAGATCTGGGTTGGCGAGTTTGGCGCCTTGCGCATACCCTAGCACCCGTCCATGTAGCGTGTGGACTCCGAAGGCGTTGGTGAAGTGGACGAGTTTGCTGGAGCACCCGATTCCGGAGAAAAGTGCAACCTTGTTGATGTCAACGGGCATCTCGGTCAGGGCCATCTTCAGGGAGGCTTCGATGCCGAAGTCTCCGCATCCGGGACACCAGTCGTTGTGGACGTCCGTCTTGAGGTCGGTGAGCTTAAGCGCCATGTGTCAAAACCACTCTCCTGTTTTGTTCTGGATTTGATATGACTTGTTTGACTGATTGATAGATCTCGTCCTGTGACATCGGTCTACCGTTGAATTTGACGATCTTGTTCTTGACATCTATCATCGTCTTCTCAGCGATCACTGCAGCCATCTGGCCTGAATAGTTCTGTTCAATGTCCACCGTAAGCTTGGCTCTCGACAGTTTTTGCTTTACTGCGTCAGTCGGAAAGGGATTCACTAGTCTAATCTGAAGAAATTCTACTCCAATCCCATCTTTCTCCAATAGCTTCATCGCGTCAAGAATTGGCCCCTTAGTCGATCCCCAGCTTACGATTGTGACATCAGCTTGTTTCTTGGAGGAAGGGAAGAAGTTGAACTTCTCATCCTCAGGAATCTCCTTTGCCGCTGTATCCAGCTTCGTCATCCTCTTCGTCATCATTTTCACCCTGTTGTCCGGGTCTTCCTCGATGTGTCCCATCTCGTCATGCTCGTCTCCAGTGTTCCAGAACCGATAGCCTGGCATTCCGAGAACCGCTCTCGGCGAGACCCCGTCCTGAGTGAAAGCAAATCTCCTGTATGGCTCGCCTTCACCATTTCCCTGGTGGTCTGCTTCGATCAGTTTTCCCCTCTGAATGGGAACCAAGTCAGCTTTTGGCGGAGAAATCGTCATGCTGTTGTTCGCTAATCCTTTATCGATTAGATGGATGCTGGGCATCTGGAATCGTTCCGCATAGTTAAAAATCCTGATCGCGTCGTAGAAGCTTTCCTCCATGTCCCCCGAGCATAGTACGATTCTCGGAAACTCTCCGTGGGCGGCGCTGAGGACGAACTTCAGATCTCCCTGCTCGTGTCTCGTTGGTTGTCCTGTTGCTGGGCCGCCTCTCTGGTAATGAGTTATGACGAGCGGAACCTCGTTCATTCCCGCCCATCCCAATCCCTCGACCATCAAGGAAAAGCCCGGACCCGAGGTCGACGTTGCCGCTCTCGCTCCTGTCAACGCAGCTCCCGTCGCCATGGTTATGGCCGCGATCTCATCCTCTGTCTGCGTAACTAGAATCGAGCCCTTTTGGCCCGGATTGTTTCCTCCCGAGATGTCGAAGTTTCCGTGCGACTCTAAGAACTCGCTCTCGTCAGCAGCAGGGGTTATCGGGTAATAGGTCTGGACCCTGCAACCGCCCACCAGCTTCCCAAGAGCAACCGCCTCAACACCCATTAGCAACAGCCTCGGTTGGTTCTGAATAGGTTGGAGTTGGAATGGAAATGGTTGTTTCAATTGCGTCTTGGCGGCGTCGTAGGCGAGCTTTGCGCCTATCTCGTTCATGTCGACGACCTTCTTCTTGCTCGCGAATGCCCTCTCAATAGACTGGTTGAGGTAGGTCTCGTCGAAACCGAGGATTGCGAAAGAGGCTGCGACTGAGAGAACGTTGACTATCCTTGAGAGCTTGCTCAGCTGGTGTTCCCCAATCTGAGCCGCAGTCTTCGCGATAATGTCATTATACGGGATTGGGAATAGGTTGACGCCTCTTTTCCTCGCCTCATCGAGTATTCCGTTGACGGTTCCCGGCAGACCCTGCTTTGCCAGTCTCGCCTTGATCCTCAAAACGACAGGAGTCTCAATCGTATCGACCTTGTCAATCTCGATACTGGAAAACGTAGGATCATAAAGGATTCCTCCGCCTGGTGCTACCTCGTCTGCATGGCGGATGAGTGTCTCCGCGTCGAACGTCGCGAGGACGTTCACGTTGTTTACGTGGGACCTGATCTTGTCGCTGTTTACTCTGACTTCGAAGTAGCTGTGGGGCCCTTTGATGCTGGAGTAGTATTCTCGGAGCCCGAAGGTCCAGAGCCCGCCCAGCACGCATGCTCCGGCGAAAATGTTAGCTGATGAATCAACTCCACTGCCCTGTGGGCCTCCTGTCATCCAAGACAGATCGTTAATCTTGACACTCGCGCGACTCATCGTTTAGCCTCCCGTGGCCTTGTCGTGGCCGATTGCGCAGTCACAGCGTTCATTCTCGGCACAGTAGGGGCACGCACACTGACAGCTGTCCATGTCATAGTTGCAGTTTGGGCAAGCGTACATGTCGCTTTCAGCGGTCAGAACAATCTCCCCCGCTAACAATCGTTAGGAACATCGGTTTGACATAAGGCTTCACTCTGAACGACCCCTTCGATCGTTCCTCTTGAATTAGCAATGTTCCAGTCTATAATGGTCGTGAGGCAGGTTTGAACTCCACGAGAAGATCAACTATTCAGACGGCGAAAAGAAATATGGCTCCTATATGGAACGAACAGATGTTGATGACTGGTCTGGCGGCAGCTCGGGGCGCAAAAAAACGGGAAAAACTCGTTGCGATAATAGTCGGAGTCATTCTGATCGTTGGAATCGGAACGTCCGTTTTTATCTTAAGTTCAAGGCCCGACCTAACTGTCAGTCTCAACAAACCCTCGCTGCAAATCCAACGAGGTACATTACAGACGCTTCAGGTCTCCATTGCGACGAAGAACTTGGCCGGAGGACAAGTTTCGCTTTCCACGTCAGGCCTACCAACCAACGTGACAGCCAGCTTCTCCAATCCAGCCCCTCAGATACAAGCAGATGGAAGCACTAAGTCGAACCTGACTATTACAGCAGGAGGACACGCCTACGGGCAAAACTCGACACTCACGATTACAGCCACGACAAATGGACTCACTCGACAAGCTACTCTTCCCATCGCTGTTGTAGGAAACACATACAACTACAACATTGGCGGCAGCTATGCAAGTGGATGGAACATCACCACGATCAACGCCGTAGAAGGGGACGTTATTGTTCTACACCTGACCAGTACGGATTCATTGACTCACGCCTTCTTCGTAGATTACAACGGAAACGCGATGCCCGATCCGAACGAGCCACTTTCGTCTAACTTCAACTCTCAGACGATCCCGATAACCTTTAGCTTCATAATCACTCAAGTGGGAACGTTCACCTACTATTGCAAGTACCACCCGAACATGACAGGGACACTCCACTCGGCTGTGCCCTAGTATACTGACGATGTTTCCGGCATATTCCTAACACCTTAATAGTATCTTGCAAAACGCCGATGCGAAAATAGTGATGTAAATGAAAAACTCACATCTCGCAAAGATAGCTATACTGCTTTTCGCCACGGTGCTGTCAGGTGCCGCTCTTGTTCAAAATGCAAGAGCGCAGAGCCTGCTGGAACTCCATCTCTTTGCCCCTACCACCGCAACGCCAGGTCAAACCATTGCAATTGAACTTTGGACCCTCTACGAGAACGCTACCAGTGGAAGACCAGACTTGGCCTTCAACGCGACGGGAGAGTCGGCGACGACATGTTCCGTCTTTCCATGCCTTAGCTTCCTCGTGAAAATCAACCTAGGAATCTCAGCTGCCCCCCACATACATACGCCGTCAGGTGCATTTGTAGCACTGCCAACCTTCGCCAAGTGGGTACACCCCGGAGCTTGGAACACCAGCTACACTGTCCCCTCACAGCTGGGCCTTTACGGTGTCCACATGTACGCGAATTACACGCTAAAGACTGGCCCGAACGCGTACATCTCCTACGTGTCCCAGACGCAAACAACCTTCACAGTGGCAAGCGCAGCTGCAACTCCTGCAGACGTTTCCAACGGGGTTTCAGGCCTCGCCAGTCAGAGCCTAACATATGGAGTCCTAGGTCTAGTAGTGGTCGCCCTAGTACTGGACGCACTAATACTGTTCTGGAAGAAGACTCCAGCAAAGACTGCATAGCTAATCCCGCTTCGCACCTGAACCTCCCCACCTTTTTCCTAAGGGAAACCCGTCCAAGAATCACCCTAAGCGTCGATCTTGCGGTTCTCCCTTGGCAGAATTATCCTAAGAAACTGATTTCTCCCTAAACAAGATCGGCATCTCATCCCACTTATGTGTCGAGAGAGATCACGCTGGGCTCTCCGGATAAGTAACCTGACTCTCTTTGACAAGGGCGAATTTTGTCATTGAGTGTTTCGTTCGCCCCTTGATCGTCATGATGTGCTCTACCTGAACCCTGCGGACTAATAGTGCGTCAGCGATCAACCAGCGGTGGCATCGCCAGGGCAGAACCTCCGCACACATGATAACAACCTGAAAGTCTTGGGCTAGCCCAATCAG
Source organism: Candidatus Bathyarchaeota archaeon (assembly GCA_005881695.1). GTDB lineage: Archaea > Thermoproteota > Bathyarchaeia > 40CM-2-53-6 > 40CM-2-53-6 > 40CM-2-53-6. The sequence goes on along the minus strand of VBBT01000010.1, from coordinate 15,471 downwards.
TTGGTCGATGCCTTTCGCAAACTCTTGGGTCTGCATGTAGTCAGCGAATCCTCTAAAAGAAGAATTCCTCCAGCCCGTGTTAAGCGAATCTGCCTTGGGATGACGTAAGCCGCCCAGTTGCTTCATTAGAACATAGTCTATCGCGGACTGCTTCAGGCTCTCGGACAGAGAGTCTTGGTTGAATTGAGGGTTGTGCCTTGAGCGAGGGATCGTGCGGACATCGACGAGTCGGGTGACGGTATGAGTGCGGAGGATGTCTAGAAAGTCATCTAGTGCTCGTGTTGAGTGTCCGATGGTTAGAATCAGCACCTGGGGATGCTCAAGATTTTGTTGGGACAATCTTGACTATTGCTTATGGAACTTTGGAATATCCTTCACGTAGAAGCAGTCATCGATTCTCAGCAACAAAGAGACCAGCTCGTAGGCTCTGTGAATGTTGGCCCTGTTTACGGAGCCAAGCTCGATAATATTTGCATCATACATGTCGACGCACCCCTGTTCTCCGACGCCCATCGCCTGCTGTCCGCTCGCGTGATGGTTGCGGAGCTGGATCATCATGTCAATCGGATCCAGGCCGGAGTTGCGCGAGAGACACTCAGGGATTTTTTCAAGTGCGTCGGCGAACGAGCTGATTGCAAATTGCTCTCTTCCCTCAAACGTTAGTGCATATTTTCTAAGTTGTAAGGCTAATTCAACTAGGATCGCCCCTCCCCCCGGGACCACTTTCGGGTTCGAACGCGAATGCTTCAAGACGAGAAGAGCCCTCTTCACCGTCTTTTCCAGTTCCTGGACAAGTTCAGGGCTACTGCCGCGAAGCAAAAGGGTCGACCCTCGGTCGCAATAGAGAATCACGATTTCTTCAGGTTTAATCTTGTCAACTTCGAGCTTCGGCGCGGTACCCAAATCTTCCTTCTGAAGCTGGTCAGCATTCCCGACAATAGTGGCTCCAGTAGCTTTTGCAGCCGCCTCGAACTCATCGGCAGCTACGAAATGCATCGCGAAAATTCCTTGCCTGCTTAGTTGGTCGCAGATTCTATCCGCCATCTTGGATCGACAGATCAAGACGTTGGCTCCAGAGGTTTTCACCATATCAACTAAGAAAGCTCGGAGGCGAGCCTCTTCCGATTTGAAAATCTGAATCTGTTCATGGCTCGTAATGTTCAGTTTGGTTGAGAAGGGACCTTCATCCACCGATTTCAGTTCGAGCCGCTTGACCTCAAGTTTGGTTAGGAACGCTATTTTTGGCTGGTCGACCCAATCTGGCATGCTCGGATGCGCCTTGCCTTTCTTGATTATGACTCCGCGAACTAGGTCGGAGTCATCTGTCTGGCCGCCGGGCTTCTTCACAATCTGGACTCTGTTGACGTCAATCAATCCATCTTCAACTACACGGCTGATTGCCTCGGATAGATGCCTCCGCAACTTTGGACCGAGAAGGTCTCTTCCGCAATCGATTACCTTCAAGAGCTGCTCGTCGAGGTCTTTAGCAGCATTCGTTGCGATTTCGTTGATGATTGCGGCTGACTTTTCAGTTGCTTTCAGATATCCATCCAGAATCGTATTAGGATGGAAACCAATCTCGATCAATTTGTCAGCCTCCGCTAGGAGCGCGGAGACGAGAACGAGCAGGGTGGAGATTCCGTCGCCAATGTGCTGGCGTTGTATTTTCGCTGCTTCTGCGAGTGTCATTATCGCCGGGTACTCTATTCCTAGTTCGTCGACGACGTCGACGGGATCTTTGGTGACCTTCATCACCATTTCAGGACCTCTGTGATAAGTTACGAGTTTGTACGCGCCTTTGGGCCCGAGGGTGCTGCCGATCTTAAACGCGGCCAGTGATGCAAAGTTTAGGTTCTGTCGCCAGACTTCTTTGCCACTTATTCTTCCCCGGTTTTTCTGGAGGATCTGCGGGGTTGCAGGCAGAACCTGTTGAGCTACAGGCATATTCGTCTAACCGAACATATGTCGGCTTCTCATAACAGCCTCATGGATCTTTATCGCTCGGTCCGTCCACCCAAGACCCGAATAGAGTTCGCTCTTCATCTTAAGCGGAACTATCGGCATCTTCACACCTAGCACATATACGTAGTCCGGGTCGAAGTCGAGAGGGTCTCCCCAATCCCACTCGCCCACCTTGATCTGTAGATTCCCGTGCACGTCGAGCAGAGAGCCTTCAACGTCGAATCGAGATGTATAGCTCTTGATCCGTACCTTGTGGAGCTTCAGGTCGACGTTGGCGTCTCTATCCAACACTCTCTCAACCGTGTGAGGAGGCTCAACCTGATACTCGGCAAGCCTTCGCGCAATCTCGTCGCATCCATCCTTGGTACTGAGTATTGCGATATGTTTGGGTTGCACATTGACGCCTGATATTACCTCCGCGACATCGCCGCCGATGGCCCATTTGTTTTTGCAATCCGTGAGTGCCTTTCCAATCATTATTGTAGCTTCAAGCAATGGCTTGCTGAGAACTACAAGTTCTTCTGGCTTAGGAATTCTGCTCTGGATCTGGGGGAGATCAATGGGCTTCGGTTTATCCGAGAGTCTTAGGGCTGGCATATGCCCTCTCCTTGAGAGACTATCGAATCGCGCGGCTACGGTACCAGACCAGGAGTCATGAGCCCGAGATACTGTTTGATCCCCTCAGCCGCACGATAAGACTGTGGACCAGCAACATGCGTTCCAGAGGGAACGGTGTCACCTGAGGTGTTCGTAATCTCACCGGCTCCGAATATGTTGAACGGTGTTTTCACTGTTGGCGACCAACATTGATTCCATTTGTCCCACACCGACCAAGTTGGGTCCGTGCCAATTCGGCATCCTCCCCTCAGATGGTGGCCCCACCAGTCATTGTGCACGGCTCCAGGCAATACCGTGTTGCTTACAGTGACGCTCGAGGCACCCATCTTCGTGAAGATATCCTTGACCTTGTTCGCGAGATAGGTTGCCCCAATGTACATGTTGGGCGTCCAGTCGTAGGTCAATCTAGCGAGCGGGTCGCCGTAAATATCTGTGTAGTGCGGGTCTAGATCAACGTAATTATCTGTAGTCGGGAGGTCAGGAGCGAAGGGCGTCGAGCTTAAGACAGTCTTGGTCTGCAAATACTTGTCTTTCTGAGTAGCTTTGAATGTGCCTCCCATACTCGCTGACGAGACCCCTCCCGCGAACGTAATATTTCCAGGTCCACCTCCCGGATACCCGCCCACGCCGATCTGGCTTCCTCCTATGAAGCCCAAACCAGTGTGGTCGAAGTTATCATCCATCAGATCATAAATGTCCACGCTGCCACCGCCTGCGTTCCCCGCAGGATACGCGTTGCCGCCTATGCTGGAGAGAGTTCCGGACACGTTTGTTCCCTTGTATGGCGAATAACCGTTGGTCATACCTCTGCCCACGGTACCCGAGACCATGGTTGGATCTGAATTCCATACGTAGGGTGCACCGACTCCTGAGAGGAGCATTATTCTGATCATGTTGTATCCCCACATACCGTTGAAGAAGACCTTCCCTTGTTGAATGTGCACGTTTCCCTGTGGATCGTAATAGCGAGCAGCAGTCACAAGCCCGCTAGTAGGATCGGTGTCTAGTCGGAAGATGAAACTGTTCACGACCAGAGTGAAGTTTCCACTCTTCATCGCCGCAGGTATGGTTCTGTATGCAGCGTTTGCCTTGGCACCAGTCTCGCAAGCATAGTCGCAGGGGCCGCCACAATAACCATCATAGACGCACGGATTAACCGGTACCCCGTACTGGTTGACGTAGGGCTGTGAAGCCAGAGCGTTTACGTGGGGAAAGGGATGATAATTGAAAGGTGCTGACTGAACAGTCGATTGGAATAACTGTGCAGCCGGTGTAAGGGGGTGAGGAGGTAGCTTGTAGTTCTGGCTCATCCATGGATAACCGCTCGAGTCTGATCCCGGATTGTTAGTACTTCCATTGTAGTTTCCGCATAGTCCGTGAGCATTCTCCCACTGTACGTAGTATGGCTCGTACTGGTAGTACTGGAGGGGCCAGTCCTTGAGGTCATTGTGCGGATTAATGGTGTCAATAGTGCCCGGCGGATACCTGGTGTTGGTTTGCGATAACATCTGGTACCCCCATGGGCCCTGACGTCCCATGGTTCCGCCGTAGTGCTGAGCTGCTCCACCCACTCCATGCCCAAGTGCATGATACTGGATGGGCATGGTGTATCGTCGAACGGGTAGTGCGAACTGGTAGGGGGTATTCCGAATCGTTGTAGATTGAAGAGGAAGCGGGCTATCGTATTTCCGACCCAGCCCGACTCCCCACTCATCGTATTTTGTAGTTGAAAAGTCGTTGACGTAATCCCAATAGGGACCCTTGGTTATGGCGACAACCTTGTAGTTCTTGTTATTGTTTAAACTCGCAATGGAAAGCTCGGCGGCAACTACGCCGCTCATGTAACCGACCCCTAGAATCACTACGTCCGCGGGTGTCTCCGTGATTGTTGTTGGCATTTACGCGCCTCCCGATGCCTGCTGTTGATACTGCGCGAGACTAGCTGGTTTGAGCCTTGTCGGAGTAGTCGCAACCATGAGAGCTTTCTGGTCTTGACCCTCGCCGTAGAAGTTGCCGAAGTTGACCCCGTTGAATCCTGTGTATGTCCATCCTACCATGTTCTGGTTTCCCCCGTAGATCGGGTCCATTAGAAATCCGGCCCAGGTCATGAAGACCAGCTCGTAAGCAAAGTCTGATGGAAGAATATTGCTGAAGCTACTCGGTTTGTTAGCCCAAAGGTCCTGAAGAAGGAGCAACTGGTTCGCCGAAGAGAGCGTCTCGAAGTTCCCGCCATATGCACTGTTAGCATAAGCCTGCAAGGCGACTAAGCCAACTCTCCAGAATTCTCTCATATTAAGCGGGTATTGGTAGTTGATGCCCGAACCTACTCTAGGAGAGGCTGTGATGCCCTGAGTACCGGATCCCGGAGTAGCTACACCGCCTCCAATGTATGAGATTGGGCTAGTAGAGGCCCCGGGAATATAGGGATTAGTCGCCCAACTCAGGGTTGGGTTGACGCTCAGCGGAGTGGTGGCACTAGCTGGGATCCTGGGAAGAATATGTGGACCATCCATGAACATGTTGGCGCTCTGCCCATAGTCACCCGCCAACGCTCTGTCGATGAAATAGATCACACCGGCCTCCTTCGCTCCAGGATCGGCATCGGTCGGTATGATTGTCTCGACTATCTTCTCCAGGAGAGACTGCTCGGCAACGCTTAAGCTGAGAAAACCAACAACGGTATTGACTCTAGCATTCAGGTTAGCGATTTTTGTGTTCGCGTTGTTCAGCTGAGTCTGTATTGAGGAGTTTTGGCTCCCGAACATTGGGATCTCGATTCCAGATGCCATTGCGGCGCTTGCTGCGGCTGCTAATCCGAGTTTGAGAAATTCACGTCTGGTCTGGTCGACCATACGAGTTCAGATTAGCCCTAGCCTACTGCTATTTTAGCTTGCACCATCTTGAAAAATAGCGCGGGTTTTTCATTGTCTGAAAGCTTATTTTCTCATCACTCACCCATTTGTTCTCCGTGTTGTAGGGTTGCAAGGCACCCCGCCACAGAAAATAAAGTATGCCGACCTCATCGTCCCGATTCTGATCGTGCTTGCCGTAGGAGCAGGGTGTGGTCTTGCTGGGCTTGGAGTTTACCAGCTGACCACAGGCTCGCCAATCTTCGCTTTTTCAAGCTCAACCTCCGGAGGTAGTACAGTCAGCGTCTCGATCCCGAAGGGTGTTGGCAGCACTCAAGGGCTCAACTTTGACCCCGCGAGCGTAACGGTTGCGAAGGGAGGCAAGGTGACCTGGACCAACCACGACCCGGTTCCGCACACCGTGACCGCCACCATTTGGCCCTCTGGGGCAAGTCGCTTTGACTCTGGTAACATGAATGAAAATGACACTTCCAACACTTTCACGGTGACCTTCACTGTCGCTGGCACATACCAGTACGTGTGCAGCTATCATCCCTGGATGCATGGAACAGTTGTCGTCACCGGATAAGAAGTGGCAGCGTCCCGTAATCTGGACCAGCACCCGCGAATAGCTTAAGAGATATCGAGACAAGGCCTTGCGGCGGCCTGAGGGTTAGCTTAAACTAGGAAAAACGATCATCATGAAAGAAGTGCAGCGGCGTGCGCTGATCCTAGCGGTTGCTGTAGTAGCGATTGTCGTGACGGCGACAGCTGGCTACATCTATATCGGTTCGCTGTCTCCAGCCAAGCCAATGGTGACACTTATCAGAATACCGCTGGGCTCCTCAACTGAGCCGACAGGGTTTAGCGTGCAGGATTTCCAGGCGAACTTCGTAAATGGCACGTACGCTTTTCCCATTAACGTCGCGGTCACAATTGGAGTCAACAATTCGATAGAATGGGTGAACGACGATACCGTGGGTCACACGGCCACCGCTCTCGTGGCTCCTGCTGGAGCTTTGAAATTCAACTCTGGATTGATCTCCGAGGGAAAATCGTTCTCGGTAACCCTAAACGTACCGGGGGTTTACAAATACACTTGCGCTTGGCATAATTGGCTCGCTGGAAAGATAACTGTCAATTCTCCCTAGATCCTAGGTAAGCGGAGAAAATAGTCCTCTCGAGCGGCCTCATCAACGCGTGCGGTTTACGATTTTGTCTAAAAGACGATGGACGCTACAGTAAACGGTTTCGGAAGTGTTAGAATATTTCTATGTGGTCGTCTGGAAAACCGAGCTTCACCAGTTCAGCTTTGATTCTTGCGCGATGGTCACCCTGCAACATTATCACGCCCTCCTTCGCTGTCCCGCCGGTGGCCAGGCGCTCTTTCAGCTTGTGAGCGACCTCTGCTAGGGACCGTCCGGTTTTTGGTAGTCCTTGTACGACTGTTACGGGTTTTCCCCATCTGCGAAACTCCACTCTTACGGTGAGGTGAGTTTCGCTCTTGTCGAGTTCTTTCAGTGCGCTGTTGAAGTCGAATCCTTCACTCATTCCTGTCACTCAGGAAGGTTTCGACCACGCATTAGTTCTTTTCGGCTACTTCCAAGAACCGGTTCAGATAGTCAGCTAGAAGCTTTCGATACTGATCCCTAGTCATGTTCTCTTTCAGATTGATCATTAGGTCCCGGAAGGATTGGAACTGGCTTGCGACTTTCGGTGGCATTCGTGAGAGAAATCTCTTGTTCGATTCTGCGGCCTTTCCACCGGTATCTTCTATACTGTGTCTCGTCATTTGGCCTATTGCGCGGGCGTTATGGATCATGATCGACGCGTTTACCCAACGATCTCTCTGTGGATCTCCAGAGTCGACGGGCTCATCTTTTACCCAGTCTTGGAGGAAGCTGTTGATCTGCCCTGGTTCGAGTATCCGCCCCTTCTTGATGACCTTCATCGATATGTCGTCAGCGTACAAGTCCTGAATATCGTTCAGTAGATCATGGATGATCTTCTGCTGATAGTCATGCGACAAGTACTGTTTTCCGATCTTATCTATTGCCTCTTCGATTACTTCAGCGTCGTGGGATGGGTGATTATTCTCCATCCTGTAGATGTGTGACATTTCATGAACCAGCAAGCCCTCCAGCATTCCTGAACCGACAGCGCCGCCCGATACGACTATTCTGTAGCCTCTGCCTTGCGGGATGGTGTATCCCATGAATGGGAGCTGAGGGTCGACGGCCACTTCGACGTTGCTCTTGAGGCCGAAGCCAGACTCTTTCATCATGAGGGATGCGTTCAGGTAGGCCCTCTTCACGAATTCACTGTTCGCATTATCGCTCGTCGGACCGACTGCCTTGGCAACAGTCGTGCTTTTTCTTACCGACACCCTGAGTTCTTCCTATACTCCCAGTAAGTGGTCGATGGAATAGATTCCGCTGCCAAGGAGAGCCAGCGCAAGGGCAGCCAGGAGCAATGTGATGTCGATTTCGTATCCGCCGACGTATTTCTTCTTCGCCTTGGTAGTTACGAGCCACGTTGTTGAGAGCATCCATAACGCCGAGAGCGCCGCTACTATGGGTGTGAGTATTCCTAGAATCAATGCTAGTCCGCCGAAGAACTCGACAACGCCAGCGAATGGAACCATCGCGGCGGGCATTCCCATGCTCTTCATCCACGCGCCGCCTTGGGCTCTTTGAGCTGCCGTTAGCTTGGGATATCCATGTACGATGAACAGGGTCCCAATCGCCAACCGCAGTATAAGCGAGGGGAGATCGACGGAGGAGCCGAACAGAGTTTGAATCATGTCTCAAACGACACTGCGGTTTTCATTATAAAGTAGGTAGTTAGCTACTACCAAGTAGGTAAAAGTAAGCGTATCAAGTCAACCGGGCTTGACCACGGCGGCAAACGTGCCGAGTCGTAACTGAAAACAATCCCAACCAAAGAACAGCTTACCTATCTTCTCGTAACCACTATCTTCTGTCAAGTGAGCCGAAACGGACTCTCCCAACCACAACGCTTCCGCGGAGACTGTTCCATGAGAGCCGCTGTCGGCATAGACGACATAGCTGTCTACATTCCTCGATTGTACTTGGAGCTCGCTGACGAGAGTCGGCCGGAGAAACCAACGGAGTTCTCTATGGCCAGGAAGGGGGACCCGTCAAAGTATCTTCATGGTATTGGAATCGCCAAGATGTCCATTCCGGACACTTACCAGGACAGCGCGGTCTTGGCTGCGAACGCAATCTTCGAGTTGATGGAGAGAAACAATGTTCACCCCTCCAGTTTGGCCAGAATTGACATAGCGACCGAGACGGGGGTAGATGAATCCAAACCTGTCGCCGCCTACGTTCACGGAATGCTGGAACAAAAATATGGTAAAGGATCTCTGAAGAGGACCTCAGGCGTCGAGTACAAGTTCGCATGCGTGAGCACCGCTGACGCTCTGGAAAGTTCGCTGGACTGGGCATGGGCAGGCAGAAGCAATGGGAGATACAGCATAATCTGCGCAACCGACATAGCCAGATATCCGCTTACCAGCCCCGGAGAACCCACACAGGGAGCTGGGGCGGTCGCCCTCCTGGTCAAGGAGGATCCTCGTTTGCTCGCGATCGACCCGGTCATCGGCACTCACATGGAGGACGAGGATGACTTTTGGAGACCATTGTTCTCGACGACTGCAGTAGTCCATGGGAAACATTCCGAGAGATGTTATCTGAGAGCTATGGAAGGCGCGGTGGACGACTGGGCCGAGCAGGCGGTCGCCTCTGGTATCGTCAAGGCGGGACCGGGCGAGTCGTTGGTAGATCACATTGGTCCCATGTCTTTCCATGTTCCTTACCCAAAGATGGCTGAGAAAGCTTTCGCGTACCTGTTGAGACATTTCTGGCGGGGCCTCCCTCGTTGGAAAGAGATTCTGCGCGAAATCGGCGAGGAACCCAAAGCAGACCGCTACAAGAAGAGAGAAGAATTCGAGAAGGCAGAAGCTGATTACATGAAACTCTTCATGGAGACACATCAATTCCAGACTGAGTATCTGGACAAGGTAGCTGACGGACTTGTGCACGCCAGGGAAAGCGGCAACAGCTATTCCGCCTCAGAGAAAAGCTGCCTCTCGATGCTGTTAGAGACGAAGGCGATGAGGGGAACGGATCTTGCAGGGAAGAGAGGAGGGTCGGGAAACTATGGTAGTGGGTGCAAAGCCAAAGCATCGAGCTGGATTGTTCGCGAAGAATGGGCGGCCACTGCAAAGAAATTTGGTCACGTCGAGAAACTGAATCATCGCCGACCAGTATCTCTCGCGGAGTATGAAATCCTGCACGAGGGAAAACCGTTCCCAGATGGAAGAAAATTTGTGGCAGAACCCGAGAACGAGTTCGTTCTAGTAGACGTAACCTCGCAAGGATATCGACACTACAAGTTTGCCGACTGATTGCAAGCTCAGAGTCAGCAGCCAGCGCCTCTCGAATTACTTTGGTCAAGTGTTCACGGTTTCAAACCGTTATTCAAGCAAGACCCGCAAACATGGCCGATTATGAGCGAACTCGGGGAACAGAGGCCGAGTGAAGAAGACGAACTCGTCCTGGTTTTTAGGCCGCCCGAGAATCCTGCGGCCCAAGTAGCAGTAGAGACCCCTTTCAGGGGGCATAGAGTCAGACTTGACGAGCTATTGGATTGGTTCAAGGCCCTCAGAGTAGACTCGATTGAGCTCTGGATTGAGGGCGCAAAGACCTCTGGAAAGAACACTGAGCTTTTTCTCTCAACAGAGGGCAAGACTGGAGCGAAGATCACCCTCAAGCCACACCCCGAGGGCGTGTCAAGGGAACTCTCTATTGACCAAATCGTAAGATCTTCTCCCTCGAATGCGCCTGGAGAACTACCAGGGAATGCGGCGAATTTCTCTGCAAAACAAGTTCAAACTGTAGCAGTTACTTCCGAGTCGCTTGTAACGGCCTTCTTTTCGCCCAAAGGAGGAATTGAACAACAGATTCTCACGAGCATAGGTGGAGCGGTGGCAACTATTGAGATGGCGGCCTACGCGTTCACAAACGAGAATATCGCGAACGCCCTACTCGACGCAATCAATCGAGGAGTCAAGGTCGCCTTGGTCATGGATAGATCCGAGACAAAGGGTCCCCAAGCTTCGTTGCATGACGAGTTGGAGAAGGCGGGAACTGCGATCCGGCTGATTTCCCCGCCGGGAGGGATAATGCACGACAAGTTCATCATCGTTGATGGCAAGAACGTTGAGTGGGGAAGCTACAATTATACTGGCAGAGCGGAAGATACGAATTTCGAGAACGCCACCTTCTTGTCGAATGGCAGCTTAGCCCAAAAGTACCACTCAGACTTCGTGTCAATATACAACCAAGCAACTCCTGAGGCTCAGGGACTTAGACGTCCACTACGACGATTCTTGAGGAGACTAAGATCGCGGTTCAAACCCAGAGGATGAGGCTCTGCGATAATTGGGATCGGCTAACATCTAATCAACTTCAGGGTCTGTTTGCGGGGCGCGTTAGTCTGTCGATTAGTGGGGATGCAAGGGCAGTTACGAGAACTGCTAAACCTGCTACGGGATAGAGTTGCGGACCAACCAGTCCGGCATCAACTCCTGTCTTAGCGAGCACTAGCGAGAACTCTCCGCGGGGAATCAGAATCGAACCGACCAGAATTGGACGGCCGATTCTAGCAAGACGTGCTCCGATGAAGCCTCCAGCAAATTTTCCAAAGACCGCACCGGCCAAGATAACCATGAGCGGGAGGCCAACGGATAGTGCAGTGGACGTGTCGATCAGGGTGCCCATCGACAGAAAGAAAAACACTATGAAGGCGTCCTTGAGAGGCAGAATCTTCTCCCTGACATACCTCGACTGCTTGACGGGCATAAAGAATCCGACCAGCAGAGCCCCAATCGCGGGCGAGAACCCAAGATAGTCTGAAAGTACTCCGAATAGGAAACCGAATGACAAAGCGAGGAGAAACGCGACTTCCCCGATCTCCAGCTCGTACTGGCTCACCTTGTTGATCAGCCGCGGGCCGAGATATCTGCCGAACCCGAAGCTTGCGATGAACAGGAAAAATCCCTTTGCCGCGATGAATAATAGCCCTGACGCCTGAAGTTGGCCTCCGCCTGCAAGCTCAGGCGTAAGGAAGAGCAAGAAAACGGCAATTACATCTTCCACCACCATCACCATCATTAGTGCAGTGAAATTTTCATCATGCACGGGGGAGCGATCGAGAATCAATTTTGCGACTATAGCCGTGCTGCTGAGACCAAGGACAGACCCGAGAAAGAGTGCCGTTCCTAGATCCCAGCCAGCAGAAAGAGCGGACAGTACACTGGCGGAGAAGGCGACAAGAAACTCCACCGTACTCAGAACGAGGACTTTTGACCCGATCTGCGCAAACTTGCGTGGGTCGAGTTCGAGCCCTACAACAAACAAGAGAAGTATTATTCCGAGGGTCGCAAGGAAATCGATGGCTGTCGTGTCCCGGATCAATCCGAGTCCAAAAGGCCCAACGAGCATTCCTGCGACCAGTTGCCCGACGATCATGGGAAGACCTAGCCGGTAGAAAAGAAGACTGACCAGAAGAGCGGCGGCAACGGCAATTCCTATGTCCAGAAGGAAGGTCGTCTGCAAAAGCGGCCTAGACTAAATGGGCAAGTAGCGCTAAAGCGCTTTCTGGCGGAAGAAAACAGTCGAGGAGAAGGCGAGCCCCGAAAAGACCTGCGGCTGAAACGTTCGTGAGAGCTCGTTCTTTCCGTAGCTCAGAAAGCATTGCTTACTTGTAGGGTGGCTCTATTCTGCGGGAGCCATGCCGGGCAGGTTTTCAACAACACACGGAGAAGCAGCGGGCGCAACAGGTCTCACACGCGGGTTCTCTTGGATGGTTCCTTGCTCCAGCGGGAGGTCTGGTTTTCGAGCCCACTCGTGAAAAGATCCATCATACACTTGAATATTCTCGAAGCCGAGTTGCTGAAGGGCAACATATCCGATCGCCGCTCTTGGCCCGTTCGAACAATAAGTGATCACTCGATCTGAGAGATTTACCCCCACCTCTCCTATTCTTTCTCTCAGCTCTTGCTGGGGTTTGAGGAATTGGAGCTCTTTCCCAATCAATTCTGTCCAAGGGAGACTGAGAGCACCGGGGATATGTCCTGACCGCGGTTCTGTTGAGACTTTCCCTTGAAACTCGTCTTCGCTGCGAAGATCTAGAAGCTTCGAGTCTCCTCCTTGCAGAACTTCGTTCAGGAGTGCTCTCCCCCGGCGGCCTAGTTTCTTGCCAAAGATCTTCGGTTCGGCCGGCACGGGACGATAGAGAATTTGTCCACCGTGTTTGACCCAGCCTTCGATGTAATTTGAGAGAATCATTACTCTAGGGTGTCCCAAGTATTCTAACAGCCAAGCAAGCATAGCGGCACTCTGGCCATCATACGAATCGTAGAGCGCGACAGTGGAATCGAAGTCCACCCCGACCTTGCCGAAGATCTCGGGCAGCCTTTCTTCCGAGTGTATAGCAAGGGTTTCCCTGTCATAAACTTCCGACAGTGGAAGATTCACGGCTCTCGGAACATGACCTTGCAGATATTTTACTCGTGGTCGAGGATCGATTATTCTGGTCCGGGCATCTTCTACATGTTCTGCCAACCAGGAATTGTCTACGGTGTTGATCACGAGGATTCCTCAGAGAGTTTGGAGGGACATTGTGAATCCGTAGATTACCTATAGTGCCTCAAAGGACGGAGTGACCTTGACCTCGCGGGCGACAGTTTGGGTCACTACAGATCTTTTCCAGGCCTCATTCCAGATTTTTTCGAGAGTCTCTGGGGTAGCGTCGGCTTTGACGTACATCTTGGCTTTTATTTCAGGGTAGCCAGGTGTGTCTTCGTCGCTGAGTCCTGCCCAGTTGAGAATGTTGCCGAAGGTGCCCTCAAGTGCAATCTCACAATTGTGAATTTTGATTCCTTTCCGTGTCGCCTGGAAGATGAAGCCGGTCATCATGCATGCGCCTACGGCGGAGAGTATGTGTTCGTGGGCACTGGCGGCACTGTCCGTCGCGCCTAAGCCCTCAGGCTCGTCAAAGCTCGCCACATGGTTGCGCATGTACCCCTTCGCCTTCAACCCACCTTGCCACTCGACCCTACTGCGCCATGGCCCGTTGACAGCCTTCGCGACGTCGGGCTTTGTTTTCAAGTCTTGAACGAACTGATCTAGCTTCGAGGCTTCCAGACCGTTCAGAAGCTTTCCTTGGACTTCTTGCATGGAAGCTGGCAACATGACGTACGTTATATTAGTCTTGCTTGTGCGAGGTTAGGCGGCTATAGGGATTCCTTGTCTCAGCCTCTTGGCGGCCGTGCTTATCGAACGGAGCTTGGCTGAAGCCGTTGTAGCATCGTTGACGGGTCGTTCGGCGAATGTTCCGAACCCGCAGTCCGGGTTGAGGTATATTTTTGATGGATCGAAGAGTTTTGTCGCATCTATCACACGTTTCTCGATAAGATCTGAGGATTCTACTTCCGAGCTTCGCGGATTGACGACGCCTAGACCTATCTCTTTCTCATCGCCGTACTCTTTGAAGACCTCAAGTTCGCCAGCCCGTGGAGTCGCGAATTCCAGCACCAACTGGTCGACTTTCATTTCTGTCAGATACGGTAACAATGGTCCGTAGTTTCCCTTGAGGAGAACGTCTTCTCTTCTACTCCAGTTCCCCCTGCAAACGTGCACACCGAGTTTGATACCTGAGATCCCCTGAACCGTGCGGTTCATCAGCTCCAGAGCGTAGGACAACTCTTGGGTCGGATCCTTGCGCGAGGCCAGAGCAGCACACATGAATGTCTCGGCCCCTTCGGCCCCGTAGACCACTTGTGAGAGAACGGGTTCGTCAAACTGGACGAAATCTGCGCCGGCATCCTTGAGGGCTAGGACTTCGCGACGGAGTATTCCGCTTACTTCGCGTCCGAGATCTTCGATCTCAGGGTATGCTTTGTCGGAGAGACCTGGAAACCAACTGGAGCGCGTGAGCATGTAGGGTCCAGGTAGAGGAATCTTCGTCTGTCGATCCGTATGTTCTTTCAAAAACTTCAGTTCGTCAAGGGCCAAGCTGTCTCTAGCATGCACCTGTCCGATGGCGACAGGGCTCTTCATCGCAAAAGCGGGCACGTCAAGTGCTCGAAGAGATTCTTCGAAGCTCGCGCGGTCTTTCACGAAGTCTAGAAGTTGGGCGACTGTCATGAGCTTGATCCCATCTAGTTTCTCGACGACAAATGAGTAGAAATTGTCCCGTCGTTGTTCTCCGTCGCTAACGATATCGACTCCTGCATCTTCCTGCTGTTTGACCGATGCAAGGACGGCGTCATCCGCGACCGTGTTGAACTCTTTGAATGATGACTCTCCTGCCTGGCGTTTTCTGAGTGCTTGTATTAGCCATGGGGGCCGGGGCCAGCTTCCCACTACGGTCACAGGAAATAGCGATGAATCATCCATGGATGAGACAAACTATCGTCCTAGTAATTAGACTTACCATAGCTCTGGTGCAAAAATTCCTAACAGAATATTCCTTCACTGGTTGAAGTTATCTAGGCCACTTCGACGTCTTGCAAGACTCTTACCGGTCCGAAGATCACCGTGTTTATCAAAGATCAAGCGTCAGACTGTGGATTTGGATGGTAGTAGCAAGTTGAGTAGGTCTCCTAAGCACGGAGTCATGGGCAAAGGCACCGTACCTCTCGCGTTCGCCGTGTTGTTCGCAATTACTCTGGTAACTGTTCATGTTATTGAGCCGGAGACGAATTTCGGCCCCATCAGTCTATACTCTCTCGGACCCTTTGGCATCGTGATGAGGATTGGTTTCGTCGTTCTCGCTCTCGCTTTTTTCTCCCTGGTCGCGGGATTACGGGGTCGTGCGAGACCTACCACTCTCTACAACGTTGATTTGATGATGCTTTCCTTGGCAGGCGCTGGGCTTGTCACGGTAGGTGCGTTCAACACTGATGCTCCGGGGACCTCTCCGACTCTCTCGGGTCTGATTCATAGTTCAG
>VBBT01000009.1 GCA_005881695.1 Candidatus Bathyarchaeota archaeon | reverse complement strand
TTCTATCCTCTGTCTAACCTCATCAACTCTCGCAGACGCGACCTTGAGGTTCAGATCTGCCTCTTGCAATTGCACTCTTGCTTCGGCTTTCTTGGTCTCGAAGGTTCCGATTCCGATTAGGCTTTCCAGAATCTTTCTTCGTTCTTCAGTGCTGATCTCTGCGAGCCGAGTGACGGCGTGTTGTGAGATGAGGTTGAACCCTGTGACTTGGATGTCTGCGGAGCTCATAATGTCCTGGACTTGTTTTCTGGAGAGGCGTCGTCCGTTGAGCCGGTAGATTCCCTCTCCGCCCTTCGAGAACTCTCGAGATATTGTTACGAGGCCAGAGTCTACTGGTAGTTTTCGGTCACTGTTGTCGAACTGCACGGCAACATAGGCGGATCGTGCTCCTTCGCCCTGGGACTTGTGGACCAGGTCGGATAGGCTTCTGCCTCTGAGTTCTCTAGGGCTTAGTTCGCCGAGCGCGAACTTGAGGCTGTCTAGTATGTTGGATTTGCCGGATCCGTTGGGTCCAGTTATAACGGTGAATCCTGTGCCGAAGTTGATGGAGACCTTCTTGTTGAAGGTCTTGAATCCTCGAATGTCGATTCTCTTGATGAACACCAAGGCTAGGGCCCTGGACTCTCACTCGGAATCGTGGCGTGTTCTCATCGGCCGAATCTTCTGTAGCGCCTCTGGTAGAGTCTGATGGCCCTTAAGAAATCGATTCTTCGAAACTCGGGCCAGTAGACGTCCACGAAGACAAGCTCGCTATACGCGGACTGCCATAGGAGGAAGCCGCTCAGCCGCTCCTCGCCTGATGTCCGTATGACTAGGTCCGGGTTCGGGTTGGGAAGATGCGCGGTGTAGAGGTATTTGTGGAATATTCCCTCATCGATATCCTGAGGTCTCAGGTGTCCTTGGTAGACGTCGTCGACGATCTTCTTTGTCGCGTCGACGATCTCTGCTCGTCCGGTGTACGCGATTGCGATGTTTAGGAAGTGCCCCGAGTACTGGTCTGTCTCGTCCTCCAACTTCTTCAGTGCGTCTTGAAGGCTCTCGGGGAGTAGGTCTGTTCTGCCTAGGGCTTTTACCCTGACTTTCTGGGTATGGAGGCGCTTGTCTCTGCCAAGTTTTCGAGCTTCTTCCTCAACGAGTTTGAGGACGGCGTTGACCTCTTCGGCTGGCCGGTCGAAGTTCTCGGTCGAGAACGTGTAGAGAGTGAGGGTCTTGATCCCATATTCAAGACACCAGTCCAGCACCTCTTCTCCTACTTTGGCGCCGATGATATGCCCGTCGTTGGGTCGGAGGGCGTTTTCCTCCGCCCATCTCCTGTTGCCGTCTAGAATGATTCCGATATGTTCAGGTAGCGGCCGACCTTTGACCTGTTGAGTTAGCCATTTTTCATATGCGGTGTATACGCCAGCTATTCTGAGCAGGCTGTCTAACAGGTTTGTTCTTTGACCTCCGGTTTGTTCAGCTGAGCTTGGGCGAGCGCTCTTCCGCAAGAGCAGCCCTCTCTCGTGTCAGGTATCTTGCCTATAGCTTCTATGAGAATCTTGTTCAGAATCTGACCAGTTTCTCTTCCCTTCTCTTCCACCTCCTTGGCGGAGAGCGTTCTCTGGAGCCCTGCGGCCATGTTTGAGATGAAGCTGATTGATGCGTAGCAGATTTCCTGTTCTCTTGCAAGGAAGGCTTCGGGGGCCCCTGTCATTCCTACGATTCCGCCGCCGAGGGTCTTTAGCATCCGGATCTCTGCGGGTGTCTCGTATCTTGGGCCTTCAGTGCATGCCATCACAATGTCGTTTCGGAGGTTTTTCTTGTTGTCCGAGCCGGCGCTGGCTATCGCGTGCCTTAGCGTCGGACAGTATGGCTCGGATACGTCGATGTGAGTTACTGGGGAGCCGTCGTAGAAAGTTCCTCTTCGCGATTTTGTGAAGTCGATTAGATCTGAAGGTATGACGATCTCGCCCGGTGATAGGGTGGTGTCTATGGCGCCGACGGCGTTGGTTGCGACTATTCGTTCGACGCCGAGATTTTTCAGTCCCCAGATGTTGGCTCGATAGTTTACCTTGTGCGGTGGGGCGGTGTGTCCTTCGCCGTGTCGCGGTAGATAGATTGCTTCTCGTCCCTTGACTTGCCCGATTGTCAGGGTTGGGGTTGGACCGTAGGGGGTTCCTATGATCTTTTCTTCGCCTTTGATGATGGATTTGACTCCTGAGCCGCCGATTATGGCGATGGGCGGTTTCATTCTTCGTCCTCGTAGAGCGCGCCGAGCTCGTGGAGGGAGAGCTTCTCGCCTTGGCTGAGCTTTTTCTTCGCTGCTTCTTTGAGGTTCTGTTTGTGGGTTTCTTCTTTTTGGCGCTGGGTCATCTTATCAGCCAGATCGATCGATTTTCTGACAACCTGGTATTTTTCGTCCGCGTCTTTGTATTCTCCGCGGAGCTGGTTTAGGGATTTTCTGACATCTTCCTGTTTTATCTTGAGTGCTTCGAACCGTTCTGAGAGTATTACGATCTCTTCGTGATGCTTCTGGCTTTCCTCTGCTAGCTCCTGAACCTTGGCGTGGAGCGCGTCAGCTTCCGAATTGTCTTTGGCGACCTCGTCTCGTAGTCGTAGGATCTTCTTGGACGCTGTCACCTGGATCTCGAGGGCTCGGATCTTTATCATCAAACGCTTCTCTTCCTCTTTGCCTAATGGGGCGGATTGTACCTGCCACTCGAGCTGTTGCAGTTCGTGTTCGGCAGTCACGGACTGGAGCAGTTTGGGCGCGGTTTTCTGGAGAGTCTTGAGCTTTGTGATGTTCTGTCTGGCCTTGTCTCGGAGATTGTCGCGGGTTTTCTTGAGGGCTCTGACGGTCTCGTTGAGCTCGTCGCGAGTTTTCCGGCCCTCTTGTAGTTCTGTGCGGGTCTTGTCGAGCTTGCTTCTTGCTTCAGCGAGTGCGCCTAGGAGTTTCTTTTCGTCGGTTTTGATCCGCTGGCGCTCGTCTGCGAGCGTGTCGAGATTGGTCATAGGCTGGATCCCGTTGTATGATTGACGGGTTTGGATCTTGGATTGGGGAAGCCGCCTTATAGACGTTCAACTTGCCAATATCCACGAGGAGGTTGGCTCGCGGCTGGAACGGGTTGGGAATCGCTTGTCCGTGATCGGGACGGTGCACGTGGACCCTGCCAGCGCCGCAACTGTCAGGGATACTATTGTCACGTTGAAGCCTGAGGTTGTGGCGTTGGAGCTGGACGAGGGCCGGATGATGGCTCTTGAGAATCCGAAGGCTCAGAGCGGGCGGGGCGCTGGTGTGTCATTTCTTACGATGGCGTTGTTGGAGAAGTTCGCTGGCCAGTTGACCGGGTCTGCTCCGGGGACGGAAATGTTGGAGGCTGCGAAGGCAGCTAAGGCTGTGGGGTCGAGAGTGGAGTTCATTGATCTGCCTATAACGAGTACGGGGGCTGCGTTGAGGAAGCTGCCTAGGAAGGAGAAGGCGAGGCTGGTGGTGGATGGACTTGCGAGCCTTGTGGTTTTACCCTTCAGCAGGATAAACTGGTCGAAGGTGACCGAGGATATGGACTCGCAGATCGGGGCCTTTCGGAAGAGGTACCCGGTTTTGAGCAGGATATTGATTGATACGCGTGAGGAGTACATGATCAGCCGTCTGAAGCATGTGATGGACTCGACGACCGGGCAGGTATTGGCGGTTGTCGGGTTCGGACACCGGGCCTCGCTGGCACGGGCGCTCAGGGGCTACATGGAGGGACCGGGGTTCGCAACAGGCTTCTCCTGGCAAGTGTCAACCGGAAGCTGAAGTCGAAGACGTATCAGGGCACGAAGGAAGGACGGGCTAGTAGCAACGGCTGAACGTGAGAGACTCGGCGTTTCACGAAGGGCGGGGCGCGGGAAAAACAGCCACCTAGGGGGGTCGAATATTAGTTAGCAGAAAAAAAATAGTTAGCTGGAAAAGAATAGTTACAGAAAAGGAATTGTTACAAGAACAGAAAAAGTTAGCATTCAAGCGTTGTCTTCTCTGGCTTTTTCCTGACCTTTCGGGCTGGATCAGGCTGACTTGGACAGTTCACGGAGGAGGTAAGCTATGGCGTTGTCAAGCTTTGCCCGAGAATCAGGGTCCACACTGTAGACATGGAGTTGGATGAGACTCCGGATTCCGCCCTCGCGCCCGCGAGGATGGGATTTGAAATAGAGCCCCGGAAACGCCTTGCGGGCACGGTCTAGAGCGGGCGCGAGCGCTGACTCGATGATTCCGACCAGCCCAATGGACACCTCTTCGGGAGCCTGGCCCTTTGACGCTCTAAGCATCGGAATGACGGACCCGGTGAAGATCGCTCTCATCTCAGACGGAACCCCTGGAAGCGAAACTAGCCTCGTCGTGCCAACGTTGATCGTGACTCCCGGGGCAGTCCCAACGGGATTGGGGAGAGGTTGAGCGCCCTCTGGCAATGTAGCCATCTTCCTACGAAACCGCGTTAGACCAGTAGAAGCTTCCAGCGCACTGTAACGGGCTTTGACCATAGCGAAGGCCGCCGGGTTCAGCACGAGGCGCTTGTCTAGGGCAAGCGCGACCCCCCTGAGAGTCATATCATCGTGGGTCGGCCCCAGACCTCCTATGGTAATCAGAAGGTCCGGCTTTCTTCGAAGCGCACCTCTAGCCCCATCGTTTATGGCCGGAAGCGAGTCCCGAAGAACAGTGATCCTCTGAAGGGCCCAACCGAACTTCGTAAAATATTTCGCTATCCAGTGAGAATTGGTGTCCAACGTGTGTCCAATCAGTAGTTCATTCCCGACCGAGATTATCTCTGCTGTTAGTGATTTCTTCACTTGGCGAGGCCTCTGAGATCCGGGCTAGTGTTTCTCCAATGATAGAACGGCGGCTAGCGCGCCGGAGAGAGCGCGGTTCGCGTTCTTCCCGAACCCGATGATCACGAGGTCGTTTTCGGCGGGATGGAAGAGTTCTCTGATTCGACCATCTTCGCGGGGTGAGAGTTCGGCAACCTTCTTGTTATCAGGTGGAATCGAGAGCTTCCCATTGACAACTGCTATTGTTAGGGTGCCTTCCGCGCCTACCTTGATGGCTTCGTCCCTTTGAGGGAGCCCTGTAATTCCGGGCTTGTACCTTTTGGCCAAGTGGACTCCTACCGAGACTTTGCCGGGAACAAGTTCTGTCTCATCTAGCGACTTGATCCTGCGCACGGCTATCTGTTTCAGATACTTCTGCAACGTCTCTCGTCCTTGCCTGGAAAGCTTGACCCCCGTTCCCTCACCAACTTCAACCAAGCCCTGTTCTGCGAGCCTCTCCAACAAACCACGGGTGACACCGTCATTGATCTGAAGAGCCTGGGCAAGGGCGCGGCGTCCGACAGGCCCCTCTTGGTCGATGAGGACTAGGGCGTTTAGAAGCTGGACCGGAGTAAGCTGGGGAAGCGGCCCCCTGGCCCCACGACGCCACCTGTCAAGCATTTCCTCAAGCATAGAATCCGACAACCAGAGAGATCGGGCCAATCGAAAGTTAACTCTTCCCAAGAAATGAACAATGCTACTTCACGCACTTCTCACCGTACAGAAATTATAGGGGAGGCTCTGCCGAGACTCATTGAAGGAGAGAACTTCGTGAACGATTTTCTGGCTAGGCCTGTTAACGCGTCGGATCGCGATTGGGTCAAGTCCTTCGTTAGATCTCATTGGGGTTCGGAGATTATTGTTGCCAAGGGCCGGGTCATTCGTGCAGCTGAGCTTGATGGTTTTGCGGTTTTCAAAGGAAAAAATCCCGTCGGCTTGGTGACCTACAGGATAGAGGGTCGTGACTGCGAGATAGTCACTATCGACAGCACCGCTCAAGGAGAGGGAATCGGAACGGCGCTCATTGATGCTGTCAAGGAAGAAGCCAAGGCGAAAGGTTGTAGGAGACTCGGGCTCATTACTACTAACGATAATCTAAGCGCTCTCGGGTTCTATCAGAAACGAGGCTTCCGTCTAATCGCGCTCTACCCCAACGCAATCGAGGCTTCCAGGAAGCTAAAGCCCCAGATTCCCATGAAGGCAGCGAACGGTATTCCGATAAGGGATGAGCTAGAACTCGAACTCGAGCTGTCAGGATAAGACTGTGCTTCGAATATAGCATACTGTCAGAAATGATTCTGAAAGACTACTGCTAGGCTACTTTTTCTTGTCGCTGAGCCACCACTTCAGGTAGTCTTTGTGGCGGCGTTTCTTCTCTTCGTCCGCGGACTCTTCCGTGCGAAGCATCTTTTCTCGTCCTTCGAGAAGGTTTTGCTGGGTGAAGGTTAGGCCGCAGCTCTTACACGCGTACGACTTGATTGCAGGGTCATAACTTAGGTTTCCACCGCACTCCAAGCAATAGTTAGGCAATCTCCTCGCTCAACAAGAAATTCGGCTCCAGAACCAGATAAAGATTCGGTTACTCAAACGGGCCAAAGACGAAAAAATCAGTCTTTGTCAGTAGAAAGTCATCTGTCAACGTATACTCGCTAGACGAGGACCATCCTCTTAGCGAGTTAGTTCAACGGATTGAACAGTCGCCCTGGGACGCTTGAACATCTGGAGGTGCATTTCCGTGTTCAGGCGAACAAGCTCTAGAGCTTGATGGAATCACGTTCGCGTGCTGTTCAATTGTTTAGGATTAAATCAGGAGTTCCTTGCCCCAGCGGCTGAGAAAACATGGCACAGGAAACACATCAACCTACGCCAAAGCGAGGCAAAAAGAAGATAGTGCTGGCCCTCGTACTGGTACTGGTGGTCGTCGGAGGAGTCGTAGGATTCCTCTTCTACGCGCCATCGAACGTTCAGGTAAGCATCAGGGATCCTCCACAGCAGCCCTACGACCCGAGCATTACTGCGATATTCGTGACCTTCACCAGTATCGACATACATGCTGCCAACGCAGGCAGCGATAGCGGATGGCATACAATAACCACGGGCGCGACAGTGAACCTGTTTACGGCGCTGAACGTGTCCAAGGTCCTCGGAAAGGCCTCACTACCAGCCGGAAAGTACACAGAACTGAGGTTCAACGTCAGCAAGGTCATCGTGACCATAAGCGGAGTTAACGTGACCTACACTATACCCAGCGGATCTCTAAAGATACCGATAACCGGCGCAGGAGCCCAGGCCTACGGCGCCTTGACAGTGAACGTTGAACTGGACCTCTCCTTCAGGACCAGCGAAATACTCAACAATCCCGCGTTTACGCTGAACCCAGTTGCCACGGCAAAAGTAGCTTAACTCTAGACGACTGGACGACACAGCGATTCTCACACCCACTAGATTCCTTAGAAGGAGCCTGTATGCTATTCTCCCCCTCTTTTTTCCATGCTGAACTCATATGCTTCTTTCCTGCACCTTCCTCGTTGGGCTCCCGGAGGATTTGCGCAATGAAAAATGGTGTCGCCTGCGGGGAACGGTTAATATGTCAAGTCCATCGGTGAGAACTCGATTCGATTGCCTCGATATCATGGTAACCAGCACAAGAAGAAACCGACTGGCGGGGTCAAGCGTAACTGGCGTGGAAAACGCGCCTTCGAAGCCGGCGGAGAACCGGTTGAGACGACCCTCGGTAAGGTCAAGCAGAGAAGAGTGGGAATCCGAGGCGGGGCAACCAAAATAAAATTAGCGTCAGCTGACTGGGCCGTTGTCACGGACAAGTCAACGGGCAAGTCATCAAAGTCGAAACTTCTACGCGTTGTGAAGAACCCGGCGAACGTGGACTATCAGAGGAGAGGAGTGATCACGAAGGGCGCAATCGTCGACACAGAACTGGGTCAAGCACGTGTGACCTCCCGTCCGGGACAAGATGGAGTCATAAACGCCGTCCTCGTATCTCAAGCCAAGTCCTAGAATAGAACGGTGGAGCCAGGGTGAAAAACCCGGGTCACATTATCATCTGGCCATTCCACATCGACAGCACCAGGACCCGCGGCCAGGGAAGAAAACTCCCGATAGCAAGAGCCATCAAACAACCGAACCTTCGAGAGATCGTACAGGCGGCCACCTCGCTAGGTTATGTTCCAGAACCGAAAGAAAAATCGGCGATGCCCAGCCTTCACTGGGAGAAGGCAGGATATGTTACCGTGAAGAAGGCCGCTCCAAAGATTGCTATGCTGAAATCGATCGCAGGAGAGATCGTGAAGATCCGGCAGAAAGAGGCCCAGGCTGCCGAGCCGAAGAAAGACCGGCGGTAGACCTGACCTAGCCGTGTTTCTTGTTCGGGTACATGATGATCTTGCCTGAGTGTCCCGATTTCATCAAGGCAAAGGCTTTCGAGAACTCTTCGAGATCGAATCGGTGAGTTATTAGCCTCGACAGGTCCACCTGGCCCGCTTTCAATACCTCGGCTGTCTTGTACCAGGTTCCGAAGAGCCGACGGCCAAAGACGCCCCGGACGTGAGCGTCCTTGAAGACGATCCAGTTTGCTACGTCAAGTTCGATTTTCTTTGAGGGCAGACCGAAGAGGACGGCGGTTCCGCCAGGACGGAGAACCTTGAAGCCTTCCTCGAAAGAGGGTTGGGCGCCTGACATCTCGAAAAACGCATCAACGCCACGCCCGTCAGTCAAGCGCATGATCTCCTTCACGGGATCTTGCTCGGACCCGTTGATCAAGACATCTCCACCCATATCCTTCGCCAGTTTCAATCGGTACTCGACAATGTCAATTCCGAAAATCTTGGTCGCTCCGAATGACTTGCAGAGGCCGATAAGGCAAGCGCCTATTGGACCGCAGCCAAAAACTGCGACGGTATTCCCTGAGATCTCTGCCGCGGAGGCAGCGTGGACAGCGTTTCCGAGTGGTTCCTGAGCTGATGCCACCTCGATCGGAATCTTGCGATCGTTCAGCCAAGCGTGCTGCTCGTTGAGAACGTGGTACTCCGCGAAACAACCGTCCGTGTCAACTCCTCGGAGAAGCATTCGTTCGCAGATGTGAGCGTTACCGGTCCTACACTGGAAGCATTTGCCACAGAAGATGTGGGTCTCGCCGGAGACTATGTCGCCTGCGCGGAGATCGGAGACTTCCTTGCCTACTTCGATGATTTTTCCGGCGAACTCGTGTCCCATGACCATTGGAGGCTTGACCTTGTCTCTGATCGATTCGTGCCAGTCGTAGATGTGCATGTCCGTTCCGCAGATTGATGTGGCTTCTATCCGGACGAGAATGTCTCGGAGACCGGGCTTGGGTGTTGGCCATTGTTCGAAGACTGCGCCGGGACCCGGCGATGTCTTTACAACGGCGTGCATCTTTTCTTTCAACAGATTTCCTCGAAACTGGGTGTTAGCCGCGCAGGGACCGCTGTAAAACGTTTTAGATTAGCGAGAAAATCTCAATGTCGAGAGTATGAGCCAAGAGTCCGGTTTGCAGAGAACTCCGCTTCTAGATGCGTTGCGAGAAGAGCTTAGAGGACTAGACGAGCAGGACCTGTTGTGGCGCGTCAGGACACTTCAAAGCCCCTCTGCACCGCACGCCAAGGTCGATGGCAAGAACGTTATTGTTCTCTGCTCGAACAACTATCTTGGACTGGCGAATCATCCTAAGCTCAAGCAAGCGGCTATTGCTGCAACTAGAAAGTACGGGGCCGGGAGCGGATCGGTACGAGTTATCGCGGGAACCATGGATCTTCACGTTAAACTGGAAAAGGAGTTGGCAACTCACCGGGGAACCGAGTCTTCGATCACTTTCCAGTCAGGCTACGCGACGAATCTTGGAACAATCATGTGCCTCGTGGACGAACGTGATCTGATCATCAGCGATGAACTGAACCACGGCAGCATTATCGATGGTTGTCGTCTGACGAAGGCGGAGAGACGGGTCTACAAACACAAGGACATGGGTGATCTAGAGAAACAGCTTCAGGGGACTGAACGGTTCCGTAGGGTCCTCGTCATTACTGACGGAGTCTTCAGCATGGACGGAGACATAGCGCCACTCAAGGATATTGTCCATCTAGCCCAGGAACATGGTGCTGTGACCTATGTTGACGATGCTCACGGAGACGGCGTCCTAGGCGAGAACGGCCGAGGAATAACCAATCACTTCCATCTCGAGGGAAAGGTGGACGTTGACATGGGAACTTTCTCGAAAGCCTTCGGATGCGTCGGAGGATATGTTGTCGGATCGAAAGACCTCTGCACTTACCTCCAAAACAAGGTGCGAAGCTATCTCCTATCCGGGTCCCACCCGCCCGCCATCGCAGGGGCGTGCATTGCTGCGCTTCAAATCGTTCAGAAACAACCTTCGTTGGTCAAGAAGCTCTGGGACAACACCCGCTACTTCAAGAAGGGACTCAAAGACATAGGCTTCGACACCGGGAACAGCGAGACCCCGATTACCCCGGTGATAGTTGGAGACGCAGGTAAAGCTCGCGAACTAGCCGACAACCTCTTCAAGCTCGGAATATTCGTTCTCCCAATCGTCTTTCCGATGGTGGCTCGGGACAAAGCTCGGGTCAGGACAATTGTGACCAGTGCCCACACAAGGAAGGATCTAGATGTGGCACTGGCAGCTTTTGAAAAAGTTGGCAAGCAACTAGCACTAATCTAGCGACAAGAGTTCTTGCTCGGGGTCCGAGTTGGCAACCAAGAAAAAGAAACGAGCGAAAAAGCCTAGGAGACCAGCGTTCGCTGTTCGCAAAGTCACCTTGAAAGATCTTCCGATTCTGGTTCACCAGCGCAGGGCAATGTGGCGTGATCTCGGGGCAAGAGAACAGAGAGAGCTGGATAGAGCAGACAAGGTCTACGCGCGATGGGCACGATCGAGGATGAAGAGTGGGAATCTGATGGGCTGGGTGGCCGAGAACGGAGGTAAAGTGCTTGGTGGAGGATGCGTGTGGCTGCAGCCAGTTCAACCGAGGCCAGGACACAAGCTCATGATCCAGCCATACTTGCTGTCAATGTACACGGAGCCTCGCTCCCGAGGACTTGGCGTCGCCTCAGGTGTCGTCGAGAAAGCATTGGAGTGGTGCAGAAAGAACCGGTTTTCCCAGCTCCGCTTGCACGCGAGCGAAATGGGACGCAAGGTCTACCTCAAGCATGGCTTCGAGCGTACATGGGAAATGAGGCGCAGAATCAAGAAGCTCAGAGAAGACAGCTAGGGTCTGACTCAACGAAAGAAGCTTAGCTACCCATCTCAACCTCTGACCTAATCTTGTCCCGTCTAGTTCCGAGATGCTCCTGCGGAGGAGAGCTAGTGATCGTGGGCGAGAATCGCAGCGCGGAAGGGTGGCGAACAGGCTTCAAGCTCCAATGCAAGAAATGCAACAAGCGATGGACCTACACAAGCGGAACCTACCACGCAGACTCGACATCAGGTTGAGAATGAAATGTCCATCGAGGCAATGGAAGAAGAGATCTCGAATCAGACGCAGGACCTCCCAACGTTCGCTTCTCAACTTCGAATAAAACACCTACCAAAGCTCCAACCCTCCACATTGATCTTTGCAGGGTCGGGCGATTCATACGCAGTAGCCGTCTTTGCCCAAGAACTCTCCAGGCGAGAGTCCGTAGCCTCGGACCCTTACGAGTTGCTGACGAACATCAGCCGAATTAGAGGAAAGAATCTCGTAATTATTTCAGTCAGTGGCAGAACAAAAACCAACATTCAGCTAGCCAGAAAAGCAAAACGGATGGCAAAAGAGACCATAGCAGTCACCGCCAATCCCGAAAGTCCACTCGCGAAAGAATGTGACCAGACTCTTCAGCTAAAGTATCGAACCACCGGAGTTCTGACCTCAGGTACAGTCAGTTTTACGACGAGCTTGTTGGCATGCGCCTCGCTTCTGGGGGTTCTGCCAAGAACTGTCCAAGTTAAGACCGCTCTCACTGACACCGTCCGCTGGGCAACGAACCTGAAACAAGCCTCGGAAAGATCGTTTCTCTTTATAGGATCAGGAGTAAACTATGCACTCTCCCTCTACGGAGCAGCAAAAATCAACGAGGTCTTGGGTGCCAAAGCAGAAGCAGTATACCCTGAGCAACTTGGACACGCGAAACTCTTCGTAATAGACAAGAAACGTGACGTCATCGCGTCCATTTCGTCGGGACGAGACAAGGCTATGGAGAGGCACAAGTCACTCCGCAGGGAGGGCTTCCGAGGGCTAATGTTGATGGTTCCAAGGAACAACGTAATCAACCGAAGCTTGCAAATTGCAGTTTACCTCCAACAATTCGCGTTCGCTCTTGCGAAGAAAGGAAGGATGAAGGAATGCGCGTTCGTGGCCGACAGGAAACGACTCGCTCTCAGCAACAGAATGATCTACTAGAAGGCTGACCAGCGCCGAACAGTCTTAGTGCAAACCTAGTGGTCGCGTTTACAGCTTTGCCTGTGAACTTGTTGGTCTCTGAGCCTGTTCTGTAGAAGGAGCATTCACCCTGGGTCTCCCACCCTCGCGTAGAGGACCCTCCGAAGGCGACTAGTGCTCCCAAAATCCAAAGAGGTTCAATAAAGAACGAGAAAGCCATCAGTGCTGGAACACCGTTTGCCAATACAAGCACGTTGTCAAGCAATGAAAGAATAGCGGCAGCCGTCAGCAATGCGAGCCCAACCCGAATAATAGTTCGAGCTAAAGCATGAAGCGGGAGTGGCTTGCCTCTGAGTCTACGTGCCTCGAAACCCAGGTAGAGAAGCCCTAACGCTGTAAGAGTGTATGCAACATAGAGCAATGGGGGCTGAAGAAGAAGAACAAGAAGAAAGCTCAAAAGAAAAATTAGCCAGAGCAATCCGGCGCGCAGGAGGGGGACATGCGTCAACCGTTGGGTCTCCGCTACACAATTATGAGCCCGACACGCAACCCGAGCACCGCAAAACCACCCAGAATCCCCTCATCGCCGTTTTCTCCAGGGCTCAGCTTCCCCCTTTTCTGCTATTTGTGCAAGCTCCGAACCCAATACCCAGAGATCCAAAGCGGCGGTTATACCACAAACCACTATCTTCCATCTAGCTGGAGGACGAACTGATGAACCCCGTCCCTCTTGCGGGTGCCATGTGAAGTCGGAAAAGACCCTGTCGAAAAAATCCAACCCCTCCGCCTGCCGCAGTCGGCGACGTTCCAATGCTTCCATTCGGTCCTACAGTTCGGGGCAATGTAGTAATCGGTCCTGTGCTGTCGGTGAACCCTGTTGTGCCGTGTCCGTTATCGGGACGGCTCCGGGAGTGGTAGTGGGAGGGGGCGAGTAACGAAATAATCAGACCAAACGTTGTAGGGACCTCCGCTCCCAGATAGAGACCGATACCTGCAATTATTACAGGAGCTCCTCCAGGGCTAGTGGACAAACTCGTTGTTGTGGCGGACACTAGTCCACCAACACCTCCTTGATGGCATGGTATTAATCCGAACCAATCCCAGCATGGGAGTCTTCCGTTTCCAACAACCATGCCGAGCCCACTGGGGTCGGTAAAGGTAGTGGGAGCGTTGTTTACATAGCCATATTTG
>VBBT01000008.1 GCA_005881695.1 Candidatus Bathyarchaeota archaeon | reverse complement strand
TATCGATTGACACGTTGGAAGACATTGCTGAGAACCTATGGGTTTTAGAATTTCTGACCCAGTGTATAAAATGTTATATACCAAATCAATCCCTAACGGAATATTCTCGGAAGCGCTATACCTGACTTCCGGAGGTGATACGATGGAGAAACTCAAACCGGGCGACAGGATATGGGTCAAGACCCCACGACTTGTAGCAGAACGCAAGATCGGAACAATAATGGCAACCAAGAAAACACGGAACGGCCTTCGATACATAGTAGAATGGGACGTCGATCTGGAAGAAACCCCGAACCACCACCCCGGATACCTCGAGAAGGAAATAGCTTCCATGAACCACTGAAGTGTCAGCCAACGAAGATGGCGGGGATTTCGCGCAGCTTTCGCAGACGAAGCTCAGTATTCCGTTGCTCGTGATCGCCGGTGAAAAGTCAAACGGGAATTTGTCGCGGCAGCAAGTTAAACTGGTGGCGTCAGATGTGTCGATTGTCGTTTTCAAGGATACGGGACACTGGGTCATGGAGGAGCACTCTAGGGAAACGACCGACGCGCTCATGAAATTCATTTGATAAGCTAAACTATTTCGCGAGCCATAGAGGGATCAACGAAACGTGGCGCGTGACTAAGCGATGGAATGGCTAGACAAGAAAGGAATCAGCCATCACGTTGTGTCGTGTCATTGTTGGAGGTGCCACGTTTTCAGACTCACTGGGTTAGTCTCAGGCGGCAGATTGGTGGAAAGCGAATCCAGACTCGACCGGGGAGGCTCGAAACTTTCGACCGAGCTAGAGGTGCCACAAGAGGCGAGGGTGGCCGAGACGGCCACGGCGCTGGCTTTTCGCAGGCGCTGGCTGATTCTCGGGGTTGTACTAGTCGGCTCATTCATGGCCATTCTGGACGTGTTCATCGTAACGCAGGGCCTCCCCTCAATCAAGGCCACCCTCGGCGCTGGCGTCGCGGATCTTGAGCTTGTGGTATCAGCATATTCGCTCGTCTACGCTGTCTTCCTTGTAACAGGAGGCCGTCTTGGCGATATTCTAGGTCGAAAATGGATCTTTCTTTTCGGCATGACCGTCTTCACCGTCGCCTCCGCTTTAGCGGGTTACGCACCCTCGGCCGTATTTCTGATCGGGGCTCGTGCGCTTCAGGGTCTCGGCGCAGCCCTCATGTATCCCCAAGTACTGTCGATCATTCAGGTCACTTTCAAAGGGTCCGAACGTTCCTTGGCGCTGGGATTGTTCGCCGCTATCAGCGGGATAGGCGCGATCACGGGAAACATTGTTGGCGGCCTCCTTATTCAGCTCAACTTGGCCGGTCTCGCTTGGAGACCTATCTTTCTAGTCAACGTGCCTGTTGGCATCATCGGGGTTGTCGCGGGATTGTTAGTTCTACACCCTTCCAGAACGGAACGAGCCCCGAAGCTAGACTTGCCGGGTGTCGGCCTGATATCCCTCTTTCTTGTGTCACTGATCCTACCGCTCGCTGAGGGTCAGCAGATCGGTTGGCCGAATTGGATGGTAATGCTCCTGGCACTGTCGTTTCCAGTGCTAGCCCTCTTTGTCATCTACGAGCGCAAGAGGACAAACAAGGGAGAAGACCCACTGGTCGATATGGACCTGTTCAAGCATCGGTCGTTCGCAGTCGGCATTCCACTAACCCTCCTATACTACGTCACTGCGAGCGGGCTCTTCTTTACGCTCGTCCTGTTCCTACAATCGGGTCTCGGATTCTCGCCCATCATCTCCGGGCTCTCATTCGCCCAGCTCAACATTGGCTTTATCACGGCGTCACTTCTCGGGCCACGACTAATCGGAAGATTCGGAAACCGCGTCCTCAGCCTTGCATACATCCTACAAACAGCAGGTCTAGGTTGGATAATACTAGCCCTCAACTCTTACGGAATAGGTCTCACTCTCTACGAGCTATCGCCTCCACTCATAGTATTCGGAGCCGGTGCAGGGTTTGCGCTGTCACCACTGCTTGGAGTCATTCTTTCCGGAGTTCCAAGCCAAGAGGCGGGCGAAGCATCAGGAGTAGTCTCTACTTCGTTCCAGATCGGGAACACGGTCGGCATCTCGCTCTTCGGACTCCTCTACTATCGCTTTCTCAACGGTCAACAATCACCGACCTCGTACATAGACGCGTTCAAGATGACTGTTCCCTATTTCGTGATACTGTCTGTCGCAGGTTTTCTCCTAGTCTTCCTCCTGTCACAGCATCGTGTGAGGCAGATCGTCCAGCGACTAGAGGTGTGACCAATCAGAAAGGATTCTTTGGAGGCTTCGATGTGACAGCGCCTCTCACCGGTATGGTCGTCATACGATTGACCCAGAATGAGATGATCGGCACGCACCAAATCAAGAGCCTAACGTGCACTCCGAGAAAGAGCCAGTCCCACGGAACTGCGAGAGAGAAAAGCACTAGAATCGTCAGGATTGTCAGTCTCTTTCGAATCCTCCGGAACCTTAACACTTGATCATCGTCGACGAGCTGCTTCTCTTCCTGTGCGATCAAATGTGCAAATCCAGCCATGATGAACAGAGAACCCGCATAGTCGAACGTGAACAGGGTTGATGCGTAACTCTGGATATCGAGAGTATTGTAGCGGGACACTGCCTGGTCGAACAAGTATGGAATAATCGCGACAAGAATCAAGAGCACTACGTTTAGGAATGTTACAAGACGTGTCTCGACAGGCAGAACTGACATGTCGCTGGTGTAGATTATCCAGCTGGTAATCAGGATCAGGAAGACGAAGAGAAACTCTAGAATGTTCCTATCAATATCACTCGCATTCGAGGCTTGGCTATTGGTTATTACCAGGCTGATGGCGCCGATCGAGAGGGAGAGTCCGTAGATCAGATCGGACAATGTCTCTAGTCGCGGTCGAGGATGTCGATGTTGTCGTTCTCCCTGCATGGACAAATGCACCTCTCCCAAATAACGAGTCGGCTTATGATGCTTTACAGAAATAAGTCGGGAATGAGTTCAGTTTTCTGATTCGTTCAGTCTAGTCTGGCGTCCCTGAGTATCTTGATCTTTGGTTTTTCGGGGGGGACGTATGGGTTGTAGCGTTTGCGGACTTCTATCCGGAAAATCAGCATCAGCTCCTTGAGCTTCCACGGCACAGTCTCCTTCCCCTCCCATGTATCATAGACTTCGAGGACTTCTCTTGCGAATCCAGGAGCCAGCCCGATGTATTTCAGAACCATGACTGTCCTATCATCAACACTTCGCGGGCAGGAACTTAGACGGGTCAGCTAGCTGAAACTATTCCTGTGCTACGGCGGCGGGCGATTTGAGCAGGCAAGCTTAGTCATGGGAGATTGTTCGGGCCGAGCCGGTTCTTTCGACGTTTCCTCCCGATCAACATCGTCAAAGTCAGACCCGCGATTAATCCAATGAGCGCGAGGCTGAAGAGCGATGTGTTCTGGGTGACGATACCTATCCAGCCAGAGGGTGGCGGGGGTTGAACCACCGTTACGGACTGGCTGGTTGTGGATTGGGCAAGGGCGGAGTCGGTCAGCGTGAGGGTAACGTTGTAGGTTCCTGTTGTCGAAAACTTGTGCGTTGTTTCCTGACCGGTCCCAGTTGTTCCGTCTCCGAAAGCCCAGCTGTAAGTGTAGGGGGAGTTGCCGTTGTTGGCTGTTGCGCTGAAGGTGACTGTGATGTTCGGAAATACTTGACTAGGCTGGTAGTTGAAGGAACCAGTTAGCGGAGGGTTGAGAGAGCTTGCGGGAAGGGGAAGGTATTGGCCCCAGATGTTCAAGGCTCCTGTGGCTCCTGCGCCCTGTGTGCCTGTCCAATCGTCCGCGGTCCAGAGTATGTAACCAGTGTTGATCGCGTGCAAGTCAGAGATTTCTCTACTTACGTACGCTAGCGATTCTGGAGCGTATCCTGCGCTTCCCGCGACGACCGTGTCGGGGGGCCAGCTGCCTCCTCCGGAGGCATCCGCTCCAGTCTCCGTGATCAGCACCGGGCGTCCGTAGGCTGAGATGAGGCTGTTGACTGCAACCGGCACGTTGTCCGCGTAGGCCTGTGCATCGGATACGCTCCATGCTGGATGGTACTGGTAGAAGTAGTAGTCGTGGAAATCATAGAATATCTTGTTGAGGGGGTCTGTGACCTGAGGGAACTGGGACAGGAAGCCTGAGTCCCCTGGCGCTCCGAAGCCCTGATAGTCGATGCTTACGACAATCCAGTGAGTGTCTCCCGTGGCCCTTACCTTGTTTATCCAGTTCTGATACATCGTGGTTAGCGTGGGCAGGCTGTAGGCAGGCTCGTTCTGCGGCTGCCAAATAATCTGAGGGTACAAGTCCTTGACAGCTGCTACAACCTGGTCCCATTGAGGGTCTGTGTCGAAACTGTCAGTGTAAGCGTGATGGTCGAGGATAATCCATAATCCGTTAGCCTTGGCAACGTTCACAGCGTTAACTATCGAGGCGATGGAAGGAGTTCTGCCCAGGTCTGAATTGTAAATCATGCAACGAAAACCGTTGTAGCCCCTCGCTTTGATGATGTCCAGGTTGGCCTGTAGGGATTGACTGTCTGCGAATATCCCGCCCCAGCCCCTAACAAGAGGTGGAGTGGGCGATGCGGCGACGAGCCCGAGCTGGACAGGCAGATCTCCGCCAGTGTAAGCTTCAACAGTCGAGAAGATTCCTAAGAAGAGTATAATGACGAGGAGCCATCCCCGAGTGCCCCCGAGATTTCTATGGGAGAGAAAACTGAATGCCAAGCCTATGACATACAAGTGACGCGAACTATTTTGCAATCATGTTACTCACGGAGGAAATAATGTCACAGTCGGCAACTGCCGCTGCGGCTAACGAGCTAGTTGTCGCACCCTTCCAATCTGAAAACGAAAACCACGATTCCTTGGCATAGCAGAAGCTGAGATAATAGTCGAGTTCAACCTAACCATAGGAGGATGCTGACCCTCACAATATCAGATAGAAAATGGGCACCGGGATGTTTTCAATCACGTGGTTTGACTATCAGGCTCACGATAGGAATAGAGGCCTGCCAAGTGTCTGGCCTATGGAATCCGGAGTTGGAGACTTTCATTGAGGTAATACTGGTCTTGTCCCACAAGGGATAGATATCGTCATCTTCCGACCGGTATATTCTCTCAGCTATCATTCCACTAAGTGTATTACGACGGCGAGCAAGTGTGGTATGGACCCTTGGTCAAGCTTCGTCCTCTGAGATGGTATGACCGAATCAAGACTGGTTCTAGCCCAGAAGACGGTGCGCTTTTGCAATTGACCCGAGAGCTTGCTGTGCAGTTGGACTCGCGGTTCTGGTATAGGCAGATTGTCTGGGGAAGGTTCGTTCGTGGCGGCGTAGGCTGGATGATTACGATGCCGGTAATCTCGCGAGAGATTTGGCTTGGACCTCTCGGTGTTCCGTTGGCCGAACTCATGCTTCCAGAATATTTGAAGGGAAGGTTGTCGCTTGATGAATGGAGGATTCTCATTGAGATGCACCTGCTGAGACTTAAGGCCTACAATTCCGGGAAGATGAGCAGGTTGCTGGGACTAATGGCTCTAGTGGTCCTTGGCACGTTTGTGACTCTCCTTATCCTCTTCCACATTTTTGTCGGGAGACCATTGGGCCCGATTCTCGTTTTCCCCGCCTGGAGCCCAGTCATCCTACTGTTTTTGCTCTGGTTCAGAAGGTCGATGAGAAGGTGGGAGTTCGAACTGGACAGAAGCGCAGTCAATCATTTCGGAACCGAGCGAGTCACGCAGGTCCTCGAGAAGATGCAAAGTCTCGATCCGAGGGCAACACCGTCAACAAGCATAGCTCGCTTTCTAGCTTTCTGGAGACCAAGCATTCACGAAAGGATTGGAGAATTGAGCAAGCTGCGCTTTGCAGGTCCACCAAGACCGTCTCGAATGCCGAAGATAGGCCTCCGTGGGCGGGCAATCATCGTTGTTATTGGCATCGCTGTTTTCTGGGGCTCAGGGGTAGTCGCGGGTAATCTCTTTGCTCGAGGTCAGGAGACGGTAGCTTGTGTGACCAATACATGCGCAGCCCTCGTCGTCATCGCAGCTGTTGGATACTGGTCGGCCATACTAGGAGCCCTAAGCATGGCCCCGGTTGTAGCCCGCCGAGTGCGTCAAGCAAGGAGGAAGAAAAAGTACCAAGTTTGAGGGGAAGCCGAAAGAAGGACCCTCGATCTTTAATTCTCCGCTGATGGAAAGTTTAGTTGTCTGAGTTTGAGCCGGTTTCGAAGGTCTCTTCCGACCAGTCCAGATGATCCTAAGCTCCTCGAAACTGCTGGTAGTCTGGGCCAACAGCTCGGTATTGTCGGGCTCGACACCAGGGATATTCGGTGGATGGAGTGGATCCCGGCAGGCCGCAGTACTCGGGTTGTTCCCTCCGACTGGTGTACCTTTCTTCGCCATTCTATGGTCATACCGGCACGTATGATGGGAAAGCTGACCGTTGAAGAATGGCGACCTTTGATCGGTTCCTCGCTGATGTTTGAGAAGAAGATAAGACGAACATTGAGGGGCAGGGCATTCTTGCTAACCGGGCTGCCGTTGATAGTTGCGCTAGCGGTGCCGATTACCGCTGCAATCGTGCTTCAGATGTCATGGCTTATCATTCTCTACCCCGTACTCGTCTTACCACTGGCATACCTGGGCGGCAGGAGATACAGCTCGGACCTAAAGAAAGCAAGACTAGAAGCGGACACGCAAGCGTCAGCTGTAATAGGAAAAGATTCGCTGATGGCCGTTCTGAGGACGATCGACAACATGGGTCTTGACGACATTGACAGATTGAAGACTGGCAGAGGCGGCCGTCGCCTTGCAGGCCTTCCCAGCATCACCGAACGGATCGAAAACCTCCAGACAGTATCCACTCTCAACAGTTACTCCACCACATAGACTGGCCGCGAGCAGGATCTTAGACGGGTCAGCTAGCTGAAACTATTCTAGGCTAACTTTATCGATTAACGCGAACTAATCCTAAGACCTGCAAGATATCTTGGCATCGGCCGGCCACGCGAGTTAAGTGTGGACAATTGAAACTCCCACAAAGTTAATACATTAATGACGTGAATTAGACACCATTCTAGTATGCAAGCGAAGCCTCGCAGACTGGCAAAGAGGACAACTGCGATCATTGTCATAGCTATTGTCGCGATCGTGATCGTTTCAGGCGGAGGCACCTACTACTACATCAATTACGTCGCGCCAAGACCCATATCGTGCACACTGCCATCTGGGAGGGACGCGATAAAGGTCGGCTTCACCATCTCGCTGACTGGGACATACAATGTTGAGGGCTCCAAATCGCTCGCTGGTATCGAGGCTGCGGCCTGCTGGATCAACAGCAACGGAGGCGTGACCGTCAACGGAAAAACGTACAACATTGTCCTCGACTACCACGACGACGCGAGTTCATCAAGCAATATTTCTCCCCTCTATACAAGTATCATTACACAAGATCATGCACAATTCCTCCTCGCTCCGTACAGCAGTGGATTGACCGGCACTGCAGCCCCCCTCGCCGAACAGAACAATCTGGTCATGTTGTCACACGGCGGCTCGTCCGACTCGATCTGGACTAAGGGCTACAAGAACGTCTTCGGTGTTCTGAGCCCTGCCTCAACCTACTTCAACAATGCGATCAACTGGCTAAAAGCCAACCATCTAGGCGACAAACTTGCCTTTCTCCACTCAGATGACTCATTCTCCACCACGGCCAGCGTTGCAGCATCCAGGTACGCGGTGCAGCAAGGGCTAACTGTGGTCTACAACTACTCGTACCCGTCCATGGGGACGCAAGACCTGTCGACTCAGCTCACCGCCGCCCAGGTGGCCGGAGCGGACGACCTACTCGGCGGGGGTCACTATGCTGATGGCCTAAAGATCGTGCAGCAACTATCGTCCGTCGGATGGACCCCAAAATTCATCTCGTTGCTGGTTGCGGTGACGGAACCACAGTTCCAGCAACAACTCGGCGGCGCAGCAAATCTCGTCACAGGCCCATCGCAGTGGGAGACAACCGTGACGTACAGCCCGGCCTCGGCTCAAACAGCAGGTATCCCGTGGTATGGTCCGACCGAGTCCCAATTCGTCGACTATTACTCGAAGCAGGCGAACGCTGGTTCTCCGACCTACCATTCGGGAGAGGCCGGCGCAGCTATTCTCGTGCTCGTGAACGCGATCCACAATGCAAACAGCCTAGATACGACAGCGGTTAGGCAGGCGATCTCGGGCATGCACATTATGACGTTCTTCGGACAGTTCCAGGTTGACGCCACGGGGAAACAGTCCGCACACAGCATGGTGCTTGTCCAATGGCAGAATGGAGAATTAGCGGTGGTTGCACCTGCCATCGTGACATCCGGCACAGTCAAGTACCCGTACACTGGTAGCTAACCGTCGCAATGGTCGCTGTCGAGCTTATCGTCAGAGACCTAGCTTTCGGCTTAATGCTCGGCTGCGTCTTCTCAGTTGTCGCTCATGGGCTAAACATCATCTGGGGAGTCGTCAAGGTTGTCAACATAGCCCACGGGGAATTCATTATGCTCGGGGCGTACGGAGCCTACTTCCTCAACCTCTTCGCCGGAATTACCCCGCTTGAGAGCGCCCCAGTTAACGCGGTCATCGGGCTACTCGTGGGATACGCTTTCTACTACGCGTTCCTCCACCGCGAGCTGCGTAACAAGCAGACGATCACGCTTCAGAGCGAGATGGTGACACTAGCTGCAACATTCGGGTTGAGCCTTTTCATCAGCAACCTGGCCATTATTCTCTTCACCGGGAACCCTGTGGGCGTCAACTACAACCCAGGCACATTACAGTTCGGATATCTCCACGTCCCGCTCGCCGCACTCTACGTCGCCATTGTCTCGATCCTTATCATAGCAGGAACGTGGCTGTTCCTTGAGAAAACTTTCATCGGCTCTACCATTCGCGCATACTCCCAAGACGTGACAGCGACTGAGCTGGTCGGAGCCAATCCGGCCACGGTCGCATCACTCGCCACAGCGTTGGGTTTTGCCGTCACCATGGCCGGCGGGGCCCTACTCACAGTCTGGGTCCCCGTCGGCATCAACCCACTGATGGGTGCACTCTACGCCCCCATCAGCTTCGTGATCGTCGTCCTAGGAGGACCTGGAAAGATGTGGGGAAGCCTAGTTGGTGGGCTTACACTGGGTGTCCTCATTGATCTTGTCCAAGCCTTTGCTACTGCACAGATCGCCTACGCCGCCGCTTTCCTTATCCTGATCCCGGTCCTTGTCTTCCGACCTGGAGGTATTCTGAAATGAATATCCAGAAGCCCGGTCTTACACTCTACGGACTCTTCATTGTAATGGCTTTCCTCGCCGCAGCTGCCCTGCTTTTCGGAGTAGCAGTTTCATCGATACTTGTCTTCCTCCTAATCTATGCAGCCCTCGCCTACTCGATCAACTTCATCACCGGAATGATAGGGTACGTTGACTTTGGCCACGTCCTCTTCATGGCCATCGGCTCCTACGCACTCGCAACCCTAGTCAGCTACTATGGGGCGAATCCCCTGCTAGGCGTTGGTGCGGGCGCCGTGCTCGGCCTGGTTTTTGCTCTCGGTATAGGGCTTGTCATCCTGAGATTCCGAGGCGTCTACTTCGCCATCGCGACGGTCGTACTCGTGCTAGCCGCCTACAACATAGTCCTACAGTTTCCCCAGCTGGGTACTGGCGGCGAGATAATCTTCAATTTAACGCTTCAACCGCTCACTCCCTATTTCACGATCTGGACCATAGTATTGATCGAGATAGCATTGACCTATTACGTCAACAGGAGCAGGATCGGCTTCGGGATAAGGGCGATAAAGAGCGAGGAGGACGCTGCGAGCTCTGTCGGGGTCAGCCCTCAAAGGCTGAAACTAATCGGCTACATGCTCGGCGGACTTTTCGGAGGTGCTGCCGGAGGAGTCTATTCATGGTCTACTTCTGGCGTCACCGCAGGACCGGCATTCGATTTCACGTTCTCGCTCTTGATGCTCGCCATGATAATCATCGGTGGCGTGGGAACCTCGATCGGACCACTCTTAGGGGCGGTAGTAGTCTACATCCCGTCGTACTTTCTGTTGACTTCAGTCGCACAGGCACAGCCGCTCATAATAGGACTGCTCGTAATAATCATGGCTCTCTTCCTCCCAGACGGAATCGTGGGACTGCTTAGAAGATCAAATGAACGCCTGAGGCTGGTCCTAGAATAACGATGCCTCTCCTCCAGGCACGCAACGTATCAAAGAATTTTGGAGGAGTGCAGGCTTTGAAAGACGTCTCGCTCGACCTCCCCGAGTCTGCTGTTCTAGGCCTGATAGGTCCGAATGGTTCTGGAAAGTCAACACTGCTCAACATAATTGCAGGAGTGGAGAAACCAACATCGGGACTCGTGACACTAGACAGCAAGAGGATCGACAATCTCCGGACGAACAGGGTAGTCAGATATGGCCTGGCCAAGACTCACCAGATACCAAAGCCATTCTCCAACATGACGGCGAGAGAGAACGTTGCGGTTGCAGTCCTCTACGGTAGGCGAAACATCCATTCCCCAACACCGGCTCTGGAGGAAGCTGATAGGATCCTCTCAATGGTCAGAATGGGATCGAGGAAAGATGCACCCGCGGACAGCCTTACGGTTCAGGAGAAGAAGAGGCTTGAGCTTGCGAGGGCGATCGCTACCGGAGCCAGCATATTGCTACTCGACGAGGTATTCGCGGGGCTGTCCCCGGAAGAATTGAAGGATTCGATCCAGCTCTTCAAGAAGTTGCACGATGAGTTGCGCTTCTCAGCGCTCGTGGTCGAGCATGTTATGAGAGCCGTACTCAGCCTCTCGCAGAAAGTGATGGTGCTCGAGGAGGGACGCGTCATCGCGACAGGTAGTCCAGACGAGATCGTGCATGATGAGAAGGTGATACAGGCGTACTTGGGGAGCAAGAATCCTGCTGCTTGAACTCAAGAAGGTGAGCGCTGGCTACGGGGGGACCCAGGTCGTTTGGGACGTGTCCATGCAATGCAAAGATGGTACCATCAGTGTAATCGTGGGCCCAAACGGCGCAGGAAAGACTACTACACTGAAAACGGTCAACGGTCTTCTGAAGCCCTGGAGCGGCGGGATCTACTTCGGAGGAAATAATATCACAGATTTTCCAGCGTTCAGAAGAGTCGAAGGGGGCCTCGCATCTTGCCCGGAAGGGAGAAGGCTCTTCCCCCAGCTTTCCACAGAAACCAACCTGATGCTGGGCGCGTATTCTCGGCGCGCGAGACATGCAGCCGGGGCGACCTTAGATTTTGTGTACGGACTCTTTCCAAAGCTCAAGGAAAGGGCCAAGCTCAACGTTGGCAAGCTGAGTGGGGGAGAACAACAGATGGTAAGTATCGGACGAGCACTGATGACCAGGCCCAAGATGATTATTCTGGACGAGCCTTCCCTAGGGCTCGCCCCGAAGCTTACTGCAGAGATATTCGAGAAGCTGGTGGAGCTTAGGAAAGAGGGTCTCTCGATGCTCATCGTGGAGCAGAACGCATTCCAAGCACTTAGAGTAGCCGACTATGCGTACGTTCTTCAGGAAGGCAAGGTCATAAACGAAGGCCCTCCCGCAGAACTGATGGATTCGGAAGAGCTGAGGAAAGCGTACTTTTCGATCGAGTGATACACCATAGGCTCAGGATACAACGCGTTCACACTCTTCCTCTACAATTCTTCCTTAGGCGTCTTCCTCTCCTATGGTATTTTCTTCACTCCAGTGTCTAGGGAATACAACCTTCCTGCGTCAGCGACGTCTATTGTCTTCGGCGTCTTCGCCGTGCTCTTCTCCTTCTCCTCGCTCCTCCTCGGCCTTTTCATGAACAAAAACGGGCCGGGTAAGACCATCCTGCTGGGTGGAAGCTTGATGAGCGCTGGACTGGTATTCTCGTCACTCGCGAACTCTTTCCCGTTGCTGATCCTCGCCTACGGTTTCGTAGGTGGACTCGGCTCTGGTTCCATGTGGATGCCGACCTCCTACATGGTTTTCGACAGCTTCGACCAAGCCAAAGTAAAGAGGGTGACCGGATTTGTCAGCGCAGGGACAGCGATCGGTCTCCTCTTCTTCCCACCTCTAGAAAACTATCTGATCGTGACATGGAATATCCAAACCGCATTCCTCATCATCGGCTTGATCATCTTTGCGTTCACAATCCTAGCTTACCAAACATCTCGGAAAAGTACGGTAGCCTCCACGTTCGCGCTTGGAGAAGCGTTTCATCGCCTTAAGATGAAGAGGTTCGGTTTCCTTTACTTGTACTATTCCGCAGGCAACGCGTTCTCTAGGACCCTTGTCACAATATTCCTAGTGCCTCTTCTCGAGACCAGAGGGCTGGGAACCGAGGCCGGCACTCTGGCGCTGGTGCTGATCGGTGTTGGCAGCTTGACAGGAAGGCTAACGGCAGGCGTACAGCGGTTCAACGAGGAGACGATGGCCGCTATCGGTTTCATCCTCCAAGGGTTCAGCGCAGCAGGTTTGTTTGTGGCAAACGACGCAGTAACGATAGGAGTTTTCTCCGTGCTCTTCGGAATCGGCTACGGAGCCTACATACCAGAGTTCGCCCTCCTGATCAGAAAATATTACGGCATGGACCATTACAGCACAATCTTCGGGATCCTCCTGACAAGCTTCGGCATTGGCGCCTTTATCGGCCCAGTCTTCGAAGGGGTCGTAGTCTCGTCTTCACTCGGTTATCTTCCAGGCTTCCTCCTAGCAGCCCTTGTGAGCTTGGCAGTAGGGGTTCACCTACTCATAGTAGGCAGGAAAATACAACCTCCTCTGTAAAGAGATCGGGATGGCTCGTAGATTCAGAGCCCTGACTATTGCTCCGGACGATGTTCATTCCTAGGAACGCTTCTAAAGCGTAAAGGGGAAGTACGTGGACTGGAGGGCGTCGTCCAAATGACAAAGCTGGGGATCTTAGGTCTCGGAAAGATGGGAAGCGCGTTTGCACTAAACCTTCTCTCGAAAGGACACGAAGTCCACGTCTACAATAGAAGCAAAGAGAGGTTGCGTGAGTTAGTTGCAAAGGGAGCAATAGCGCATCCCTCCCCCTTCGAGCTGGGCAAGTCTGTCGATGTTGTCATTAGTTCTCTCACAGACCAGGACGTGGTCGAAAGCATCGTCATGGGAAAGGATGGAGCGCTGCACGCCATGAAGATGGGAGCTCTCTGGGTTGAGATGAGCACCATCGACCCAGACGCTTCTATCAGGCAAGCAGAGCAAGCAAAGAAGTCAAGGGTCGACAGGCTCGATGCCCCGGTCATAGGCAACCCAGACATGGCTGCCCAAGGACATTTGGCATTGCTCGTCGGCGGAGACGAGAGAGTGTTCGAGAAGAACCGAGAACTTCTCAACCAGCTCGGCTCGACCGTCATCTATCTCGGAAAACCTGGCAGCGGCCATAAAATGAAGCTCATCCTCAACCTCCATCTCGGAACCATCGGACTGGCCTTCTCCGAGGCCTTCGTCCTTTCGCAGAAGCTAGGTTTCGAACCTGGAGTCTTCGTTGATGCTTTCAACAAGACAGTTCAGAAGAACTATTTCTCGGAGGTTAAAGGACCCTTGATCGCAAAGGGAGACTATGCTCCGCGTTTCACTGTGAACATGTTGTTGAAGGATCTGACGTTAGCCGAGAACCAGGCAACGCGACGGAGAGTGGCTCTTCCTGCCGGAAGCCTGGTGAAACAGCTTTTCATGACCTGCGTGAACCAAGGCCAGGGCGAGATGGATTTCAGCTCGGTCGCACTGACGATGCAAAAGCTCAATGGAATAGAGCCACACTCCCGGGAATCTCAACCGCGCTGATGGGCGGGAGACATTGTGTCGAAAGTCAGGAAGGTAATGTTGGCTAGCATTCCTTTGTTGCTGTGAAGGGTCCTGCGAAGGTCGCGAGTTTGTCGGCTAAGTAGGAGAAGCCATCGTTGACTGCTCCAATATCTGAGTTCGAGACTTTTACCGTGGCCGTGCTGCTCGTGTCTGATGCCGTTTTAACATCACCACAGTTCGGGATGTTCCCGTTGGAGTCGGTCTTTACAAGCCACATCGAGGTGTACCCGTTGTTGTACTGGTTGGTGAAGCCTGCGGCTATGAATCCGCCGTCGCTCGTCTGCTGGAAGGACAGGAATTTTCTGTCAGAATACTGAACGTCCGCACCATAGATCTTGTCCCATTGCACTTTACCGGTGGAGTCCGTCTTGACCAGCCATGCTCGCTCGTTGTAGATTGTGTTTTGGAAGTAGTATCCCGCGAACGCGTATCCTCCATCAGTGGTTTGTTGTGCGCCCGTGATTGCTAGGTCGCTGATGCTGCCGGATGGAGTATAGGTCTTGGCAAATTGCGGGTTGCCAGTCGAGTCGAGCTTTAGAAGTAGGACACTGCTGCTGTACGATGTTGCAGTGCTTGTGGATACTAGCCCACCGAGGATGAAGCCACCGTCAGATGTCAATGCCAAGGTCTCAGCGTAACTGTCCGTTCCGATGGCGTAGACATGCTGCCATAGCAGCGTACCTGTCGAGTCGAGTTTGAAGACGAGTATCTGATTGTAGTATATCTCTCCGGCGATCACATATCCTCCGTCCGGAGTCTGCCGGACCGCGTAAGCTGCGGAGTACTGGCTGTTCGGGTCCACGAAGACGTGTTGCCATTGTATCTGCCCTGCTGAGCTTAGTTTCGCGACGAACGGATTGTAGCTCGAGACTGGAGCGAAAGTATAGCCTGCGATGACGTATCCTCCGTCTGTGGTTTGTTGAAGGTCGAGAGGCCATGTGAGGGGGCCATAGGTGGAGCTGGTCGAGAATTGCAGGTCGTTTGCCCATTGCACTTTCCCGTTCGAGTCTACTTTGACGATCGCGGCACAGCTGGTCTGTCCGGTTGCGGGACAGCCGAATTGAGCGTTGCCCGCGAAGATGGCGCCTCCGTCCGAGGTCGGTCGGATGAGATCCAATGCCGTAGAGTAGGGATAATTCAGGTAGTTGTACTGAGTCTGCGATTGAATATTTCCGCTTGAGTCGATCCTCATGACCATTGCAGTTGGCTCTGAGAGTGTGTTGCAGTTGGGAGTGGTTACCGCAGCTGCGGTACACGAGGCTCCCACGATATAACCACCACTGGACAGTTGCGAAACGCTGTAGGCCGCAGCGTAATCGTATGGGATATTGTATGCCTTGGCCCAGGTCGTTGAAGTTGATGGTGGAGGTGAAGGCGGAGGCTTTGTGCCGGAGACCTGACCAAGGGAGGGGCTCATCGTAAGCGTCAAAATCAACAGGATTCCGGCGGCGCGGGCAAAGCTCAGACTCGAAGGACGACGGATCTTTCCTCCAACTCTTTCTCTCATACCCCAAAACGATAGAGACAAACTAGTGCTCCTCGACTAGAAAGCAACTATTTTCGTAGGACGTATATAAAAGGTACTATCGCCATAGCTTTGACGGATTAATTTCGAGCGGACTTTTATGAAGAAAGGCGTTGTTTTCGAAACGCAGTTATCTTCCGGGCATCATTGTAGGCCAGTGTGATCAATTCCTTCGCCTTTTCAACATCCACGTCGGATCGTATGTGGAAGGTAACCCATCCCGCCCGTGCTGGTGTGAACCGGTGCCGCTCAGCCTTGCCCTCACGGAGTACCCGTTCCTGGTCTTCCCGCGACAAATGTATATCCA
The DNA here is from genome assembly GCA_005881695.1 of Candidatus Bathyarchaeota archaeon. Classification (GTDB taxonomy): domain Archaea; phylum Thermoproteota; class Bathyarchaeia; order 40CM-2-53-6; family 40CM-2-53-6; genus 40CM-2-53-6. The sequence continues at coordinate 2,666 of VBBT01000008.1, read as the reverse complement.
AATATCTTGGACCATGGTTGTGCATGAACTGGCGACCGTTAACCTGATACTCGGTTCCGCCGAAACTATGTGGTGCCTCAACAACATCCGGCAATTGCAACAACCACTCTTTCAGTCCACTAATCATCTTGTCAACCGCTACACGAGCGTTCTGGTGGTTGAATTATCATAAAAGGACTGGATCCTCCCCTGCTTCGTCACAGGAAAATGGAACAAGAGGAACATCGAAAAGGAAGGGCGTGTACTGTCCGGGCAAGTACTACACGCGTGCGATAATTGTTACTCGATGGGTTGGCGTTTCTATTCCCTTTTTCGATTTGTAGGCCTTTTCGATTTTTTCCAAGTATTCTCTGTCTTTTTCTACGTTGAAGTCGGGGATTATGGGCGAGTTCTTCAGCCTAATAGTCAGATCTCTAATGGTTGGAAAGATCTCGGTAGCAATGTACTCTTTGACTTCAAGTTTCTTGAAGCCAGCCTCTCTCAGTAATCTTTCCTTCAGAGTGCTTACTCTTTCTGAGACAAGCATCTGGCCTCTGCCGAAGACCTGGGCCAGATTCTCTTTGTCATGCTCGCCGATTGTAATCTCCATTAGAGTTCCGCTCTTCTTCAAGACTCTGTGAGCTTCACGTAGGGAATCTTTGGTGTCTGTTACGGGTCCGCGTCTGCAAGTAACTAGGTCGGAAGTCTCTTTCTGAAAATTCAAGCTCTCAGCGTTCGCGATTTCAAACCTCAGGTTCTTCCTGCCGCTGTTTGCGAGATTCTTTCTCGCTTCGGAGATTGCGATCCTTGAGAAGTCCACTCCGATAACCTCCTTGGCTCGCTCAGCCATTTTTATGGTGAAGAGGCCGTCTCCGCATCCGACATCAAGAACTACTCTGCCGACACATGCCTCCAGCATCCGGGCATCGAACTCGTCTTCTCCATCATTGCCCTCGGTCACCGCAGACTCTACCATGTAATTCTCTGGAAGGGCGTAGACTCTTTCCCAGTATTCTCTGTCTTCGTACTCCCAGCCGGTCATCTTACGCCATCAAGTCTAGCTTTTCTCTTAGTAGTATTGAGTCCATGGGGAGAACAGATCACACCATTCATTGAAAAAAATGTCACGAAGCATGATGTATCTTGAACCGGAACGGATCCTCGTATCTGTCAATGAGTCCTATATGTTGCTGTTTTTCCAATATTCTTGTGATGGCCTTCCCGTGAATCCGGTCATGCCAAACGAACCGTCTTAGGATTTTCTTCAAGGTCCACTCTTCGTTTTCCACATTGTAGACTTTAGAATTGGCTTGTTTCCTGAAGAGACGTGCAAGACTGTCAAGGCTAGATTCGCGGATTTCCATGAAAGATAATGCCTCGTCTTCTGAGAAGGCAACTGGGATCCTTGACATGTAATAATACTGTGTTCTCTTCACATGATCGAAAATCTCTTTGATCGTCTTCTTGTTCTGGCCGTAGAACGTTTTCCTGATACGGGCCTCATCGGTCCAGTTCTTGAGCTTCACCGAATCATACAACTTTGTGATGCTGAGCCCAGAATGTTTCGCTAGTTCGACTAGAAGTTGAAATTCTCTGTCCCCCATTGGGGCTCGATCAACATCTATGAGGATTTCGCAATCTGCATCTTCAACCATTAGCTTGCACAGATGAGTCTGGACCTTGCGGGCTGTCGGGAGTTGTTCTAGTTCTATACCAAGCCATGCTAAGTAGGACATGGCCTCATGCGGCGCCTTGGAAAGGGTTTCTTCCTCTTTGGAACCCCTAACGAACGCACCAGGCAGTTCCACAATGAACCCGTGGAACCCCCCTACCATTCGTCTCTAAGGCAACGGAAAGCTTGGTACTCGCCGCAAGGCTCAATTCTCTGGCAAACGATAACAACGATAGTCGCTCTCTCTGATTATTGATGGAAAAATGATGGACTTCCTAAAAGAAGCAGCGGCGATCGAACCCGAGATAATCAAAATCCGACGAGAGATTCATCAGAAGCCAGAACTGGCCTACCACGAAGAAGTCACGTCCAAGCTGGTCGCCGAGAGACTAGAAGCTCTCGGAATACAGGTCAAGCGAGGAGTGGGTGGGACAGGAGTTCTAGGGATTCTTAATGGTCCAATACAGGGTAGGGTTGTCGCTCTCAGGGCGGATATGGATGCTCTTCCACTGGATGAGATGGCTGATGTCGAGTTCAAGTCCAGAGTCAAAGGAGTAATGCATGCCTGTGGACATGATACACACGTGGCCATGCTCCTCGGAGCAGCCAAACTTCTCGCCAATCATAAAGATGAGCTCAAGGGCACCGTGAAATTCCTCTTCCAACCCGCCGAGGAACATGGCGGAAGAGGTGGAGCAAAACCTATGATCGAAGACGGAGTCATGAAGGATCCCAAGGTCGACTTTGTATTCGGACTCCACATTGCCGGAGACCAAAACTCCGGCATCCTAGGCTTCAGAGCGGGTCCCTTCGCTGCATCACCTGACACGTTCGAGGTCCGAATAATCGGAAAGGGGGGTCATGGAGCCGCGCCACATGAAACGATAGATCCAGTCTACGTGGCCGCTCAAGTGATTATCGCTCTGCAAGGTGTGTCCGGCAGAATGATCGATCCCATGCAGCCCGTCGTAATCTCTGTTGGAGCGGTACATTCAGGGACCAAGGAGAATATCAT
>VBBT01000062.1 GCA_005881695.1 Candidatus Bathyarchaeota archaeon | reverse complement strand
AGACTGTGCAGTTTTGTTTGAGGTCGGGTTGTGACTGTTGATGCTTCCATGAGATTTCAGTAATGTTTGGGATTTGGGGGCGTCTCTTAAACGTGGCCTCTACTCGGGCCAAATTGTGCTTGGAAAGGAAGAATCCTAATGCACGCAGCTCGAATGGTGATGAGGGACGTCTTCGATAGCACGCCGCCAATAGTCGCACATAACGCCGTCGGTCCCTCTAGAGGGAACTCAGGATCAGAGTCAAAGGCTTGAGGATTGCGTTCGGCTCTAGTTTTCGCCTGTAACCACATCGAGTAATTTCCGGTTATGCTAGAGATAAGCCCTGACTGGGGAACTCTCCTAGTGGGACCAAGTGCTGGCCCGATCTGGAAAAAGCGATGGCTAAGGGTACGGCGGCTGTTATTCTGGTGATACTCATCATCGGTGCAATTTCTGGCTATTTCTTCTATACAAGGTATGTTCAGGGAACGGTCGTTTTGAGTATCTCCGACCCGCCTCAGGCACAGCCCGGGAGCGGTCGGCAATATGACCCAAGCATCCTACACATCTATCTTACCTTCGCAAGGATGGAGATCCATCAAGGAGGCCTTGGAAACCCTAGCAATAGTAGCTGGTACACTATAGTCGGATCTCAGAAAACGGTAGACATGATTTCGGTTCTGACCGTCCCGGAGACTCTAGGTAGCGCGAGACTCGCTACAGGAACCTACGACGAGCTCCGCTTTCCAGTGTCCGCTGCGGTGGTCACTTTTTCTAATATTGGAAATGTGACATACACCATGCCCAGCGGTTTCCTCAAAGTCTCTGTAACTGGGGGTGGGTTCCAGAGTTCCCCAGGTGCAACCGTGAATCTTCGATTAACACTGTCTTTCGACGATAATGAGATTCTTGCGATGAATGGACGCTTGACACCTCATGCTACCGCCCAGATAGTAACCTAATATTTTCCGTGTTGGAAAGACGATGAGGCTATTTTTTCGTCTTCTTCGGAGGCAGCCTACTGGTCCAGTCTGGCGACCTCACGACCCACAACCGGACAGTCTCATGTTGGTTTCGCCAGGCTTTCGGGATCAAGACGTATTCCTTCATGGGGTTTTCCCTTCATTGGTTCCAGCAGTGAAGCGCCCTTCTCCTCTAAGAGCTCCTTACGACTCTCATCGGACAATCGTACGAATAGGTCGTTTCCAAATAGCCCAGCGAACATGTTTCCGTTAACGAAGGCGGATATGTTTCCGAACATCGGCCGAATCGTGATACGGGGATCCTCAGGCAAAATCGATCTGAAAAACTCTTTAGAATCTTCATCAGAACGCGGAATCTTTATTTGAGTGCCCCGAAAGTTAGCGATAACCTAGCTCAGGGACTTTAGGATGCTCAAAGCCTCTTCGACGTGTGCGGTTGCGCGAGTCTGGGATGAGAAGACATGTCTGATAACTCCTTTCTTGTCAATTACAAAACTCACTCGGCCGGCAAAAAGGCCCAGTGTCTTCTTGACCCCGTAGGCTTTCCTCACCGAACCGTCCACGTCACTAAGCAAAACGAAAGGCAAGTGATGCTGTTGAGCGAAGTCTCGATGAGAGTTTCGGCTGTCGGAGCTTATTCCAATCACTTCTGCACCCAGATCCTTGAACGCTTCGTATGAGTCCCGGAAGCTGCAGGCTTCGGCTGTACAGCCACGAGTGAAGTCTTTCGGATAGAAATAAACCACCACGTTCTTCTTTCCAAGAAAATCCTGCAGAGCAATGTAACTACCATCGCTGGTTGGTAGGTGGAAATTGGGTGCGATGTCACCAATAGCGAGCAGTATCAGCACTTTCTACGAGGGTCCTGCGGATTGGAGAAGAAGAGGTTTTCGTCGATAGTTGGCTTAGGAAAGAGCTAAGCATACTTCGCAGTAGCACCCTCTCAAAGAAATTGGGCTTTTCCGGGATAATACAAGCGGGATTGACAAAAGCCCGTATTGAAGCACTAACAGACGGAATATTCGCCACCGTGATGACCGTCCTAGTCTTAGGACTCAGAGGTCCTGACCCAAACCTTTCTGAGCCGGACCTTGCGAGCAGGATTCTAGGACTCTGGCCGAATTATCTCGCCTACGCTTTCAGCTTTGTCGTATTGGGGGTGTACTGGATTGGCCACCACAACCAGTTTCACTATATCAAACAGACTGACAGGGTATTCTTGTGGGTCAATATTCTCTTCCTCTTAACCATCGGTTTCGTACCGTTTTCCACATCGTTGCTCGGGCTCTACCCTTTCTCACCTACGGCGGTCCGAGTCTATGGTGCAAATCTGGCAGCCACAGGGCTGGCACTTTATGGTATATGGTGGTACGCAACCAGCCAGCATCGTCTGGTAGAGAAAGATCTAGACCCTCACATTGTGAGTCTAGCCAAAAGGCGAACTATTATCGGGCCGGCAGTTTCCCTGCTCGGAATCGCTTTCTCATTTCTGGATACTCGGATAAGTCTAGTACTCTACCTCCTCCTTATTCCGTTCTTTATTCGACCAAGCCATATAGACATCCATTTCAGAGGAGGCTCTCACAACTAACTCTCCAAGATTCCTTCGCCTTGCAGCGTGCAGCTGGCGCGTGAGACCAAGTCTGTCTTCCTCGATGTCGCAATGTCCTTAAAGCTCAATCTCAATTCCGGCGGAGGAAAAATCGCACGAGTTGAAGTGATTGGCTCTTCCCGACGGTCCATCGATGGTTGAGGCCGAATCTGTCTGGAAGGTCTACCAGACAGGTACGTTGAAGGTTGAAGCTCTTAGGGGTCTCGACCTCAAGGTCCGAAAGGGTGAGATGGTGGCTGTAATGGGCCCTTCGGGCTGTGGCAAGACTACCCTTCTCAACTGTCTCTCTGGGCTTGACGACATCACCAAGGGCAAGGTAGCTATCGAGGGCGTTGACCTGGCGACCATGTCCGATGATCAAAAGGCGGGATTCAGGGCTCGAAGGATGGGCTTCATTTTTCAAGCCTACAATCTTCTCCCCGTGCTAAGCGCACAGGAGAACGTCGAGCTTCCGCTGCTCCTTGCTGGTGTTACTGAGGCCGAAGCCCACAGAGAATCCTTGAGTGCTCTGAAGATGGTTGGGCTGGAGGAATGGCGACTTCACAAGCCCATGGAGCTTAGCGGTGGCCAACAGCAACGCGTCACCATTGCCCGTGCTCTGGTAAACAAGCCCGCGATAGTATGGGGCGACGAGCCGACTGGGAATCTGGACTCCGAGAATTCTGCGGAGGTTGTCAAGTTGTTGAGAAGCTTGAACCACGATTATGGACTGACCTTCGTCATAGTTACCCATGATTCGCTTATTGCGCAGGAGACTGATAGAATAGTCTCGATGAGGAGTGGGCAGATAGAGAAAGAGACCGCAACTGGAACGAAGTCCTGAAGAGAGGGGCGGTTGGCCGACGGCGGAATCTAGGTCGCACCCAAGATCACTTCTCCTAGGTCTAGTTGTCTTCCTCCTTGTAGTCGCTCTCGGGGAGCTATTCGCGCTCTATCTGAACTATCAAAACAACTTCTTCTTGCGCCAGTTTGTCTCCGAAAACCAAACCTGGCTTATAGTCCAGTCCACGGGACTATTGGTCTTGGGTCTTGGCGCCGGTTACTTATCCTATCTGTTTTCCCGGGCCAAGCCTACAAGCAGAGCAGGACGATACTCGAGGAAAGTGCTCTCTTTCTCTTCATTTATCATTGGTCTCACTGCTTTGCTCCTTTGGTTCGGCGGTCTTAGTAGTATTGTTGGCGGCTCGATCATTGGCTTTGAAGTCTACGTCATAGTTGTGCTGTTGTTAATTTCGCTAGGTACGATGCTTCGGGATCGGCTTACTTTCAGAATGGCGCTACGCAATTTTACCCGGCGGAAGACCAACATGGCGCTGGTCATCGCAGGATTAATGATCGGAACGGCGATGATCTCCGGGTCCCTGGTAACCGGAGACACTCTCACGGAGCTTTTCACCCGTGGTGCCTACTTCGGCTACGGCCACGCCGATGAAGTTGTCTATGCGAGAAACAGTACCACGATCGGGTTTCAAGGGTCCGCCTACCAGTACTTCGGCTACAATGTCTACCAGAGCCTCTCGACAGGTCTTTCCAACAATCCCTCCGCAGGACCCGAAGTAGTAGGGGTCACCCCGGAAATAATCGAGACAGTCAGCCTCTACGATACTAACAAGGGAATAGTCCAGGCAGGATCAGCGCTCATCGGGACCTTCTCTAACGCGTCCCATGTTCTGGGGGACTTTCATTCCGCATCCGGATCAGTAATCCCGTCCACTTTCAGCGACACCCAGGCTGTGCTGAACGACAAGGCAGCCCGAGACCTAAACGCTACCATAGGAGACACGCTTACCGTCTACTCAGCGCAACGCCTCACAACTCAACATCTCAATTTCACAGTCGTAGGAATAGCCGCGTCTGACGAGAGGGGCTCGTTCACACAAGGAGACGACGTGTTCGTCACGCTTAGCATAGCTCAACAGTTTACTGGCCATCTCAACTCGGCCAACTACATCGCAATTACGAACATTGGAGGGCTAAGGGGGTCCATTCAATACAGCCAAGCCGTGGCTCAGGCGGCAAATCAGACCCTGAACAACCTATACTCGACCACCCCATCGACAAGTACTTCGACATCAACTGGTTGCAAGACAGACCCTTTGATGGCCGTGACGCCTCCTGCGATCCCATGCGCATTTACCGAGAAGAAGATCTCAGTCGACAACGCCAGCAGCGGCGCGAAGCAGCTTTCCATGTTCTTTCTCATTCTAAGCTCCTTCGCAATCCTGGCCGGCATCGTTCTGATTCTCAACATTTTCATCATGTTAGCTGAAGAGCGGAAGTCGGAGATGGGAATGGCCCGGGCAGTGGGGATGAGGAGGGGTCAGCTGACCAAACTGTTCCTGTTTGAAGGAAGTCTCTACTCCGCCGGCGCCTCAATCGTCGGCGTACTAGTAGGAATCGGCGTCGCATACGGCATTCTATACGCGATCGGGAACATTTTCAGTTCATTCATCACGGGTTTGAACGAGTCATTGGTTCTCAGCAGCTTCACCGTCTCCCCAGAGTCACTGTTTACCGCCTTCACCGCAGGAGTTCTGATAACCT
>VBBT01000007.1 GCA_005881695.1 Candidatus Bathyarchaeota archaeon | reverse complement strand
TGGTGCGGACGCATGATACTGCCCCGCGAGGGCGCGGTAAAGTTCCCCTGCCCACAATGCGGCGATACAACCATCTGGCGCTGCGAAAAATGCCGCGGCTTCGGCCGCCCCTACAAATGCCAGAAATGCGGCTTCTCAGGACCCTAGAAGGCAGTCAGATTGGCAAGGGTAATGGTTTCTCTCAAGATATTCCCCTCAGACATAGTCGCAGACATGAACGGGCTCGAGGAGATGATCAAGAAGTCTCTAGAAGGCAAAGCCACCATCTACAAATTCGATGAAGAACCAGTCGCCTTCGGGCTCATCGCTCTTATCGCCCACATTCTAATCCCAGAAGAAGCCTCAGGGACCATGGACGAAGTCGAACGACGGCTAAAGTCGATAGACGGAATAAGCGAGGTAGAAGTCCTCGTCTCCCGCAGAATCGCTTAACTTAACAAGTGGTAATTAAGTAACATTAATTTTAAATAGCAACCAGTCCATTTTTTGGGTCGTTATGAGCATCAGATTCACGCTTCACGAGGGAGGCAAGGTCCTGCTGGACTTGCCTCTATCGGGAAAGGAATGGCAGCCAGAGGTCCGCGAGATCGTTATGAAGGAACTCAAAGACTCGGAGGCGGACCTGGACTCGCTGAGCGAGATCTGCGACTTCTTCTCTAACAAGAAACGACTCCAAATGGTCAACCACATGATTCGGGACTGCGAGAACTCCGCAACCTTTACAGATCTCCTGAAGGTGGCTGTGAACCCGAAATACGTGTCTGACCTCGTAAATAGGGCTCCAAAACGGGAGCTCGTTGTCAAGGACAAAAATGGCTACAGCGTTTCGCCCATTGGCGTAGGTAGCTTCCTATTGCTATCAATCGCAATCAAGAAATTGCTCAGGAATGGGGATTCCGTTAATAGTGATGATAAGTCTTTTGAGGAGGAGTAAGATTTTGAAGGTCAAGGTTAGGAGCGGCCAGTGCGCTACTGAACGCTCGTCTTCTCCTCAACCGACCGCGCCTATCGAAGCTTGGGAGTCTAAATGACAATGGTACCTAAGGAAGCACAGCTAAGGGTAGCTGACGCTAAGCAACGAGACGTCGGGCACGGAAAAGTAAGAATCGACAACGAAACCATGCAGAAGCTCGCAATAACCGCCGGTGACTTCATCGATGTTCATGGGAAACGTACTACTGTTGCGATAGCTTGGCCGGCATATGCGGAAGACCAGGGTCAAGAAATCGTCCGGATGGATGGATTACTCCGGAGAAATGCTGGAGTCGCATTAAACGAATATGTCACAATCAAAAAGGCCGAAGTGAAGGACTCACAGACCATCGTCTTCGCCCCAACTGATGTTCGATTGAGCGTTGACGAGGAGTTCGTAGGCTTTGTGAAAAGACGATTCATGGACATGCCTTTCGTAGAGGGTGACATGACCCTTCTCAGCATCTTCGGCAGTGCAGTTCCCCTAATAGCTACGAGAACACGGCCCCATGGCCCCGTAAAGATCACCGAGTCGACCGTAGTTCAGGTGATGAGCGAGCCGACACCGGAGAAGAAAGGGATACCAATTGTCACGTACGAAGATATTGGTGGGCTTCACAGTGAGATCCAAAGAATCCGAGAAATGGTCGAGCTCCCATTGCGGCATCCCGAACTCTTCCAGAGACTCGGAATCGAACCGCCAAAAGGCGTCTTTCTATACGGACCGCCAGGCTGTGGCAAGACCCTACTCGCAAAGGCTGTGGCCAATGAGTCGGACGCGAACTTCTACGTCATATCCGGACCCGAGATCATGTCAAAGTTCTACGGTGAGTCAGAAGCTCGGCTGCGAGAGATATTCCAGAAAGCCCAGGAGACAGCTCCCAGTATAATATTCATCGACGAAATGGATGCTATCGCTCCTAAGAGAGAGGAAGTAACTGGAGAGGTAGAACGACGGGTCGTCGCCCAACTCCTTTCCCTGATGGACGGAATGGGTGCCCGCGGAAACATTATTGTCATTGGAGCAACCAACAGGCCCAACGCTATTGATCCGGCTCTCAGGCGGCCAGGCCGGTTTGACCGGGAGATCGAGATCGGTGTCCCGGACAAGATGGGGCGGTACGAGGTTCTCCAGATTCACACCCGGACGATGCCCCTCGCGTCTGACGTGGGCCTCCCGCGTTTGTCGGACATTTGTCATGGCTACACTGGAGCTGACATTTCCGCTCTCTGCCGCGAGGCTGCAATGAAGGCGCTTCGACGCTATCTTCCGGAGATAAACCTCGAAGAAGAACGCGTACCCAGTGGCATTCTGGAGAAGATGGAGGTCAACTTGGAAGATTTCATGAACGCTTACCGAGAAATCACTCCGACGGCTATGCGGGAGGTCTACATAGAGGTCCCGACAGTTCACTGGAGTGATGTCGGTGGGCTGACCGAGGTGAAGCAGCAGTTGCAGGAGGCCGTCGAGTGGCCCCTGAAGAAGCCTGAAGTATTCAAGAGGGTTGGGATTCGCGCTCCTAAGGGGATTTTGCTCTTCGGACCCCCTGGTTGTGGGAAGACCATGCTTGCCCGATCGGTGGCTACTGAGAGTGAAGCGAACTTCATCTCTATCAAAGGCCCTGAACTCTTCAGCAAGTGGGTTGGGGAATCGGAGAAGGCGATACGGGAGGTCTTCCGGAAAGGGAGGACAGCTGCTCCGAGCATCATCTTCTTCGATGAGCTGGACTCTGTAGTTCCGAGACGTGGAACGGGTTTTGGGGATAGTGGAGTCTCGGAGCGAGTGATAAGCCAGCTGCTCACCGAGCTTGACGGAATAGAATCGTTGGAAAACGTGGTTGTGATCGGCGCGACTAATAGGCCTGATATTATTGATCCGGCAATTCTGCGCCCCGGCAGATTTGATAGGTTGATCTTCGTGCCGGCGCCTGATCATGCGACAAGGATGCAGATTCTGAAAATCCACTGTACAAATATGCCTTTGTCTCAAGATGTCGATCTTGACCATGTGGCGTCCCAGACGGGAGGCTATTCTGGCGCTGATCTTGAGGCGGTTGTTCGCGAGGCTGGTCTTGTGTCTCTTCGTCGCGATATTGAATCAAAGAATGTCACGCGGGAAGATTTCAGGGATGCGCTGGAGAGGATCAAGCCTTCGGTTACTCCTGATATGGAGAACTGGTATCAGGGTTTCGGGAAGCGTTTCAAGAAGGAAAGAGCTCCAGTCCCGATTACCTAGATTGGTAATGGGACGGGGCGGCCTGGCGAAATGAACGCTTGAACAATATCTGGAGTCCGAGGCCGATGTCCCTCGCGATCGTGGAGATTGTTGAGAAGAAGGGGCCGTTGACGGATGTGGATCTGCACAAGGAGTTGAAGGCGAGTTTTGGAGAGGTGAGCTTTCGGGAACTGAACCGGAATCTAATGAATCTAGAGATAGGTGGAGTGCTGCGTGTCTCTAGGCTGATGAGAGGCAAGCGTCAGGTGGAGCTGGCCGGAAAATTCTAGTGAGAAGTATATATCCCGCCTGAATCCGGTAGAGCTTTGAAGATGTCAGGAATGGCAGATTATCCGGCTGTACCTGTTAAGGTAGAGGATTCAACTTTTGATCAGTTCGTCCAGAAATACTCTTTGACAGTCATCGATTGTTGGGCGCCTTGGTGTGGTCCCTGTCGAATTGTCGGTCCGATCGTTGACGCGTTGGCGAAGGAGTATTCGGGAAAGGTCGTGTTTGGGAAGCTGAATACCGACGAGAATCCCGCGGTGTCAGGCCGATTCGGGATAATGGCGATTCCAACAATGCTCGTTGTCAAGCAGGGGAAGCTTGTCGACCAGATTGTGGGCGCTGTTCCGAAGGCGAAGATCGAGGCTGTTCTGAAAAAATACATGTAAACGAGTTCTCTGGCGGTCGGTCTCGAATCGGCTGGCTCAGTATAGATACACCTTACGCTGGAACTCAACTCTATATTCTAGCTGACAATTCTATGTTGTATAGAGGAACCTAGGCTTGTCTCAGATGATGGAGGCTCGTAAGGTCCAGAAGGTCGGCTACTCGACCCTTATCGTGTCATTACCCAAGGACTGGGTTGAACAGGTCGGGCTAAAACAGGGCGATATCGTCACCTTCAGACGAGAATCTGACGGCGGAATAACAGTCTATCCGGGATTGACCCGGGAGCGGGAGAACTTCCGGTATGTCATTGACGCGGATATTTGTGATGCCCCGAACCTTCTCACCAGAATCATAACTGCGAACTATCTAACCGGACACGATACTATCCAGATTATCTCGAAGAAAGAGCTCTCTCAGCGTCACCTGGAGGAGGTTAGGGCGGTTAGTAGGCGGTTGACGGGGCTGGGAATTGTGGAGCAGAGCTTGAAATCGGTAACGTTGCAGAGCTTTGTGGATCCGACAAAGTTTCCAATATACGGGTTGATGCGGCGTTTGCAGATTATTCTAAGTTCAATGCTGGAGACGGGGGTGAAGGCGGTGGTGGAGGGTCGCCCGAATCTTGCGGACGAGGTGTTGCATATGGAGGAGGAGGCGGATCGTATCTACTGGATGATCATACGACAGCTGTTGCTCGCCGTGTTGGATCGACGTGTGGCGAAGGAGGTTGGGATTGATGGGCCGATGCACGTTGTCGGTAACAGGGTTATCGCGAAGAGTCTGGAGCAGATGGGCGATCTTGCCTCGCACATCGCGCAGGAGGCGTTACGGTTGAAGGGGGATGTGAAGGGGGTGGATCCGAAGCTCTCGAAGGGTATTCTCGACTTTAGCGATAAGGTTCGGTTGTTGATCGAGGACTCGTTCAACGCGTTGATGAAGGGCGATCTGAAAAAGTCGAACGATTGTATCGAGCGGGTTGCGAGCTGCGAGCAGCTGGAGAGATCGCTGACAGCTGACATCATGCGTAGTGTTAAGCTGGTGAACTTGGCCGTGGGCTTGCGGTCTATCGTCTGGGATGTCGGGCAGATGGCGAAGTATTCCGAGGCGATTGCCGAGGTCGCTATTAACAGGCACCTTGAGGCGCCGAGCGCGTTTTGCGCCTGGGAAAAAGCCTAGCGGCTGCGGTGTGAGACTTGAGTAGGCCCCCCGGGGGCCCAGAAAATTCACTGATATCGATTTCAAATGTTGTTCCAAAACCAGTTTCAGAACTCCGTTTCAAGGAGCGTTTTCAAGAACCGATTTCAAGAAGTGTTTCAAAAACTTGTTTTGCAAGACCCGATTTCAGAATCGTTTCCAAATGTTGATCTCCAGAAGATGACTTCTAAAAGTGGTTTTCGATTGCTGATTCTTAGTTATGGGAATCGTCGGAATCGATATCCTGGAATGATTATGCGTGATTCTGTGGGTTGAAAGGCACTGTTGGGCTTTACTTTCACGAGTGTCCGCGGAGACTGCTCATGCTGCACGAGGTGCCCGAAGGATCCAATTTTTTCTCTGACTTCGTTTCTGTCTGGGTTGGATTCTGGGCTTCTTTGTTGCGGACGAGCTTGTTTTTGGCTTGTCTCGCCCTTTTTGATCCCCGTGTATTCCCCTAGGGATGAGCGTGGGAAACCGGGTTCTATGAATCGAAGGCTTGAATTTGAGATCAGGGCGTAAAATAGAACGATGTCGGAATTGAATGAAAATTCGCTCGACCGCTCTCGCGTCGCGAGGTCGGGTCGCTAAGACCCCCCTCCCCTTGAGGTCATTGTTGTCTGGCATGGATTGTGGGCGAGTCTCGGGATTCAGGGTTCAGATTGGGCTTGGATGCCTGGGCGGATAATGGGATTTCATCGGGTGCATCCCGAATGATTAGAGGGAAATCTAGGGACCCCCTCCCATTTTCGAGATCAGGGCTGATAATGGGCGATTTCGTTGGGGTGAGGGTTTACTGTAAAGGAAGGTGCCATGGGATGCTGTGCATTCACGAAGCCGCGGGAGGGCAGAGCTACGTTATCTTGTATTCGAGCAGCTGAAACGTTGCGACCCCGGTCGCGCTGTCGACGCCAACACCGTTGGCGAAGAAGCAGCCGCTGCCAAATGACAGACCGATGGTCTTGATGTTCTGAATCGCTGCAGCAAAACCCGTTGAGTATGGGGCAACGTCCCCGAAGTGTCCGTAAAAGTCAGACCAGCCGGCTCCGTTCAGCGGAGCAGTCAGCGTTACAGAAGTTATCGTACCCCCCGTAGTAATCGTGTACGAGGTCGGGTTTGACCACCAATAATGGGTCTCGAAACTGTTGGTGTTTGTGCTCTGGAAGAAGAGTCTCACCGAGTTCACTGTCCCACACGCACTGCCATCTGGATTGCCAACAAACATGGTGGTTAGACAAGGAGAAATTCCTGCGCACTCAGTCGGAATCTTGATTGTCGCTGTTATTGTATTGCTTGCGCTGAGCGAGAGGGGAAAACCGATCGTGAACTCGCTGGTATAGGTTGGGTGAGATGCTGAGGGGCCCGCGTTGGGAAACGGAAAGAACACTCCACCAGTTGGTATCGTATCCGCAGCACTGGCGGAAATCTTGAAGTTCCCGTTTCCCTGAGACACTAGGTTCTCGACCTTCCAGTCAGACCCGACCATCGGGAGACCAAGAGGCGTCGTCGTGGCCTGGACTCTAACGATCGGAGAGAACAAAAACAATGAGTTCGCTATGATCACGACTGCCAGAACGGTTGGCTTCCTCATCTATGATCAGGCTCCGGTCCTTCTGGCAGGGAACTTATGCGCCACGTACACAAGCGAACACAAGTGAAAAAGTATCGCAGTTGATCCGGCGACAATCGTGAAAACGGGTTCTGGAAACCGATGGATGGGAATCGAGGCACTATGGCCGATAATAGCCCCAGTGGGCTGTCCTAGCGTTTTTCTTTCTTGAACGTGCGTGGGCGATCGGAAGTATAGTTGGGGTAGACGACGTCCATCAAGGGAAGTCTCTCCGTCGATAGGGGCGGAAATGGCGGGATTCCCTTGATCTTATCATCCGCTGGCTGTTTTTCCGGAGCCTGCTCGTTCTCCGGGATGACTTTGAGGGTTCCAGACTGGCTGATTACTCGATAGCTCGTCAGTCCTTCACGATGGAGAAACTTGCGAACGATAAGCTTGACGTCCAGACCCTTCTCGTCCTCGATTTCAATCCGGTTCCCATTGACTCTGATCTGGCCGTGAATTTTTGATTGGAGAAACCTCGTCGCAGCTGCCGCTTCTCCTGGCAGCATTTTAAGCTCCACAGTTACCAAACGAGTCTTTGCAGAAATGGTCGACAGTTGCATTTTAGCATATTCCAAAGGCGCTGTATCGCGCGGATGCCTCGTAGGGTGAAAACAGTTATCAGAGAAGGATTCCCGACCGGTTGGGTCGCTCTCTTGTTTCTCCCTCTGGTGACTGTTTGAAATATTACGACGAGGAGAAGATGATCGAGATTCAGAAGGCATTCGAAGCGGAAGTTCTGAAATGGAAAGGAGTTAACTCCAGACCGATGATGGGATGCCTATGCTATTTTTGCAATAGAAAGTTCATAGGCTTTCTCGTAACAGACGGGATTGTTCTCATGAAGCTCTCGGAAAAAGACCAGACGAGTCTCAAGGAAAAGTTTGGTGGTAAACCGTTCGAGATGGCGGGACAAACGGGCAGGCTCTGGGTGACGCCGCTGAAGGGACCTAATGATGTAAGACCCGTTATGCCCTTTGTCAGGAAGAGATACGAAGAGGTCTCCTCGAACCCTGCAAAGACTTAGTCGGTGCGGGGCTATATTTCCTGAAGGGCGGGGCGCGAGAAAATCGACCACCTTCGGGGGTTGAGAAAAGCATGCTAGTCTTGAAAAGAATAGTTAGCAGGAGAAAAGGTATGAATTGAACGTGGGTTGTCCAACGGAGCGATGCGATTGCCTCGAACATGTGGAGACTATTCCTGCCCTCCGTCCCCGCGATTGTCCTACCCTTGACTTCGATGAGGTCGGATTCGCGCTAAAGCCTCGGCCGATATATTTTTCTTGACTACCATATCTCTGGATAGACCTGTCTACCCCCATCGTAGCAACTCTTTTATTTTGTGCGAAGGGTGCCCAGCATAGGGAAAATTCAGGATTTGTTAGCTGCTCTTCTAATCGGGATGATGATCTTCACCTCTCCTATGAGTGCTGCGTCATCCTCGCAGATAACTCAATTCAACGGGTTGATCTCTCCTGCGGCCTGGGGTGCGCCGTTCCAATTGCCTGGGTCCCCGCCTCCCGGACCCGGCCCGTTCCCGCCGCCACTTCTAGTAGTTCTGCTTCCATCTGACGGACGCATCATGACCACGCAGGGCTCGGTTCAGCAAGGAATCTTTGTCATGCTGCTAGTTCTCATGACAGACCCAGTGACTCACATGCCCACTCTGAGTTTTGTCGGGAACTCCACGATGGCAAACTTCCAGGTTGACGCGAGACTAACATCGGCGTCTCTGAGCGCGACCGTGCAAGGATTCGATCTCGTCTCGTTCAGCCCGAAGACGGTCACGATAAGCGTCTCATGGACAGCGATAGATCCCCTCACTGGAGTGCTCAGTCCAATAACCCGAACGACGATGGAGAACCGGGTCCAGTTTGGAGGCTTTTCGCTCTTCCTTCATATATTCAGCCAGATGAGGCTGGCAACCGCGTCTGGAACACTGGCTGTCGTCGGAGAACCAATGATTCCATTGCCCCCTGCTCCCGCGGCTATTGCTAGGGCAGATTTTGGAATTATCACCCGAACGCCACTCGCTTAACCCCCCCGTTTTTTTTTGAGACTTCGCCTTGTTCCAATAGCTGCCAGCTTGTGATAGGCCTGTTATTGAGCGATTTCCATTTCCCTAAGAGAGCTGGACTGCCTAAAGGGGCCCAAACTAAGCTAGAGATTTTTCTAGCCTGTCCCGCGGAATCGAAAACTGATTCTATGTCTTGACGCCCTTTTTCATGGGATAGAGGCTGTTATACGCTTGGCCTTTCGGGACATCAGGTCCAGTCCACTCGGGTTTCTCTACGCTGTCGAACGCCGATTCGTCACGAAGCCTGCGAGGGAGGACGTGGTTTGCGACTACAGCCTCCTTCAATACTGCAAGGCGATCTCTTAGAGAGTCAGTGTATGAGAAGTCGAGTCTCTGGGAATACTCTTTGAACATCTCGACCACCGTCCGATGCACCACGACCCGCGAGCAAGTCCCAAGAGTGCTCGTCAACGCCTGTACCACGTCATCGAACCTGTTGGAAATATCCTCTTTTCGGATCCCACTTCGTTTCAACAGGTCGTAGATAGATGCCTGTACTGTGGGTCCTAGCGTTTCCAGTAAGGTTTTTCCAAAACAGTACTCGAGAGTCTCATAGAATATTTCCGTTAGAGGAGAGCGCAAAGCATCTTCCTAGTCAAGTGACACTGCTTTTGTCCAACTGAATACGCGTATTGTAACTCGTCCTTTCGAACGCATCAGATAGCCAGATAGTATGCTATTCGCAACGAAGCCAGCCATTCTCAATTCGTTAGGAGTCTGTGCCTTAGCCGATTGTTCCTTTCGAATTTCTCGGTCTCTATACAAGATTGGATAAACTTGTACATGAAGCTCGAAAGCTAGGTTACAACCAGTTCATCTCTCGGTTGTTGCCCCAGCACCTAAGGACATGATGGTCATGGCTGTGCGAGCACGCGAGTCGAGTTCAACCAATCTCCACGGCAACTCCGAATCGGTTTCTGCGTCATTGAGTCCAGACCAGAGGTTTGCTGCGGAGAAAGCGTTCTCTTCGGTGCTCGTAAGCACGGTCCGCGAGGCTGTTGGAAATGCTTTGGGCCATAACGTGCTGGAAATTCTCACGTCGAAAGGGTTGCTTGACGACGCGAGCAACTCGAGAGAATTTGATAGAAAATTGCAATCACTGTTCGGTAATGGAGCGGTGGTTCTTGAACGTATAGTGGTTAAGGATCTCAGCCGGAAGCTGGGCATACGTTACGATTCGGAAGCGAGGCTTGACTATGAGAAATCGCTTGAGACTGCGAAGGAAGTCTGTTTCGTGGGGAGCAGACTGAAGTGAGCGGATCCGAGGTCTTGTCGACTCTCCTCGCGTCAGAGGTCAGAGGAGACCTTCTAGTCCTGTTTCACCGGAATCCTGGACTCATCGATACAGTTGATGGAGTGGCTCGTCGGGTTGGAAGAACAACCATCGCGGTCATTTCCGATGTCAGGGAACTCTTGCAGTTGGGGGTCCTAAGGCAGAAGAGGATTGGAAACTCCGATGTTGTATTCCTGGATCGCGCAAAGGACAGGGAACTTCTCGAGTCGGTCGCAAACCACTTGAAGACTGTCAGGATAGGTGGAGAGAAATGACCGCAACACGTTCCAAGACCGGAGCCTCTGGGCTCGACCAACTGTTCCCAGGAAAACCGGAGGAAGGCCGGGTCAAAACTGGGATTGTCGAGCTTGACGAGATGCTCAGGGGAGGCTTCATGCCGGGTGATTCTGTGATGCTTGCTGGAAGCGCGGGCACGGGAAAGACAACCCTCGCTCTTCAGTACCTTGTCAACGGAGTCAACTTAGGTGAGCCCGGGATCTATGTGACCTTCGAAGAGCTCCCGGACCAGATCTATAGAGACGCAAAGAACTTCGGATGGGACCTGCGAAAAATGGAGGAGCAGGACAAGTTCCGTGTGATCTGCACCTCCCCAAGTCTCATGCTCGAATCTGGCAGCGATAGCTTGCTAGATGATGTTCTTCGGGATATTCAGCCTCGACGGTTTGTTATCGACTCTCTCAGTCATCTAGAGATGTTTGTGAAGAAGGATGACATGAGAATGGAAGCTTACCGGGTGATAAGGTACCTGAAGACCCGAGGGGTTAGCTCAGTACTGCTCTGGGAGTCGCCTCAGATCAGCGGCGGGTCCTTCAGCGTGACTGATGTGGGGCTGAGCTTCCTTGTCGATTGTATTGTCGCTCTGAAGCCTGTGGAGATAGAGTCGTCTATGCGCAAGGCCCTGGTCATTTTGAAGATGCGGGGCAGTGACCATGACAAGAGGCTTAGAGAGTACGAAATAACATCGAACGGGATCAAGATCGAGTCAGCCTTCACAAACTACGAGGGGATCATCAGCGGTTCACCGAGAAAGGTAGCGTCAGAGAAGTTCATGGAAATGTTCCGCGGAGCCTCGGAGAAACAGAAGAAGGCGTAGACGGAATGCTTGACCCTGTTGTTTTACCGACGCTCTATTTCATCTCTGTTTTCCAGCTGATTCTGCAGGCGGGCGTGGTCTTCTATGCGTATCGGGTGACAAAGCTGACCGGGTCGTTTCGCGCGTGGACGCTGATCATCGTCGCGTTCACCATTTTGACGATCCGAAATGTCGTCTCTCTCTTTCTCTCGTTATCTCTGCCTGCCGATCAGCTGGCTTCACTGATAGACTCGGTTGGAGTGGTCACTTTGATTGCGACTTCAGCGGTCAACGTAGCGGCGGGGGTGGCTCTGTTCCTTGGAATGTTCGGCCTTGCCAAACGATTCGAAAACCAGTCCAAAGCTCCCCAGTAAGCCTGCTCCTTCTCCGGACAAGGATGCGGCTCTCCGTTTCGTAGAGCTGTTCAGGAAAGCTGTGAAAGAAGCCAAACCGGCTTCCGGAGAAACTGGACATGCGACGCAAAATGGTTGAACAATACCCTTTTTTTCTCGAAACCTTCCCTGTCTGGCACTGATTCCAGGCGAGTCCAACGACTCAGGGCGCGATCCAGGCTTGGAACCTAAGGCGAAACTTGCCATTATTTCAGCCAAACCCGAACGATTCTCGTGGCGAGCCTTAGGGGGATCCCGGATTCGAGATCAGGGCTGATAATGGGCGATTTGAGTGGCTTAGCCTTCAGCTGGAAAAGTCAGAAGCTCACGTTGTGAGTTCAGTAGGCCTTTACATTTCCTTGCTTGTGCTCACCCAGTGTGTTTTTGATTGATGTAGTTGATGTTCTACCGAAAAAAGCGGACCACGGAGGACGTTTCCGCACCAACTTGGTCAAGTCGTACGCAATGCTCCTCGTGCGCCGAGTTCAGGTTCTAAGCCCTATTTTCCTCAAGACCTCGATGACTCTAGGTTCGAACCTAATGCTTGCCAGGAGGGGATCCTTCGCTAGGTGCGGAAGCCAGTGTGCTCGTGTTTCATAGTCTCTCTCAATTAGCTCGATCGCCTTTTCCTTTTCTCCCAGGCCCACGTAAGCATACACTATCGGTTGTGCTCCGACATACGTTCCAAGGGGAGAGGCTTTCACTTCATCGAGTGTTGCCTTCGCCTCATCCCTCCGACCCGCGAAGGCATAACCCGCCGCCATCCAAGCCTTGACCCAGGGGAGACCGTTCGAGATTCGCATCATCTCAGTTCCCACTGTCTCTGCTTCAAGATGCCTCCCCTGATGTAGGTACACAAGATAGAGGCAGCCATGCGCAGTGAGAAAGTTAGGTTCGGACTCAAGGACCCTCCGCATAAGACTCTCCGCCAGTTCATATTTTTTCATTCCATCGTAGACGAAGCCGAGAGAGACTGCGATCTGCGGCGACAATGGGTCAAGTAGTTGAGCCTTCGATGCCTCAAGGAGCGACCTGTCGAGCTTGCCTGTTCTTGAGAGAAGTATTCCGTACCAGTGATGAGCTGTTGCGTAGTTTGGATTGAGTTCGATCGCTCTCTTGAATTCGCGTTCTGCGCCATCCCAGTCGTATTCGTCTTCAAGTACTGATGCCAGGGAAGTGTGGGCCTCCGCTGAGGACTCGTCAAGTTGCACGGCCTTCAATGCGTTTTCTCTTGTTTTCTGATGCACTTCAAGAGGAGGAAGGTGTTGATGGTCGGCTAGCACAGCGTAACTGTCAGCTATCCCGGAGTAGGCCAAGGCGAATTTCGGGTCTGAAACGGTTGCCTGCTTGAAGTAGTCGATTGCTTTCAAGAGGGCTTGTTTCGTCCTCTCGTTCCAGAGAAATCTCCCCTTAAGGTATAGACCGTAAGCTTCAGTGCTCTCCGTTGGCCGCTTCTCTATTTGTCGACTTTCCCGCGGGAGGATTCGAACTCGGAGCGCATCCGCAACCTGCTTCGCGATATCACCCTGAACGGCGAATACGTCGTCGAACTCTCGGTCATAGTTCTGGGACCAGAGGTGTTTGTCGTCCCTCACGTCGATGAGTTGAACTGCTATTCGCATCCTGTTGCCGGATTTTCTTACACTTCCTTCTAGAACGGACCCGACGTCGAGTTCTTTTCCAATGTCGCCAACCTTCTTGCCGGTTCCCTTGAATGTCATTGCTGAGGTTCTTGAGATGACGCTGAGTTCGCTGATGTTCGAAATGCTCGAGATGAGTTCTTCGGTCAAACCGTCCGCGAAGTATTCGTCCTTGGGATCCGAGGATATGTTGGCTAGTGGCAGCACCACTATACGACGCTTGTCCATTTGTACAGGCGGCGTTGGAAGAGCATTGGCTTTGGGGTTCTTGGACTTCGGCCCCGACAGCCAGGCCTTGAGTCCGACGCTCTTATCTTCACTCACGGTCTAAACTCGATTGATGCTGAATGACTCCTTCAATTTAAGCAAAGAGCACAAGCTAGTGCTTGTTGAATCGGGGTCGTCTTGAGATTCCGAGAATGCTTACTTGGTCGTCTGATGCCTTATCTGGGCTAGCTCTTTCTCGACCGCGACGATTCTCTTGGGACAATTGGGACAAAAAGAAGGAAGCATTGCGTAGATGTTCGCGTTGAGCTGGAGGAAGGGCTGAATCATCTGGCTTACCGCCGCTGCGCCAGGATCTGTTGGAAAGACTTTCGACCGTTGTTCCATGTCTTTCATCTTCTCCCCTACAACTGTGAGGACCGGGCATTCGCCGAGGCCGTAGACGCAAGAGTTGTCAGACTTGGGTTCCAAAACTGATCGTGATAATATCGAAATAGCTTGATTAATACTTGTGCCCACGCGAGCGGTTGGACGGGTTCAACATGAGAGGTTCTGGAAGAGCAGTCATAATTGACGCTGGTGCTTCAGGAGCCTCTGGCGACAAATTCCTGGGCGCGCTCGTTGATCTGGGTGGAAACCCGAAGAGTCTGATGAAAGTCGCTGAGGTTGTTGAAAAGAATCTTCCAGGCTCGAAGAACATCCGGGTCGATACGAGCGGAGTGGAGCGGGGGGACATCAGCGCACGACTCGTCTCAGTCTCGTCTGAAGAAAAAGTCTCGAAGAGAAAGGCCGCTGATCTCATCGAGTCTGCTCGAAAATGCTCAAAGGGCCTCGGTCTCTCGCACTGGGGAGCTGGTTTTGTTATCTCGGTCCTTGAATCGCTAGGTTTGGCCGAAATCCGAGTGCACGGCCACTCTACTAAGGACATAGAACTTCACGAGCTCGGGTCCGCTGATACTCTCGTCGACATTCTCGGAGTCGCGTATCTCGTCGACGAACTCAAACTGTCGGGAGACAAGTGGTGGTGTAGCCCGATTGCAGTCGGAACGGGGGTAACGAGTTTTTCTGGCCGAACCTATCCAAACCCAGCTCCGGCCGTTGCCGAGATTCTGCGAGCCCACAAGTTCCCGATGAAAACCAGTAACATCCAGTACGAACTGACAACGCCGACAGGCGCTGCAATAGCAGTAAACCTGGCAAGTGGCACAGGCGAAGTTCCGGTCATCACTCCTCAGAAGATCGGGTACGGCGCGGGAGCAAAGGATCTGGATCAGGTGGCCAATCTTCTCCGTCTTACCGTTGGCGAATTCTCAGGGACCGATCATGCTCACGATGAAGTCGTTGTCTTGGAGACCAACTTGGACGATGTTTCCGGCGAAGTAATTGGCCGAGCGGTCGAGAGGCTGATGGACGCAGGAGCGCGGGACGTATCCATCACTCCGGTCTTTATGAAGAAAAACCGGCCCGGTCAACTTATCTCGGTAATAGCTGACAAGGCGAAGAGCGAGCATCTGGCTGAACTGTTGATGGAAGAGACGGGGACGCTTGGGGTACGAGAAATGCCTGTTTCCAGACACATCAGCAGAAGAGCCACTGGCACTATGGCGATCGAGGTGAAAGGGAAGAAGTTTCAGGTTAGAGTAAAGAGGGCGCTTGGGGTAGCCGCCCATTCTCAGAGCGGCAAGGCGGAATACGAAGACCTACGAAGAATATCCAACGAGACAGGATTAAGCATAAGGGACCTTCAGCAAATCGTTAAGACCCGTGGCATTCCGCGCGACGGCTAAACGTATGTGATCGAAAAATGCAACTTCGCAGGAACAGATTCAACACCAGAATGGTAACTCTGACGGCATCACTAACTGCACTCTATGTGATTCCGCGGACAATCTTGCTCGATCGGCTCATTGGCGTGTCTGGCTCCATCACGTTTAGCGGAATCATAACGCCTGTCCTTGGTGTCTTTCTCGCTCCATCCTACGGCATATTCGCGGTCTTTCTAGGGACGATGATTGCGGCCTTCATTCCGGGATCAGCCGGGACATTGAAATTTGGCGGGCTCGATTTTCTCGGAGGCGCATTGAACGTAGCCCTCATCAGCCTTCTAGTTCGTGGTAGGCGAACCGAAGCGACCTTCCTGTATGTAGCGACCTTGGGTCTCTTCGTTATCAATCCCAATACCGAGATCTTCGTTGGGAGTAACTTTCCAAGTCTGCCCATTCCGTTCCAATGGCTTCGTCTCCCCAGTCCACCCATTCCGTACTTGTGGTTTCATCTCGTCGCACTCGGGGTCCTCGTGTCTCCGCTGACTCGAAACCTACGCGATAGCTTCACCTTCGGAGGGCGCAGAAGCTTGGCCAGGTCTGTGTTAGTGGTCGCGTTCATCGGCACCATGATCGAACATGTTACAGGAGGAATCCTCTACGCCAGTCTCTTCGGAAGCGTTGCCTTACGCTCTTGGCCGTTTATCTTCCTCATTTATCCATTTGAACGAGCAGTACTTGTCCTCGGAGCTGTGCTAGTCTGCACCCCATTGTTACTTGCGAGCCGAGATCTGATCGCGAAATTCCACTTGCGAGAAGTAAAGCAGGATTCACGTCTAACCTAGCTAATCGAGCCCGCAGAGTCTTCCTTTCTCTACCCTCGCTTGCTGGTTCTCCTATTTCCTCTCGTATGTGACCATCGAGCATTTCTTTGGGCTTTGGCCTTCTGAGATTTCAGTGCTTCTTGCTTGACTAGCTCGGAGAACTTGTCCGCTCCAGTCGCAATAGAAGCAAGGGCCAGACTGGTGGTTTTGGCAGCTACGGTTCCGAAGGCGGCTGCCAGTTTTAGTCCCGAAGCGAACGCCGCGAGCGCGAGGTCCTCTGCTGCCTTGATAGACTCCTTAGAAGGCGAGATTTCGTGATTGCCCTGAGAACTTTCATATGATCTTGTCCGCGCTCTTGGTGCGACCTTGCGAGACTTGCTCCTGGCCAATAGATGGTCCCGGGCTCGTTGATTTTCATTCTTATTTGAATTTCTGTCCTGATTTTCTTCCATGTTTAGTCAGCGGACTGGGCGCGATCTCCCTTCAGCCAGACCTGACCGGCAGTCTCGAAGGCCTCGTCCAAGGAGCCAACCCGTTTTCCGTGGCCGGGAGACTGCCTTTTTGCGAACCCAAATCTTATCATGTTTAGTCCGTGAACTGATCCTTCGTTGAAGCCAGAAGAAGCCTCGATCCTGGGATTGGTATTGGTTCTTTTCGGGGTATGGTGGATTGCTTTCGCTGCAATTCAACCAATCCCAACGTATTCTACGTGCACAAATGGAGTGAATATTCCAGGGATTCCGGCTTTGCGGATCTCCCGGTCCACAGGCCGTACTATTCTACGTTCTTGGGACGCTTTCGCTAATTAGCGGTTCCCCTCTGCTACTCCTCCGGGCGTACTGGGCCCTCCGGGACCCGAACGTTCCGATGTCGGTCCGGTCGGCGACGGCAGAGGAAATGGTGATCTCCGGGGGATCGACCCCAAAGAGCTTCGTGAAGAAGTGCAGTCGCTGTGGCAGAGAGTTACCATTGGCCGCTGAGAGCTGCTACTCATGCGGTGCACGGGCTTAGGCTCGTTAATCCGAGAAGGCTTGGATGGGGCTATGTCGTGTACCCATCTTCCTTGCCACTAGGTTGGACTACGCTATTATCGTTGTTTTCTCAACCCTCATGAAGGGCAATCGGATTGGGAAAGGAATCTGAACAAACCCTGCACGAGAGAGCAGAAAAAACGCTGCTTGCCATCAAGGAGTTCAAGCGGTACCTGGAAGATGTGGAGAAAGAGCTCAGCCGCATGTCAAAGAAATTCTCGAACAAAGAGATTGCTCATGGTGTTGGATTCGCGGCAACCGGGATTCATGAAGCCCTAACCTACCTAGCTATTGTCAAGAAGGTAATCGAGAAGACCGAGCGCATGGTCGCCAAGAAGAATATTGTTTCTGGGGATGAAACAGGTGGACTGGTAGAGAATCATCCTGCCGGACGAGCAAGTCTTTCAGGCTCAGCTTGAGGCCTGACCTGATCTAGATACGTACCCTGTAAAGGGTCTACGGGGAAGAGTGTGGCGTGATAACTGTGACTGGGAACTGGAGGACGATTACGTTCGAGTTGTGTCGTGGGTTACAGATCAGAAATGTATTCTCCGATTACAACTGTGCGATGTGTTAAGAAATGGCCTCCGATACTAAGAGTAGAGAATCGTGGACTGAGCAAGAGGATTCTGCGAGAAACATTACCCCGTTGAACCAGCTGAGACTATCAAGGGTTTTCAGATTCAACGACCCGCAAACAGGCGCCCCGCAAATCTCAGACTTTCCAGACTCTAATCCGACGGGGGAAACTCCTTTGGAGATACGGATGAAACATTTTACGGAGATCGAGAACTTCACATTTCTCGCGCATGTTCTTGGACATGAGCTTGGGGGAACAACTCCTAGGCCGATTCGCACGGTAACGGATCTACAGGTTCCAGACGAGGAATTTCAGAACTTCGTCAACACGGCTAAAACCGCATCTCTGACTGATGAAGAGCTCGCGGACTCAACTCTGGACGTTGGAATAAACTGGGAGCACTTTGTTGCATCGAACGACAATCTCCTTCTCCCAGACCATCCACTGAAGATTAGCGATGTTCAGATGCAGGAGAAGGTTGACTCCCTCGACTTCATCACGGAAGCATTTGTCAGGGAGATCAATATCCGGAGCATCGAGAAGCAAACGGGAACCAAGACTAGGAAGAGCCACGAGTAATTCAGGATTCCCGACGGAACTGTCGGGGATCCTTATCGTCCTCATTTTCTGTCTGGAAAGCAGTTGTCAGGTGGTACGTGTCTTATCGCGTGACGTGTGCAAAAGGGGTAGGCGAACTCCCGGGATAGAAAGGGATGGGCGAAGGGGAGCTGTGATGTGGTTCTGAGGCTCATGATGAGTGGATTGTCGCGTGGTTCGTGCTGGATTTATCTGAAAATTGATTAGAATTAAGTAGTCTAGCTCCTTTGGTTGAGAGTACTAAGCACGAGGATTGATGGGAAAGAATTGGCTATTCCGAAACCTGCGTCACCTGTTGAGTCGGAGATCTTTGAGTTCTTCAAGGAATCTGATCCTTCTGGAGCCTACATTAATGGACTGAAAGAGTATGTTGGCAAGATTTTCATTCCTTCTAGGAAGAATCTAGACAAACTTTCTCGACGCGTTGAAGAACTGCGGCTGAAGGCGGAGAACAAGTCACAGCTCAAAGTCCTCGATTCAGGGTCTGCTTGGATTACTCTGAACGAGCCGCACCAGGCTGTGGAGTCTGTGCTGAACGCGTTCTTTGGCTACATGATCAAAGAAGGCATTATCGACAGTCACATGAAGGCGCTTACTCGCAACGGTATCAGAGCGGTACAAGCGGCCACGATGGAGGCTGCAGCTAAGAACTGGCCTACTGGTCTTCGTTTGCTTGCATTGATACGCTGCGATGGTCTCCAGGAGATCATCAAGACGATCAAGAAGGAGACTCCGGATAAGCAGTTGAAGGAGGGCCTGGATGGTCTTTCAGAGGTTACTAGGAAGTATGCTTCGATATTCCGGGTCAAGGGTTTCAAGAACCAGGGTTTTGACGAGGTCTACAGAATCATCAAGAAACAGGGCGCGGATCTTGGCCGGAAGGAGATCTACGCTCAAGCCCTCCAGCGTCTTTGGGACTATTCAGAGACACCTAGTGAGCTGGAAGCGAAGGGTCTCCGGTATCTTGAAAGAGAGTTGCCAAAGTTCCAGCGGATGACGGCCAGGCTGGCGAAGAAGTACGGTGTTCCAGCGAAGGCGGAAGAAGTATCGAAGATCATCAAAGCCAAGAGAGCGGTTAAGGTCAATGAGGTCATTCCGTATCTCGCGGATCTTCGAAAGCGGGTCGTGAAGGTTGCCAACAAGAGTATTGTCAAGGTGAATCCAAACTATGATGCGAAGGTGATCGAGA
The DNA here is from genome assembly GCA_005881695.1 of Candidatus Bathyarchaeota archaeon. Taxonomy (GTDB): domain Archaea; phylum Thermoproteota; class Bathyarchaeia; order 40CM-2-53-6; family 40CM-2-53-6; genus 40CM-2-53-6. The sequence goes on along the minus strand of VBBT01000007.1, from coordinate 7,174 downwards.
CACCATCGTATCTGACAGCGATATTTCCGAGCGGTGGCGCCTTCTTCTTCGATACTTTCACGAATAAACCACAACAATTGTTCATCTGCACTACGGATCCACGTCGTGATCCGAGCACGGCGCCTGGCGAGTTACTCAATCTCTTGGTTCACGAAGAGTATGGTCATTGTGTTCACGCGTCAAACTCGTCTGTAGGATACGGGGCCAAGCCAACCTTGGTTGATATGCTCTGGTCTCCGCTCGGAGGGGCGATTTCGGAGGGTATCTCGTTCCAGCGGGAGATTGAGTTCCAGGATGTGATGGAGAAACTGAAGACGAGGAGGGGCTTGAACGCGGATGAGAAGGCGTTAGTGAACTTCTACGAGAAGCATGGTGGATTCGACAATATTGCAGAGGAGTACGAGTTCTATACCTGGATGTGGCGTATCGTGCGGTTCTTGCGCATCATCGGGGATGCAAGGATTAACTCTGGGAAACAGGGGCTTGTGGATTTCATTGATTGGGCCAGTAAGAAGACGGGCTTGTCAAAGAGCATGGTCTACCACCAGCTCTTCCCGGCGCACCAGGGGAACGGGCCAGGATACGCGTCCACATACGCCATCGTAGGCGAGAGTATACGGGAGATCCAGAATAGGGCTGTAAGGAACGGGAAGAGTCTGCTGGATTTCAACACGTACGCGTGTTCGATGGGCTTTCCGGCGAGGACGATATTCGAGGATCGCCTCAAGGCCTTCGCCGCAAAATAGGGTCACAGGGCACTCGTGCCTCAAGTCGGGTTTAGTTTCAGTGGCCAGTCCGGAGAGTTCTCTCATGTGGCGCGAGAGTCGGTCGCTAAGACCCCCTATTTTCCAAAAACCATTTCCTGTCTGGCAGCGATAATAGGCGAGACAGGCGGTTCAGGGCACAATCCGGGCTAGGACGCCAGTGGAAAGAAGGCGACAATTCCGAACGAATTTCGGGAGAGTTAGGCGAGCACTTCCGGATTCCAGTTCAGGGCAGGTATTGGGCGATTTCGCGTCCGGGCGAACCTCGCGCTTGGGAAAATCGACCACCCCCGGGGGGCACATAAAAGTTAACAGAAAAGGAATAGTTACGCAAGAAGAAAAGTTATCAGAGCAAAGGATGCTTACTGGGCAAAGGCCCGAAATAAGCAGAGTGTCGGGGGACTGGGGCACCTAGGGAAATGCCCGGGTATACGTGGCTGTACGGGGATGGAGCTTGACGGCTAAACTTAACTAGCTATGCGGGTGGAGAAATGGACTATGAAAATAGTATCTCTTCTAGCGGGACTGATGCTTCTAGCGACGCTGACCCTTGCTCCGACGGCAATGGCTCAGGGCACGAACTTCCTAGCAGTGCTGAATGGCGCTAACCAGATTCCCAGCATTTCGACGAACGGGCACGGGGTCTTCTTGGCGAGTTTGAGCGCTGACGGTGGAAGCTTGTCTTTCAGGTTGATCGTTGCGAACATTGAGAACGTTATGGTTGCCCATATTCACCTTGGAGATTCTACCCATAATGGTCCTCCAGTGGTCTTCCTCTTGCAACCTACGCTTCTCTCAGGCCGGAGTGACGGTACAATTGCCATGTTCACGATCACCGCAACTAACCTGGTGGGACCGTTACAGGGCCAACCGTTGTCCGCTTTGGTCGATGCTATCCAGCACGGGAACACCTACGTGAACGTTCACACCACACAAAATCCTTCTGGCGAGATTCGGGGACAAATCTTCCTCGCAGACGAGAGCAACTAACACATCACGTCCCAACTTCCGGTCCCCCCTCCCTTCTTTTCTGGCGGATGAGCTAGGCTTCCGTAGCTTGCACTAGCTCACGATGGAAAAGATTGATGGAGTTTTTTCGTGGTCTACTTGGCGTATGCTTTTCCGCCGTGTCCGCCTATGGTCGGAGCTACGGAAACATGACCATGAATGAGGATCTGATTGGGAGGGAAATATAGGTCGAGATGAATGAGGACAAGTCGGCGACTGTATCCTCGCCCCGAAAGGCGTTGTGGTGCGTCTCTTTGCGAGCCGCCCCGGAAATGCGGATAGTGGTTGTCAAATTGATTCCGCCTGCTTTTCGTTTCTTTCCAGTGCCGCACCGCATGGCGCAAATAGTTCTTCGATACGGGTTCCGCGAAAAGGAGAACTTGGAGAGGACCTTCCGGAAAGGGAATTCCTACGTCGCGGTGCTGGAACTGAAACACAAAAGGGCAGTGGAGAAGGATTCGCTCTCTGATGGTGATGTTGCCCACCTCGGGGCCGCATTTGTGTTTTCCGGGCCCAAGCCAAGCAACGCTGAGTCGAGCAAAATGATTGGAAGCGGCGGGCCCGCGTCCTCATAGTCTGACCGCAGATGGGTTCGACCCATGAAGGGCGGGGCTCTGGAAAATCGACCCCCCTTGGGGTCACAGATTAGTTAGCGGAAAAGAATAGTTGCGCAAAGAGAAAAGTTACAGATCGTTTAGAGGAGTACAATTCTGACCAAAGCGTCCATCGGACGCGGTTTTTTCCCCCATCTAGTCGCGAGACGTTCTAGCGGAATCGCGTTCCTCCGCCTCAAGCTCTAGAGGCCAGGAAGCGAAATTGTACAAGAGCTTTCGGAGATCATCTATTCGACGACCATATTCCATTCCCTCCCGAATGGATTCGAGCAGTTCTTCCTTCTCCCAAGAGTCAACGCTCATGAAATGTGTTGGATCATCTAGGTCTCTGAAGAGCCGCGTTGACCCAGAGGAACCCTTCTGACTGATCGCCCACAGGGCGAAACCCTTCCATGCTTCCACGAATTCCTGGCCACGTCCATGCTTGACGGTCCAACTGTAGACTGTGAATATTTTGGCCAAGATATTCCCCCTTGATGAGTCTCGTACCATTTGCGCTCTAGGTCTTGCTCTTAGTTTGCGTCTTGTCGCCATAGTAGATGGCTGTCGCCGAACTCGTGCCAGAGATACCGGTTCCGGATGGCTTCACCGTATGCCTTTTTGACCCTGTCGAGGCCTGCGACGGCGCTGAGCATCGCAAGATGGCTCGTTACAGGGTCATGCAATCCGGTGAGAAGTCCATCAATAACATGGACGCCGTTTCCGGGATGAATGTAGAGTCCCGTGGCTCCAGAGCAGGCGCGAAGACCATTGGGTGTCCAAGCGGTTTCGAGAGCACGGACGACAGTGGTTCCGACGGCGATGACACGGCCGCCGCGGGCGTGTGTTCCGTTAACAGCGTTTGCGGTTGCTTCGGGAACCCGGAAGACCTCCGGGTAGAGAGCTTGGTGCTCTACTGTCTCATCCTCGATCTCTAGACTGGAGACACCAGTGTGAAGGATTACTCCAACAATGCCGATGCCACGTGAGCGAAGCATATCGCGGACGTGCGCTGTGATAGGCCGTGCGGCACTTGGCATCTCCACACTTCCTGGAAAGCGGGAGAAGATCGTCTGATAGTTTGACATGGGATAGGCAGGAGCGTAGTTGTAGTGGATAGGCTCGCCGTACTTGGCCATGAGACGGCTGGCTGGGGTGTCGAGGCGGGCGAACCAGAGTCTCGGGATTCCAGGATACTGTTGGAGCAGGACGGCTTTCGCCTCGCCGATCTGAAGTATCTCATGTTCCTTGAGCGGTAGCGGGCCAGGCTTTGACGGGCTCCATCTTGGTTCGGCGAGCCAGAGATCGTCGGCAAATCTTGTGGAGAGGTTGAGTCGGATATTGCCGAGACGGCTGGCGGCTGGTAGGCTTGCGGGCAAGGTCGCGCTCTCGTTGACGACCAACAGGTCTCCAGGCTCAAGGAGCCCAGGGAGCTCAGTAAACGAGTGGTGCGCGTCGACCTCGGGTGTTGAGACCATTAGACGGACGTCGTCTCGGTCGTGTCCACGCATCTCCGGGGGTACAGAGGCGAAGAGATCGGTGGGACGATCGAATAGGAGTTCGGATCGATTCAAATTGGGACCTCCCAGAGTGTTCCTTGTGCCTGGTAGCGCATCCCACTGATGCGTTCAGGGTCTTGGCCTACTAGCCATGCCCAGAATGGAAGCGTTACTTCTGGGAGAGGACGGTCGGATATGTCCTCGCCGGGAAACGCGTCCTGATGCATCCGGGTCCGCATGTCACCGGGGTCGACGCTGACGACAGAAATGTGGAGTGCTTTGAGTTCCGCTGAGAGTGTCTTTGAAGCGAGGTCGAGGGCAGCCTTGCTTGAGCCATAGATTCCCCATCGCTCGTATCCTCCCTGGCTTGCGTCGCTGGAGATGTTGACTACAAGTCCCCTCGTCTGTTCGAGTTGTGGGAGGGCTTCTTGTATGAGCGCGAGCGGCGCGACAAGGTTTGTTTCGAGCGTTGTCCGGAATCGTTCGAGAGAGGCTCTAACGAGTTCGGGTCGCGGGGTTTCACCGAGATCAGAAGCGTTGTTCACGAGGAGGCTGAGGCCGCCCATGGCTCTCGTCTGTTGGAGCAATCGAGTCCTGTGCTTGGGTTCTGTGATATCACCGGGAATTGCGGCGACTCGTATTCCGACGCTTTCAAGAGCTTGAGCAACGTCGTGAAGCTCCTTGTCGGTTCGAGCTGTTATGACGATGTCGTATCCTTGCCCTGCGAGGAATGTGGCGAGGATTCGGCCGAGGCCGCGTCCGGCGCCTGTGACAAGGGAGATGCCTTTCATCCCGAGGTCCTCTGTTTCGGTGTGACTAGGAAACGGCAGACGTTGCCGCCTGCGACGACGCGGTGTGTCGTCTCAACTTTAGCATCCAATACTTTTCTGAATAGTTCGTTCTCGACTGTGCATGCCTCCCAGTAGTTCTCGGCAACTGCTAGTATCGGACAATTGTGCTCTAGGATCTCGAACTTTGCGGGGCCTGCTTTGTGGTCTTCGGCCATGTATCCTTCGCGGTCTCGGAGTCCTGCGAGCTGGTGTACGCGTTCGGCGAGGGTTTCTGCGTTGACCTGGTCGCGGTAGGTGGTGAGTGTTTCGGCTTGTCGGCGCCGAAGAGCTTCTTCGACGCCCTTCCGTCCAAGCTTCTCCTCGATGTATGTGAGGGCGGCGCAGGTTATTCCCGCGTAGGCTCGTGGGAAGAGTGAGGTTGCGCTGGGTGCGAGTCGCAGGGCTAAGCGCGGCCGGCCGGTTGTTCCTCTGACGGGTATGCGTTCGATCAGTCCTCTCTCTTCCAATTCCCGTGCATGTTTGTGAACCGCCATTTTTGAGATGCGTAGGTGCCGGGCGAGGGTTTGGAGGTCGGACTGGCCCTCGCGCTTAAGGATCAACAGGATCTCGCGCTTGGTGGATCCAAAGACTGGATTGTCTGCAGGAGGGTCGGGTAAAGGGACGCTCATTATCACAATCGTGGTCTCGAAAGTATTTCAACTTACGGGTTTACAAAGTTGCGAAAGTCCATCTCCGGGTTCATGCTATGAATCGAGGCAAGTCGAATAACTAGGAGGCTTTGCGGAGCATCTTGAATCTGAAAAGGCGGGCGATCGTCGCCATCGCATTCATCGTAACACTAGCCGCCTTTGTAACGTTCGTAGTCTCGCCTTAGGTAATTGCGAGAGGGATTTTGGGAAAGACCCCTTTCGACAGTCCAAGTTTTCCCATTCAGAACCTGCAGCTTTCAAGAAATGGTACGTTATGCTACATCAAATCAACAGTTCAGGACACCGGCAACATGTGGATCTCCCGGCTTACGCCCAAGCTCAACGGGATTTGTCTGGGATGGCGCCTGAACTGCTCCTGGGCAGGCTGACGTGAACAACCAAGGATTCATGAGCTATGGACGCTTTCAGTGCACCAATGTGATAGCTGGGCAAACCTACGTCGCCTTGCACCTGTCCCACTTCGCTGATGGCCTGGACCAGAACGCGACGACCACCATTCGAGTTGCGAACTATCCTCTCTCCTGGTAATAGCACAGATGACTCTTCGAGCAAGGGACGCTAGAACCAGGACAGTTATCCAACACACGTTACTCGATTTCCCATATGGGCAGAGTGATCGAGTCGTAAAGGAACTTCTGAACATCCGATCAAACAGTAGGCGTCATCATCCCATTTTTCTGTGACTCCTAGAAATCCTAAATAGCGGCCGCAGTCGCGGCAACCTTCGATTATCACTTGTCGTCACAGAAAACGGAGAATGTCAAAATAACTGTCCGGCCTGCTAGCACTCTCTATCAGGCTTCAGGTAGGATTCAGGACGGTACGTTTCGTGGTCGATGGCATTTCTCTTTCGATATGTACAATAGTCCGTTGCACAATGGCTTCGGAAACCTTCGCGTATTAAATGACGATACCTTGAGTCCGGGCGCTGTTTGGCCTTTGCATCCTCATACTCAGAATGAGGTTGTCACATATGTCATCGAGGGAGAGTTCCGTCATGAGGACGAGCGTGGTAAAGGCGGCGTTCTCCACAAGGGAGGAGTACAACACACCACCGTGGGCCGTGGTATGTACCATTCAGAGATCAATAACCGGAAAGATATTCCAATGCGGTTCATCCAGATATGGTACATACCCGAACAGCTCAACATGACACCATCCGTAGAACAACAGGGGATAGATCGATCGGAGAGAACCAACCAATGGCTTCCGTTGGTAGCTTACAAGAATCCGGAGACGCTCCCGCTCAGAGCCGACGGCGCAGTCCTCGCCTCATTCCTCCAACCAGAACACAAGATCGACTATGAACTGAGAGAGGGTCATGGATTATACCTCTACGTCCTCGAAGGCGGACCCGTCGAGGTTGGTGACAAGCAACTGCCCGCTCTCAACGCAGCAGAAATGCGAGGACAAGGCATCGTCACGACCACCGCGGAGAAAGAAGCCGAGCTGCTTTTGCTAGAAGTGAACTTGACGAAAGGCTGGCCGACCCATTGAGCCGTTAATTCTCCGGCCACGACATACTCTTGCCACCGTACCTAGTGAGGAACTCCTCGTGATTCGTTGTCCAACGTGCGGAAATGATTTAGTATATTCTCCGGTTCCCTCTCTGTACTTTTGTCTGGAACAGATGCTCGGCGAGAATATAACTATCAGAGTAGAATGCAAGCCTTGGATACCAGAGGACGCACCGGCCGCAGACTTGCTCAAAATGACTGAGAGAATCGAGAAATTAGCAGTAGAACTTAGACTCTAGACGCGCTTCACATTTGAGCGAGCGCGCGCCCAAGCATGGAACACAATTCCCGT
>VBBT01000111.1 GCA_005881695.1 Candidatus Bathyarchaeota archaeon | reverse complement strand
CAAGACCAGTGTCAAAGTAGAATGACTTGTCCCTTGGAACCGCCATGATCCCATCTACGGTAGTGTCCGCTTCAACCCTGGTATTAGGCCACAATCGACTCCCGGGCAGAATTCTCGCTCGGTCTCCGAGCGTGCAACCCTGCCCGATTATGGCTCTATCAATGGTTACGTTGTCGCCCACGATCGCTCGCTCACCGATTATCGTTGATTTTACCGAACAATTACGTCCGATTTCCGTATGACGAAACGTTACCGTTTGGTCCAAGCATGTCCCTGAGCGTATCTGGGAATCTTCTTCCAAGACCGTTCCAGGCTGGATCTTAACATCATCTTCAATCTTGGCATCATTGTCGAACCATGATGGACCAGAAATCTGAACGCGTTGACCCATCCTGATGTTCCCCCTCACGAAAACCCGCGGTTTAGAATTGCCTAGTGTCCTTGCGTCCATAGGAGCATCTTGATCTAGCTTGCCTAGGACCCAGCTAGCTCCTCTCAAGTAGCCCTTGAGTTCCCCCACGTCCACCCAAAATGACTTGGAAGCGAACCCAAAGAGATGTTCACCTACTCGCATTAGGTAGGGGAACAGGTCGCGAGCAAAGTCCCACTTTTCATCCTCTATGTAATCGACGACATCGGGTTCGAGAATGTAGAAGCCAGTGCTCGCAAGGTTACTAAGCGCTGTGCCTTGTGCCGGTTTTTCTAGAAACTTGATGATTTCCTCCCTCTTCCCCAGAACCGCGACTCCATAGAGGGACGGGTCTTCTACTTCAGTCAGAGCGATGGAGACTTCTCCTCCCCTGTCCAAATGAAATTGAACCATTTCGGTCAGGGAGATTTCGCTGATTGTGTCAGATTGAACGACCAGAAATGTTTCGTCCAGGAGATGAGCGGCCAGTTTCAGGCTTCCAGCGGTTCCGAATGCGACTCCTTCCGGTTCGACAAGGTATGTGATTCTGACTCCGAACTGGGAGCCGTCTCCTAGATAGCCCATCAGTTGATCCTTGAGATAGCCAACGATGATGATAACGTCGTTAAATCCGTTCGAGGACAGATGGGAGAGTACGTAGTGGATTATTGGGTTAGGACCGAGTGGAAGCATTGGCTTAGGCCGGGTAAAGGTGAGAGGTCTTAGACGGGTTCCTTCGCCCCCGGCTAGAACAACAGCCTTCAAGGTTCACGCGAGTTCTAGGTCAATGATACCCGCGTCCAGCCCCCACAAGTGACTAGAGCCAGTCACGTATAAAGTGCCTAGAAGGTGAAAAGAGGGAGTCACTGACCGCAATTCTCTTCGGCTCCTAGGGCCAGCCTTGATATTGCAATTCCGACAATTGTGATCCCGGGGTTATTTGGAGAGTAGCCCACCATGACAATACAATCTCAACCAAAGAGAAGAGAGCCGCTAAGCCTATGAGATAAGTGAAACGCGTCATTGGGATCGACACCTAGTAACGGTGACGCCGACCGAAGACCCGTCGTTGTTGGTATTTGCAGGAAAATGCTAAAGAATGCTGATTGCCCCTGTTCCTTCGCTAGGAAGGGTTGCGATACCTAACCCCTTTAAGTTTCGTAGACTGGACCCTCTCGAAGAAAGGCACTGCAGATGCTCTCGACAAGCCAGCAAGCCCCGATGGGCAATCGTTCTACCCTAATCACCATCGGGAAGAACGGCGAACTCAGGCACCTATTCTGGCCTACGCACAACTATCCTCAGCATGTTCGGGGATCCCTACCGGGAATCATATGCGGGAAGGGTCAGAACGAATCCTTCAGCTGGCTAACAGACGATCCTTGGACTAGAAGACAGAGATATCTTCCCGATAGCACTATTCTTGAAACAACTTTCACTGATAATCGTAATGGTCTCGAAGTAAGGGCCACGGATTTCGTCTTGCCCAGCAAGGATGCCCTCGTCAGAGTTTTCGAGATAGCCAGCACGAACTTGGTCCCCATTGACACAAGTTTCCTCTACTACAACGACTTCGACATAGCGGAAACCCCTATCGGCGATGCCTGCTACTACGACCAGAGATCTGACACGATTGTCTCCTACAAGCGAAACTATTGGTTCGCCTTTGGAGGTCAGAGACGCTCATCCGCCCACCAATGCGGGGTCCACGAAGAAGCATCAGATGCCTTCGTTGACGCAAAAGATGGCAAACTGTCCGGAAACTCTCTCGCCCTATATTCAGGCACCAGAGGAGTGAATTCCTGTCTCAAGTGGGACCTTGGAAGTCTGAATCCAGGTGTAAAGGAACAACTTGTTCTCTTGATGTGCTTCGCACACAACAAGCAAAACGCGTTGTCTCTAATCGATACTGCAAGGAAGAGTTCGCTTCCGGAGATGGTTAATGACGTCAACAAATACTGTCAAGACTGGCTCAGAAATGCCAAGGTTGCTAGAGTTCCAGAGGCTTGGGAGGACCTGCTCAGAAGGTCTCTTCTAACTCTGAGAACACTTGTATCTCCAGATTTCGGAGGAATTGTCGCGGCCCCGACGCTAGAGCCAGATTACAGATACGTCTGGTCCCGAGACGGGACATATGTCGCATATGCGCTAGACTGCTGCGGCTATCACAAAGATGCAGAGGCCTTCTATCGTTGGTGCAAAGAAGCGCAGGAGCCCAATGGTGGATGGAATCAAAGATACCATATTGAAAGAACTCCCGCGCCTTCCTGGGGAGAGCAGGAAGACCAGTGCGCCACCATCTTGTGGGGCTTCGGACAGCACTACGAGCTGACTAAGAATCGAGATTTTCTGGAGGACGTTTGGCCCACCATAAAGAGAGGCGTTGAACATCTCTTGTTCGGAAGAGACCCTGAGACCGGTCTCGTCGGGCCGTCGCTGGACCTCTGGGAAGAGAAGAGCGCACTGCATACTTACACGAACTCAGCGGCATGCGGGGCGCTGAGAGAGAGCGCTCTGGTAGCGTCAGTCCTCGGACATGACGCGCTAGCAGAGTCTTGGAAGAAAGAGAATGGCATTCTGCAGGGTGCCATTCTGAAGCATCTCTGGAGTGAGCAGAATAATCGTTTCCTGAAATCAGTCAAGCCCGTGGACACTGACATTGACACGGCGATCATAGGGCTAACTTTCCCATTTTGTGTATTACAGCCTGATGACCCTCGAATGCTGAGCACGGCTCATCAGATCGAAAACGCCTTCCGCTACACCGCCGAAGGAATCGGAAGATATCCGAGCGACGTTTACCATGGAGGCAACCCTTGGTTCATTACGACACTCTGGATGGCGTTGTACCATTGCCAGCTCGGCAACTACCAGAAGGCCAAGACCCTCATCGACTGGTCAGCAAGGCACGTTGATGAGCTCCAGCTTTTCGCAGAACAAGTAAACAGAGAGAACGGAGAGCCCGTCTCCGCGTCGCCCTTGGCATGGTCCCACGCTATGTTCATCCTTAGCCTTCTAAACTTCAAGGAAGAATAGCTACATGATCTTGCTTTAGCATGTGGGCCTAAGTTGTTCTCTTCTGGATCTGATTGATTCTCGTCTTAACCACGTCCACAAGACGCATGCGCAAGTGTTCTCCGGAAAGCTTCTTCTCCTTCAAACCGGTGATTTGTTGAGCAAGCGAATCGTCCCCTAGCATCCTGAGCCAGTTCTCGAAATCTCCACGGCTAGTATGGAACTGGATGGAGGCAATATCAATGCTGCTCAACACTCCGACGAAATCGGACAAGTTTCGAGCCGCCGCTCCCGTCGGGGCTCCTATCGACCTGTAGAAATAGAACGCATTCTGGGGCGGAACATCTCGAAGTACACTGGTCGTTTCCTTCAAAGTCTTGGCTACGGGCATCAACTTCGCTTCCGAATTGTTCGATGGAAGACGGTTTCACTTTAGGCTTTCTGTCTTTATTATCCCTTAGAAGCGGTCACCGACCATCTGGGATGCCAACGAGGAGAATGACTTCTCAACAACTCCCACTGAGTCGGGGGGCACACCCAGTAAACAGAGTTTGGATGCTTAGTTATGAGTGTGCAGGACTCGCACAGGCTGGTGGTTTAGGAGAGGCTGTCGCGGGACTTGCCAGGACCCTCGCGCAGGACTCCAAGATAGAAGTCACAGTTTTCCTGCCGAGTCATGGGAGGCACCTGGACCAGGATTTGAGAACAGCCTACAACCTGAAGGACGAAACGACTTTCATCGCGAACGGGTACAGAACGGGGACAGACCGCGTCCATTATCATTACTTAGCCGGGGTTGAAAGGGGCTACAGAGATTCAGTCCACTATGTCCTCGTAAAGGGCTTGGATGGACGGACAAGCAAATGGCTCGATGACCGAACTCTCTATGATAGCAATGTCATGTTTGAAAAAATGAGCTTGTTCGCGAGAACAGTGAAGACATACTCAGACTTCCTGCTCGCCACAGGGTCGCTTAGCAATCTTCCCGATTTGATTCACGCCCACGACTGGCACATGATACCAGCAGGAGTTGCTTTGAAGCAGTCTCTTGAGAAAAATCGTGTAACAGTTCCACTAGTATTTACTATCCATCTGCTTGGGCGTGTTTCCCTGCCTTGGCATTACGGATCGGACGCATGGTGTGGAATCCGGGATCTTCAGCATGATGTAAGGATTGGAAGAAAAGGGGTCTTCACACTTGGATACCGTCAGGTCTGGGAAGAGTACTGTCATGACTCCCTAGAAAGGTTCGGATGTTACGAGGCGAATTATGTCACCTCCGTGAGTAGCTCTTACCTGACCCATGATGTTTCCGATTACGTCGGGAACGCGGTCACTGGGAAGAGTGGACACGTGTACAATGGATGCGATTGGGATAACGAAGAGATCAATTCAATGGTTCGAGTTAATCAAGCTAGTGAGAGACCCATCGGCCTGAGTGATCAGTACCTAAATCGCTGGGAACTTAGGAGACACCTTCTCACTCAAGGCCTGGCTCAAGCGAAACCGATAGTTGACAGTCAAAACAATTTCGATAGATCTCAAGATCAACAAGATCAGAGCAAGCGGCTGATTGAGCCCTTTGAAGAGGACGGACCTCTCGTTCTCATGACAGGGAGATTGAGTCCACAGAAAGGCGTCGATATCCTCCTTGACGCGGTCCCACGCGTTCTCAAAGCACTCCCCGGCGCCAAGTTTCTATTATTCCTACTGCCATCAAATAATCCGGACTCAAACAAGTCAACCAGCATGGTTGCCGCAGGATACCCGAGGAATGTTAGACTCATCTTCGGCAGGGACCGTCCCCTCTATCTCCTCTCCCATGCTGCAGCGGACGTTTACGCAATGCCCTCTAGGGTGGAGCCCTTCGGCATCAGCGCCCTTGAATCAATGATCACCGGGAACCCCGTCGTTGGGGCTGACGTCGGCGGCCTTAGAGAAACAGTTCTTGACATCCACAAATATGGCGATCGGGGAACAGGAATCTTAACTCCCGCCGAAGACGCCAGATCTCTCTCTTCTGCCCTGATTTCTATGATCATAACGATGAAGACCGACGAGTCATCACATCGTGGAGAAGTAGACATGAACTATTCGGTGGAAGAGATTCCTTCCAAGCATATCAGAGAAATGGTCGGCAAGAACCCGCGGTTCGGATCGACGATCAGGGAGAACAGCAGGAACAGAGTTGAGGAGAAGTTCAGATGGAAGAACGCGGGTCTCCTCGCACTTGCCCGCTACGCAAAGGCGAAACAATTATCCACGAAGCCAACGGTCTATCCCAAAGGCAGAATGTCAGCGGGAAACTGAAACTGAATATTATCCAAGTACGCTCACACTTCGTTCTTGAAAAACAGGGCCCCCAGAGGCGGTAGACTAATACGAATTGAATGTTCTTTGCCGTGAAATGCGTGAGCGTCGGTGCTTACTCCGCCAAGATTGCCCTGGCCGCTGCCACCATATTCGACGGCATCACTGTTCAGAATTTCCTTCCAGTATCCACTTCCGCTAACCCCCAGTCGATAGTTCATTCGGGGCACCGGGGTGAAATTCAGCGCAACTAGGACTTGACTTTTCTGGGCCTTTTCTTTCCGGACGAAACTGATTATGCTCTTTTCCCAGTCTTTGGTGTCCACCCATTCGAAGCCACTTCTCTCGAAGTCCAGCTGGTGAAGCGCCTCTTCAGTTCGATAGATCTTGTTTAGGTCTTTTACCCATTGTTGAAGCCTCCTATGCGGTTCCTGTTCTAGTAAATGCCAGTCGAGGCTCTTCTCGAAGCTCCATTCGTTCCGCTGCCCGAAATCTCCACCCATAAAGAGGAGTTTCTTCCCAGGATGACCGTACATGTAGCCGTAGAGGAGTCTGAGGTTAGCGAACTTCTGCCAGGTATCACCTGGCATCTTGTCGAGTAGAGAACGCTTTCCGTAGACGACTTCATCATGGGATAATGGGAGGATGAAGTTTTCCGAGAACGCGTACCAGAGACTGAAGGTGAGCTGGTCATGATGGTGCTTTCTGTAAACGGAGTCCTTTGCGAAGTATTCCAGCGAGTCATGCATCCAGCCCATGTTCCACTTCATACCGAAACCCAGGCCTCCCACGTGAGTTGGGCGGGATACCATAGGCCACGCGGTTGATTCTTCCGCGATCACTTGGACGTCAGGCTGAGCGCGGTATACTGCCTGGTTGAGCTCCTTGATGAAGGATAGTGCTTCCAGGTTCTCCCTGCCTCCATACATGTTAGACGCCCATTCACCCTTCTTTCGGGAGTAGTCCAAGTAGAGCATTGACGCTACTCCGTCGACTCTCAGCCCGTCGGCGTGGTATTTGTTTAGCCAGAAGACTGCACTGCTCGCCAGGAAAGATCGGACTTCGTTCTTTCCAAAATCAAAGATGAAACTCTTCCAATCAGGATGGTGCCTCTTTTGAGGGTCAGAATACTCGAAAAGGTGTGAGCCATCATAGTAGGCGAGTCCGTAGGCGTCTGATGGAAAGTGAGAGGGGACCCAGTCCAGGATTACTCCGAATCCTTTTTTGTGAAGCTCATCGACAAGGTGCATGAAGTCTTCGGGTATGCCGAACCGGCTCGTGGGCGCGAAATAGCCGAGAGTCTGGTACCCCCAAGACCGACTGTAGGGATGCTCCATCACGGGCATGAATTCCACATGAGTGAACTGCATTTCTTCCAGGTAGCCTGGCAGGTCCTTCGCCAACTCTCTATAGGTTAGCCATCGCTGGTTGTCTTCTGGGATCCGCTTCCAGGATCCGAGATGGATCTCGTAAATGGCGAGGGGTGAGTCTAGAGAATTCTTCTTCGATCGGTCTTTCATCCATTCCTTGTCATCCCAGGAATGTTTGAGCTCCCAGACGACTGATGCTGTTCGAGGTGGGATTTCCCAGAGTAGGGCGAACGGGTCTCCCTTCTCCATGGAATATCCGGCATGGACTTTGGACTCGATATGGTACTTGTAGAGGGCGCCTCTCGCGAGTCTTGGTATGAATCCTTCCCAGATTCCGGAGCCGTCGCTTCTAAGTTTCAGAGGGTGGCTGTCGTTCCGCCATTGGTTGAAATCTCCTATCACGTGGACCTGTTTGGCATTAGGAGCCCACACCGCGAAATGTGTGCCTTCCTTCCCGTTGAGCTGGATAGGGTGGGAGCCTAGTTTCTCATAGAGTTGGGAGTGTCTTCCTTCTTTGAAGAGGTGGATGTCGTATGGCGTCAGTAGTTCGTGTTCGATGACCGGATCCATGGTTGGGATGCTCCTCTGCCCTGGGCGAGCAATGACGGCTAAGTCTTACGTTTCAGTTTGAACAGTCACTGGGACCCTGCTCCTACGGTCACTTGGAAGTTTGTTCCCTCCCACTTGTTAGCGTCGGGCCAGAAGAAGGTGAAGAGGATGTTCGAGGCTGGCGATAGTCCACTAGTGGGCAAATCCGCGTAATGTATCCCTATTCCCGTGTCAATGGTCTTGCTGTCGATTGTGGTCTGCCAGTCGTCATCGCTCCAGTGGACCGTGGCAGGGGCTAGGACCTCAATCCTTAGAATTTTTCCGAAAGGAATTGTCCGGCATTTCTGGTTGAACCTCCAAGCGGCGAATCTGGACGTCGTTTCGCTTGTCTGGTATCGGGCTACTGGCTGAGGTGGCATGTCGAAGACCTTTCGTTCGTGAATTGACCGGACGAGTTTGATGTACTCCGCGTGGGCCCAAACCAGCGGCATAGCCGACCCTGTGGGTCGGCCGTTGCGGAGGCCTCTCTTCGGTATGTCTTCTGCGTCCCAGACTTGTTCCGGGATTAGTCCTCCAAGACTAGCTTGGGCTTCAATGACATGCAGGAGCCGTTGGGCCTCTTCGATGTTTCCCAGAGCGAGTTCGTAGTGCGCTCGTTCTCCTGCTAGCAGGGGCCATCCTCTTCCAACGCCTGTGCCATCGAAGGGTGAGCCGTCATCATGTTCCCCGTAGCCGTCGAGGTTATATCTGTGCCAGACTGGGCCGGTCTTCGTATCTTTTTTCAAAACTGCGTCTATTACTTTGACCGTATCGACTATTCTCGGGTCTTTGGGGGACCTCAATCCGAACCGGACTAGAGCAAGCGCGTCAACGCTCACCATCTGCTCTAGAGGTAGAACGTCTTGCCCTAAGCCCCGATTCTTTATTCCCACAAAAGCCGAGGCTCGAAGCTCTGAATCATCGGCGTTCGCAGATGCGATCCTAACATAGTAGCCCTTGACTCCGACTTTCTTCGCTAGCTCTGTCCCTGTAACATAGGTCCATCTTTCTATATTTTCGTTCCAGGTATCAGCAGTCTCTTTGAGGTATGTGGCCAAGCCATGCTCGCCCTTCTCCTCGGCAAAATCGCCCGCGGCGAGTAACCCGGCTATTTCCGCGGCGAGAGTGAATGGCGAGTATCCACCTTCTTCTTCCCATCTGTCTTCTTGTGTTACGGGTCCGTTGCGTGCGAGGTATCCCGCAGCTCGGCGGATCGTGGGCCAAGTGTCGAGGCCAGTGAGGGCGTTGATGCGCGTGAGATGATCTGCAATGAGTATGGGAAAAGCTGTCTCATCCATTTGTATCCCTCCCCAGTAGGGAGTTCCATCTAGCCACATGTTCTGGAGCCAGTGACCGTCTTGTTCTTGGGTGGACATGAGATAGAGGAGGGTTCCTCTAGCGTGTTCGACGTCTCCGGAGGCGATTAGTCCCCCCGCTGCCTGAGCTAGGTCTCGGGGCCAGATGAGATGATAACCCCCGATATCGTCGTCTCCTTTGTTGAATCCCCAAGGTATGGATAGGCTGGCGATTACTGCGCCGGGGTAGGATTTTTCCTCGTGGGTCCGTAGGACAGTGTTGCTGACGCGGTAGAGGTCGAAGCCAGTCTCGTACGTTTTGCCCAGGTCCATGCTCAGGGACCGGGATTCCGTCCAGCCCTCTACGAACGCTCGTTGCGCTTTGTCGAAGTCTCCTAGGAGTGCGCTTCGGGCTTTTTGTCCTGCTTCCTCGGGTGTTCGTCCAAAGGCGAGGGCTGCTACGCACTCGCCATCGTTGGTCGAAAGGTCGAGTTCAGCTGTCAGCGCGATGTTTCCATTCGGGGCGTTGGTGTATGACCATGTCATCTTCTTGTTCGTGTTGATATCTTGCCAGCCATCGCTCACCCCTACGTACCCGCAGCTCATGCGTTTGAAGGGGTTGGAGCAAGCTAGCGCTAATGATGTGTCTTCTCTCTGGGCATAGAGCGTTGGTGTTCCCTTGTAGTTCCCGACCCATCCATTGTTTCCATAGCCCCGGTTGCCAATGTGCGGAGAGAGAAGAGCGTAGACTCCGTAATCCTCGAGCTTGCCCTTGAGAGGGTCGAAGTGGACCTTCTGAAGGAGTACGTCTCGTTCTGGGTCCGTGATGACGGTCTTAGTTATTCGAAATCGGCCCTTCTTGCAAGAGTTGACGAGCTTGTAGCCGGGCACCCCCTGTTCTAACGGTGAAATTTTTCTGAGGGTGTCTCGTTTTTCTTCGGAGAAGTACCGGTCGCCGTCAGCTACGAGTAATTCCATGTCCCTGGTGTTGGCTTGGTCTATTCGGGGATAGTAGACCTCGTTGACTATTCCATGTGATATTGTAAACCAGACTCTGCTCTGGTAACTTGCCGAGGTTCCTGTGCCCTCTTTGGCGCTGGAGGTCCAACGGGGCGGAATACCGGGCCAACCAGGAGCAACACCCTCGCAAGTCGGACTCATATGTTCTTCAGAGCCGGTTTCATCTTCGTCCATGTTATTGCTCGTTTATAGAAGGTTGGGCGACGACCCGGAACGCTTTCTGGGAGGTCCTCGTGACAGCGTTGGAGAAGCTCTTCGGATGTGACCCCGGTTCGGTTCCTTGCTTGGGACCCATGAGTCAATTGAAGGTCCCTGGTTATCATTTCATCAAAAGCCGAGATCCGGTATCTTTCTAAGCTGCCAGCTAACTTCGCCCTTCACTGTATCGATCCAGATCAGGAACGCCTTGCCTGTTGACCTTTGCGATCGGTAGGAGTTTAGGTCCTCAACTAGCTTCGGATCGACGACAGCCTCAGCAGACGCCCCCTCACCACTATTAGGATCCACGAGTTCGAAGCCCAGCCTAGTCATGCTCTCCTCCGGAATGGCTGAGTATCGGAGTACGTGGAATCCTCGGCCGTCCAGACTCAGGAGGATTGGCTTCTCGGTAGACCCTGGCGGTTGTGGTAACGATTAGGCCCCTGAACTTCCAACGAGTCGGGACGAACTGGGTCCCATATCGACTACGGACTCTCTCTCGATAAGAGATGCGCGAATCTTTTTCGCAAGGTCTTCGGCGTTCGTCGAGAAGAGGATGGGCCATCCGTCGGGAGCGTTAGCGATGGGGTGAACGATGATTCCCTCATCCTGAATCATCTTCATCTCGTCGGAGGCGTTCTTGAAGTTGGACTCCGGCACCAGTAGGTCGGTGACCTTGATCTTCTCGGCCTTCAGAATACCCACAAGCTTCCCAGCTTCTCTGCCTCTTCCACCGAGCCCGCCAACTGGTCCGATGTCCATTTTCAGCCCTATCGTTCCGGTCATCACTCTAGACTGTGGAATCGGGATTCCTGACAGTTCCGACACTAGTGCGTTCAGCATAGCGTAGCCTGCACTTGGACCCGATACTCCCTGGCCAGGTGCGCCTTCGAGAATGGATCGGATCTGAAACGCGACATGGAATCTGGACAGATTTGCTCGAGCTTTCAACCACAGCCATGATCTGACAGCCTCGACGGCGTTGGTAGCGCTCTGTATTACGGAGTCATCGGGCACGAAGCTCTGTCCCATCATCATCGAGCTTGCTTGGCCAGTAACCGATACGTGCCTCTCTCCAGGATTGATGGGTCTTACGGTGCACTGAATAGTTAGGATACCGCCACTTCCTCTATCACTAGTGTAGAGACCATACGTTACTCCAGGTATTGCCTGGGTTAGGATCAACGCTTCAGCGATTTCGCGGTGTTCCTTGTCCTCAAGAGATTCAAGGCTTGAGATGGCTCGTTGGAAGTGGAAGAGTCGGATCTTGTAGTTGTCCTGGGTGACCTGGTCGGGCGTGAGCGGGTTTTCTTCGTTCTTGTAAATCGCGAGTAACTGGTCCAAGCGGTCTAGATCATCTTGGTACTTGAGCGTGACACCTTGAAGCGATGTCTCGTGGCCTTTAGCCTGAGTGACCTCGCGGGCCGCAGCAACCTCTGATGCCCACATGCGGTGAGCTTCCGATACTGTCTCTGCGGCGCCTCTTGGACTAAGAACCCTCTGTCGTCGAAACATCTTCGTGATTTTAGCCGCATCGACTTCTTGGTGTAGGTATCTGCTGAATTTCTTTAGATGGATTCCGACGACCTCGTTCCATTCGCTATCGTTTTGGGGCGGGTGAACGTAGTAGATGTTGGGTTCGAACCTGTCCCGTGTGGCCTGATCGATCAATTGTTCTTTGTTCGAAGTCGCGATGACAACTACCTTATCCTCGGGCCTCAGCTCGCTCAGCTCCGCCTTTACTTGGGCAAGAATCTTGTTGCTAGAAGGGTCTCCTCCCCAGAAGATCGCGTCCGCCTCGTCTAGTAGGAGTATGCAGGGGCTCTTTTGTCGCACGAGCGAAAATAGATCCTTGACTCTTTTCTCAGGGTCACCCATGTAGTTCGCGCCACTCATGAGTTCGCCGCCTCTAACCTTGATGAATCCCACGTTGTTCTCTCCGGCAGCTACCATGGCGAGGAGAGTTTTGCCGGTGCCCGGTGGACCCAACAAGAAGAACCTAGGATTGGACTGATGTCCTAGCTCGGCCATGGACGGATTGAAGGCTAGTGCGATGTGGTTCAGAATCTTATTCTTAACATCGTGGAGGCCCCCGACGTCTTCTCTGTTCACTTTGGGTTTGCTCACGTAGACTGCGTCTGTCACTTCTTGGGATTTCTCTTGTTCGGAGTAGAGCTTGATGTTCCTCGCCGCAATCACAAAGTCATCTATCTTGACAGATATTTTGGGCCTCTCGATGCTAGCGGAGAGGTTGCGATTGTCTCTGAATTTTTCTCTCAGCGGAGCTTCTTTGGATTTTCTGACTTCTCGGAAGATTTCCTGAATGTCGCTAGGCGTGAGTGAAGCTCTCCGTCTCATAGTGACCTCTCTCTCCATCAGATCGAGAAGGTCTTCCGCTTTCAAGCCTAGCCAGGCCTCTCGTTTTATCGAGTCTTCGACAACCGCAAGAAGCATTTCTCGGGTTACTCCATCGTTGAGGCTGACCTTGGTCAAACGTCGGCGTATGTCTTCTCTGATTTTCTCGTAGGCATTTGTTGCAACGACTACGAGGGTCCGGGTTTTTCCGCTTACGATCTTGTCAAGCCAGCGATTTAGCTCGTCTTGGAGCCGTGTATCTTCTATCTCGGCACCGGTTTCTCCTCTCACTTTTCTACCGAAGCTCTGGAATTCGTCAATATACACAACGGATGGCACCGAGCTTGCGTAGTCCAGGAATCTGCCCAGTTGTCGGGTGCTTTTTCCGTAGAATTCAGAATAGACATCTGATCCCTTCAGGATTACAGGTGTGACTAACACGCCGGCGCGGTATCCTTCCAGGAGCATTTGTCTCAATGAGACCATGGTCAGAAACGTCTTCCCTGTTCCGCTGTCACCGGCGAGACAGATGGCCTTTGGAAGCTCGTCTCGCCCGAAGTATTTTGCAAGCATCGGGTGTCGTAGTACATGGAGTCTGAACGAATCCATGAGAACATTGAATTCTTTGTCTCGACCGATCAAGTTTGCCGGCGAGAATTTCTCCGGTGGATACTCCCTGTCCAAGCGTTCCTGGATTTTCCGGAATCTTCTGGGCGAGACTCTGGCCTTGCTCCATCTAGAGTAAGACTTGTCGACCGATTTGAGGGGGACAACAAACAATCGCCTAAGCCATGGTTGCCTGTCCCACCATGGTCTTACGGATCCGAATAGGAATTCGGACAGTTGATCATCGTTCGATGCCACTCTTATCTTAGATGCCGTAGGTCAGTCCTCCATGATCGGTTTTAGGTCGAAGATACGCTCGAGGCCCTCTCTCGTAAGATAGACCAAGGTTCCGACCGCCGCGACGAAGAATATGGAGAAGAAGTCGACGAGCGATATCAGGTTCAGGGTGACGAAGAGAAGATACTGCGCGATTAGGAGTACCAAGACCTCGCCAATCATTATCGCTAGGCTGATGGCGAAACCGGCGACGAGGGTGCGGAAGATAACTTCGGTCCAAAGATAGACTTTGTTTCCACGGTCCAGCGGAGGCAGATGTCCCTCTATCCTCCTGCGTTCATCCTCGAATTTTATCCATCTATATCCGACAAAGGCGAATTGGGCCCCTAGGACCGCGTACAGTATCTTGATCCAGAAGGGAAATGCTCCTCCGAATTGAGAGACCCAGCCATAGAAGGATGACCATCCTAGGGGCGTGCTGGGCCCGGTTGAGGGAGCTGCTTGGAACGAGGCGAATATTGTGAGATTCAGGTCGCCGCCTGAGACGAAGTAGGAGGTGTATTGGGTCTTGGACCCCGACAAGGGATCACTGATCACTATCTCTGAAGTGTAAGGAGCTTGGTATGAGAGTAAGAGGTCAACCGTGTACAGTTGCGTTGAATTGGTTGTTAGACTGAAATTCTTCGAAGGATACGCGTTATTCGAAAGTGTCGCTGCGGTAAGGTTTCCTCGAACGACGACGGATTTTATCGATGGCTGGTTTGAGTCGATTATGAGCTTGTTACCAGTGTAAAGATTCACGTTCTCCTGGGGATTCATTGTGGCAGAGTAGACTGGGGAGACTAGCAAAGCCATCACTGTTATCATGAGGACAGCTAGCAGACCAATCCGTTTTTTCAACTAAAGCGTCGATCCCTTGAGTTTCGACCCTAACACTTAGCGCGCGACCATAGAATCGCGTTCCGCAGAGGGAGGGCTGTTCGAGGAATAGACTAAGGTCCCGTAACCCCGAGAGAAACCATTTGGTTACAGGGTCCATTGGTTTTTTAACAAGGCCGAGTGCGGCTCAAAAGGACACGCTAGGGAAGGAGAATTGTCCGAGCAATACCACAGACTCTTTTTGCGATGGGAGGTTCTCCGTGGCTGGATTCCGGCTATCATTTTCGCCGCGGTCTGCGTGAGCTTGGAGCTTCTCTTCTTCTATAACGCGTTGAACACTGGCTTCGTTGACAAGACCGTGTCTATCCCGATAGGCTCTTGGACTCTGCCTATTTCTATCGCGTTATTTCTATCGCTTGGAAACGCCCTCGTGGTGGTCACGCTTTGGATGAACGTGTTTGAAAGCACTGCTTACGTGAGGGCTGGACCAGACAAACAAATTCGGAGAATACTTTACCCTCTCAGGATGATCAGGACAGCAGCCTTGGTGCTCGCTCCATTTACAATCATCCTGTTCGCTCCATACATAGTGGAGGCAAACTGGTTCGTGAACGCGGTCGCATCGATTCAAGCGTTCAAACAGACAACGGAATCGTTCTACAACTGGGCCTTCAATGTCTCACAGATTGACGGGGCAACTAGGTTCATCATATCCCAGTTATTAGCCGCCCTCGGTGCACTAACCATTGCCGGCTTGCAACTCTGGCGCGTTAAGGGCACCAAGAACCTTGTCAGAGCATTCCGACGACGAAAGTAGGACTGTTTGGACTCGAGTTGAGTGTGATGTGGAGTGTCCCCCACATCCGCGATGTTAATTATGTAGGCGAGCGCTAACAGTCCTACCTTGGCCTCGTCCCGCGAGAAGTTCTTTTGGAGTGGCATATGGATCTATTCCTTGGCCACTGGTCTGGCGAGCATGATCTTTATGGCTTGGGCGTTCTACGTGGAAACAACCGGAAGAGGAGCATTATTCATCGAACCCAACAGAGTATTAGCGGCGGGAGAACTTGCCACGGTCGCCACGGGGATGCTGGCTCTTTTCATTCTCTTTCTCCGCAGCCTCGGCCGCTCTGACTGATTCCTCGTCTGTGAATTTCGAGCCGAAAATATTAGCCAACATTGGTTTTATCTTTCCAGAGTATCCTCTAGGAAAGCTGGCTGATAGAGAATTACTGAGGGTGATCAAGTAGAGCCGGCTCTTGACCAGTCTAACCTCCACTAGATCATCGTATTCGATCTCGATGTCGCTCTCTCCAACGGAGGTCAGTTGCATTTCGCTCCCGATCTTGTTTCGCATTCTCTGCGTGAGAAACTCTTGCATAGAGAACCCGGTAATTCCCCCCATTAACGCTCCGACAATTCCAAGAACCTCCAATCCGACAACGGCAAGAACAAAGGCTAGAATGACAGTCACCATGACCGAACTCAGCCTTTTGAGTATGAGTTTGGAATTTAGGAAGACAAGTTGGTAAATGCTGGCACGGACAACCCCTCTGTCAATCAGCAGTCTGAGGTTGGCAGATTCGGGCTGAATTTCCAAACCTGGGGGCGTTCTGGTGAGTAGGCCGAGGATGATGTTGAGGATCGATAGTGGTATGCTGAAGAGAAGACCCTCGGGATACGAGACTCCGAAGAGAAGAGCCAGAGCCAGCAAGGTGACTCCAGCCGCGAGAATGTTCTTTCTCATCTCGTATCACTAGAGAGCATTCGTCCGATGATGAGCCTCCGGATGCCGCGTTCTCTTCCACGGTGGTTGAGGACTACCGGGACGAGGCGAGCTTGGTCATGTACTTCTTTACCAGATCTTCGAACATTTTCTGAACGATTTCGGGAGATGGACCTGCAACCTCTACCTCAGAGTTCCCCTTTTTCACCCTAATCTTCCACGCGTTAGTCTGGTCGGGCATGGCGCAGTTGCACAGTTCAATTAGCTATTAACTATTCCACGCAAGATGTCAAACAGGACCGGTCTTTCATCTCAACTCATTATAAGGAGATGAATTTAGTTGAGGTGCGCGAGGGCCGGTAGTCGAGCCAGGACCAAGACGGCGGCCTGCGGAGCCGCAAATCGTGGGTTCGAATCCCACCCGGCCCGCCATAATCCTTGTCCGGATGTGTGAGTAGAGAAGATGGCGAGACCTCGAAACACAGGTAATCAAGATGAGTGAGATCCCTGCATTGGAATGCTTGCAATAAATAGAATTGCTGAAAACGGGGGTGATTATCG
This sequence comes from Candidatus Bathyarchaeota archaeon, assembly GCA_005881695.1. GTDB lineage: Archaea > Thermoproteota > Bathyarchaeia > 40CM-2-53-6 > 40CM-2-53-6 > 40CM-2-53-6. The sequence continues at coordinate 40,037 of VBBT01000111.1, read as the reverse complement.
CTGACGGAAAGACCGCCTAGCTTTTCTTGAGGTTCCCAGGTGACCTTTACAGACGGAACACATACTGTCCGCTCAACGGTTGTCCCCCTGGCTCCTTGCCTTGGTACTGGTGGCTGCCGGCTGCCTCATTCTTTTCTGGAATTATAATCGTCGTTGTAGGAATCGTTTTGCTCGTAGCCCGAGGCATGAAACCAGGGCAACAGACCGACGCTTCTATCACGCAAATGCCTAGAGCACTAGGGTCAAGACCTTTCCTAGCAGTCTCGGTCATTCCAGTCGCAGTCGTATTACTACTTCGAGCAGGGCGTGTCGTTGGTACCTAGACGGTCTTGTGACCTGTCCTTCTACGCTTCCCAAGCAGGCACGTTTCGAGTCTACACCAGTATCTTCAAAACAGCTCAACCCTTCGAACAGGATGCACAGTTCAACGTCAACCTTCGCGCTTTTGGTTACGAAGGTTAGCCATGGAAAATTAGAGCGGTTGCACAACCTGATAATCATCCGGCCCGCTTTCGAGTCTCGAACTGAACCGGGGAACCAAGGTAACAATCGGAACTTATCGACCTCTACCGTGAGACCATCAAAGACTCAGGACGAGACAGAGTAAGAAGTTATGGCCAAATTGCCCACAACACGAATAGGAATTCGAAGGATAGTGATCGAGGTGAATAGGGACTTGACTGTTGAACAAGTGGAAATGCTCGATGAGACCCTGAAGAAACTTGGCTTGGTTAAAGCAACCAAAATTACTCTTCACGATCAGGATCCTCGCAGGATCCGTCCGCCGCGACCCCCCCCTCACGCCAAACCTCCTGTCCATAGGGACAACCCACCTGCAGGGTTATCTGAGGCGAAGGGCGCTCAGGGCGTCTCGCAGTAGGCGCACCTTAGCTATCTCTGGGTTTTCCGGGTGAACTGCTAGATCCTGTCGGCTTTCTGATCGCCATTCAAACCGAGTTCGGCTCGGCAGCGTAGGTCATCAAACCATTGAGTACTATCCGGTCACCGAACAGGGTCGCTGTCCCCGGACACTCTGATTCTAAGCTGAGTGAAACGAACTCACAGGCGTCAACCAAATGCGGTCCGTTTACCCTTCCGCCACAGGACAACGGTGCTGACGATGACAATCAAACCTACACCGAGGAGCAATATACCGTACACGATTGGAAGCGAGATGCCACACCTAGAAGACCCAACGTATTGGCCCCCGGGCTGGCATCCAGGGCTGGGTGGAGATGTATCGGTACTTACAATGGTGAAGCCAAAAATCATTATGACTACTCCAACCATAAGGAGAGAGACTCCTCGCCCACGAGCTGGCATTCAGGCTATCACTCAGGACCGCGGGTTGGTGGATTCTCCTATTTAAGCGACCTCTGGTGACAGGCCATCATTGGTCCTGTGACTGAGCCTGCCTCGCCTAAGCGTTAGAAGGCCTACTCCTCGATTGTTCAGAGTTGCTTAGCAATCAGACGGAAGGGATACTCTGACTCTCGAGCAGAGTTTCCTTAACGAGCGTCTTTTCCATAATTATTGCGTCTTCTCCATCCGCATAGTATCCCCCCGTCAACCCTGTTCTCTGGAACCCATTTTTCAAATAGAGACGGATGGCGGAAAAGTTGCTTTGGCGCACTTCGAGCCTAAGCGGCCGATCTTTCGAAAGTCGTTTTTCGAGCTCCAATAGAAGACTCTCTCCTAGCCCCCTTCTTCTGCTGTCGGGGCGTACCGCGATCGAGATCAGGTGGTCATGGTCTTCCCAGCGATCAACTACAGCATAACCTACAATGTCGTCGTTCAGAGTGGCCACGATGAATGTTTCTGGATTGTCTCGCGCGAGTTCAGAAAGGAAGTAAGATGGATAGGGGTCCTTGAAGCTTGCCTGTTCTAGGAGGGCTACGCGTTCTATGTCGTCGCGCCTGACCACTCGGATGTCGGGCTTCGCTATCGTTAGCAACGGTTCATTCCTGAGAGGATTTTGCGGCGGCAACCAGCGCAGCGGCCACGTTTTCTCTGCCCATTGCTAGGATGTATGGTCCCAGTCTCGGACCGGAATCGGCTCCAATCAGAATCCGGTATAGGGTCTTGAAAAATGGGCCTGGTTCAAGGCCGTGCTTTTTCGCTATGGTGAATACGGCGTTTTGTAGATAGACCTCATCGGTGCTTGCGTTGATTACTCCGGCGAATTCGAGTACTGCGTCTCTCTCTTTTCCTTCGATTATTATCTCTCTAGTCGCGATGGTCTCAATGTCTCGTGCCCAATTGGACGCCCTTTCCAATCTCGCTAAGAAGTCAGGGTCTGCAGGGTTGACTTTGTAGCCGTAGCTAGCGAGTTTTTCTCGAACGAATTCAGTCTCTTTGCCTTTGGGAGCGACTTTGACAAGGTATACCAAAAGATTGTGCGGGACATGAACGGAAGGTGCTGAGGGTGGCTTCATGTTCCAGCAGTATTCGTAGAGTCCTCTGAGTTTCGCGAGTTCCTTCGGATCTCTTACCTGTTTGCGACCGAAGTAGACATCCTCCAACTCATCCAGTTCAGCGATATACATGGGTATGTCCTTAACCCACACCGCTCTAGAACCAACGCTCCTCTTGAACATCAGAAGAAGCAGTGTTTGAGGTGCACCATACTTCAGCCACAACTGAGGCGCTATGACATTACCGACCGATTTGGAGATCTTAGAGCCTGTCTTGTCGATGAAATGCTCGTATCTTGTGTGGAAGGGAGGAGGCTCGCCCAGGACTTCCTCCATCACCCGATCGTTTGCTCTTACAGATTCAATCAGGTCCTTTCCGTACCCTTCGTAGTTGATCTTGAGTGCGGACCATCTCGCTGCGAATTCCACTTTCCAGCTGAGCTTTCCATCACCGCTTCTAACATCAACTTCGCCGCGGTGACCGCAGCCCTCGAGCGTCCCTGCCCGAAGTTGCATTCCTTCGCACACGTATTTGACGACGTGTCGTTCTGGGACATATTCTAGTGCCTTGGTGGTGTAGATTCGGCCGCAATTCTTACAAACGGGGAAGTAGGGTAGAGTTTCAGTGTATTTCTCCTGGCCCATTGTTTCCTTGATGATCAGACCAACCTTTGTTGAGTTGCGAAGAATCTTGTCAATTTGTTCATTGAACAGGCCCTCCTTGTAGGCTCGTGTCCCCGACACGGCGCGATATTCGATTCCCGTCTTATCAAGAGCATCAAGAAGGAACGAACTCATGTGTTGCCCGTAACTTTCGTGACAGCCGAACGGATCTGGAATGCTGGAAACCGGGAACCCCAGATATTTTGCCAGCGACTTCGGGAATCCTGCAGGCACCCTTCTCAACCCATCCATGTCGTCAGAGAAAGCGATGAGTTCCGTGGTGAAACCTATGTTCTCCAGAGCCATTTTGACCCCGTGAGCTCTTGCGGCGTCCCCAAAGCTCCCGATGTGGGGGATACCAGATGCTCCGAGACCGCTCTCCACTCGCAAGGATTTTCCCGCTCGTCCGAGTCTCTTTTCGCGCTCGACGATATCGGCGGCGATCTTGTCGAGCCAGGTTCCTCTTCCGATGATCTGCGGAGGTTCGAGGGTCAAAGGTTGGCTAGCTACTATGTCATGAGTGGTTCATAAAGAATGACGAGGACATATCTTGAGTTAGGTGACCGCGACTGTTTCCTGTAGCCTTCTGGCACCAAGATATTAATGGGCAACCGCCGATTTTGTTGATCGGTGTAGGCGTGTGAATTATCGAAGACTCGGTGCGGCAGGACTCAAACTAAGCGAACTATCACTCGGCTCTTGGGTGACCTACGGTGGACAAGTCGGCGAAGAAGTCGCAGTCAAGTGCATGTCCATCGCTTACGATATGGGTGTCAATTTCTTCGACAGCGCGGAAGCCTACGCTGACGGAAAGGCCGAGATCGTAATGGGGAACATTTTCAAGAAGCTCGGATGGCCTCGGGAGAGCATAGTCGTCTCTAGCAAAGTCTTCTGGGGAGGCGACGGACCCAACGACAAGGGCTTGTCTCGCAAACACATTTTCGAGGCCTGCCGCAAATCCCTCAAACGATTACAACTGGAGTATCTCGATCTCTTCTTCTGTCATCGCCCAGACCCGAACACCCCTATCGAAGAAACTGTCCGCGCTATGGACGATCTGGTTCATCAGGGGAAGATACTCTACTGGGGCACATCAGAATGGAGTGCTGCGGACATCATGCGAGCGTACGCGCTTGCCCGAGAATATGATCTGACTCCTCCTCAAATGGAACAGCCTCACTACAACATGCTCCACCGTGAGCGCGTCGAGAAAGAGTACCTGCCATTATATCGGGAAATCGGATTGGGAACGACGATATGGAGTCCGCTTGCGTCGGGGCTCCTGAGCGGGAAATATGCTAAGGGCATTCCCCCAGGGTCCCGGGCGACATTGCCGGGGTACGAGTGGCTTCGAAAAAATGTCATCACATCAGAAAATGTCGAAAAGGCCAAACAGCTAGAACCAATTGCCCGACACATCGGTTGTACTTTAGCTCAGTTAGCGCTTGCTTGGTGCTTGAAGAATCTAAACGTGAGCACGGTCATTACCGGCGCGAGCCGGCCAGAGCAAGTTAGCGAAAACATGAAAGCACTCGAAGTCGCACCAAGACTCGACTCAGACGTTCTAGAGCAAATTGAAGTTATTCTGGGTAACAAACCTCAACAAGGCCAGGAATAGGAAAGAAAAAAAATTCCCGATTTTATCACCTAAGCAAGCCGGACCGGTGGGTTTCGCGATTACGTCATGGGTTTTGTGCTAGCCCTTTTTGCTGCATAAGTTCTGTGGCCTATTTCTGGCTCTTCCACATCTCTCTTACGATTGAGTTGGCGAGGTAATCGTCAATCTCCGAATGTTCTGGACGGACCCCCCGTTTGCAGTTCTCGCAGATGATATCTCTCGCGTCGTTGGAGTACTCGCAATTGTCACATTTCCAGAAGCTTGCGTTGTTGTCGGTCATTAGTCCGCATAACCTCCCTGACACTGTTCAATCCTTTCCAATCCGATTGCCTTTCCAGATGATTGAGAAAAACAACGATAATAGCGTAGTTCAACTCAACGGCAAGAAGACGGGTACATGTCGCGACCACGTAGGAAGTCGGAGCCCAAAGAGGATGAGAGGGAGAGCGAGGCTAGGAAGAGTTCGATTTGGGGCTGATGCAGGTGCCGTGGCCCCCGTGAGCCACATACAAAGATGGACCTGCGGATGATTGTAGTTCACATCGATGGGCTTTGTGAACCGGTGAATCCGGCAGGCACAGCTACTTTTGGCTACGTCATTAAGGACGATTCTGGCTCAATTCTCGCGAGAAGGTCGGGGATTGCAGGAAAAGGTCCAGCAATGAGCAATAATGTAGCCGAATACGCGGCTCTCTGCGAGGCCCTAGAGTTTCTCTTGAAGAAAAGGCGAGAAAATTCTTCTATCGAAGTGAGAGGCGATTCGGCTCTCGTTATGAATCAGATGGGCGGCAGGTGGAAATTCAGGAAAGGACTGTACCGCGAGAAGTATCAAGAAGCGGCGCGTTTGCGCGCCCAGTTCACTGACCTGAGGTTTCTCTGGATTCCCAGAGAGGAGAACGAGGAAGCGGACGAGCTCAGCAGAGAGGCATATGAGGGAAAATCAAGCTAGACTTTCTTACAATTTCTGCAGGGTTTCTCGAAGTTCGGAAAGCGGGACCGGTGGGATTTGAACCCACGACCTTCGGGTCTCTTCACCTTGTGGGTGCCGGAGCCCGATGTCCTATCCTGGTTGTCCTCGCGGGATCTTGTTGCGATCGCCCGTGATCTAGACTACGGTCCCGTCTTGCGCTCTTCCGATCTGCACGATAAAAACTAGCAATAGAGGGTCGAACGATGCTCGATTTCACAACCTTGCAACTTGTTGCTAATCAGAAATGTCGACGTGTCCTCGAAAGAACTTGCGACAAGCCTTGAATGAGCGTACGTTGCAAATTCGACGAATCGAGAATGTCCTAATAAGAAGCTTGGTCGGATTCGTACGACCCTCGTGTGACTCCGGGTTTGGCACGGACAATCAGACCAAAGAAACAGGATCAGGCCAATCCTTTCGGATCTTTCAGGCGCGAATGTGAGACCGCGCTGAAAACAGGATATTTATCCCTCCAGAAAACCTCGGGACACAGTCTTCCAGACTTCGATATCGTGTCGACCCTCAAGGATCCACCCAATCCGACCTTCGGCCACTTAGCCAGCTCGCTGAGCTTCGAACTCGCGAAGAGCCAGAAGAGGAAGCCGATTGAAGTAGCTAAGACCCTAGCAGAGACTAGTAGGCGACTCGCAAAACTCGACCTTGTCGAATCAATTGAGGCAACAGAACCTGGCTACGTAAATTTCCGCGCAAACCTTGCAAGACTCACAGAACTCACTCTCAAATCCGTTCAGCTAGCCGGATCAGAGTATGGACTCCTCAAAACAGAAGCTCCGGAAAGGACCATTGTAGAACATACTAGCGCAAACCCCGCGAGACCTATCCACATAGGTACCGCCAAGAACTCAATATTCGGCGATGCACTAGCACGCCTCCTCTCCGCAAGAGGACACGATGTTCGGACCCACTTCTACATAGACGACACGGGCAGACAGGTCGCCATCATGGCCTACGGCTACAAACTACTAAACGAGCCCATCCCAGAGGGGAAGCCGGACCACTTCATCGGAAAAATCTACTCCGTAACCGCAACCCTCGTCGAGATTGAGGAGCTGAAGAAACGGCTTGCCCTCCTCAAGAAGACCAACGCTTCGGACGCGGACATCGTCGCCGCCACCAAATCCCTAGACGAGTGGGTAGGCATAGCTGCAGATCTCAGAAGTAAATACCCCGAGGAATTCGACCTCCTAGGTAAGCTGATCTCCCGGGACCAGGACCCTGAGACTTCGATTGGGGAACTCATCAGGAAGTACGAGAAAAATGACCCTGATACTAATGCTTTGATGAGACGTGTCACCCGGATGGTGCTGACTGGGTTCGAGGAGACTCTGCGGAGGGCTCGAATCCGGTTCGACGAATGGGACTGGGAGAGCGACCTGCTCTGGGCGGGACGAGTCGCCGAACTAGTAGACCAGCTCAAGGAATCCGGTTTCACCTTCAACAAAGGAGGAGCACTGGAGCTCGACGTAGCAAAGGCAGTTGAAAAATTTGGATTACGCGAACAACTAGGCGTAACCCCCACGTTCGAGTTTCCGCCGCTCACCCTGACCCGATCCGACGGGACCTCCCTCTACCCAACACGGGACATAGCTTACACGTTGTACAAGTTCGGAATGGCGGAGAGAGTCATCAACGTGATCGGAACTGAACAGTCTCTTGCACAGTTCCAGGTCAAAGTCGCATTCTGGATTACCGGTCATCGGAAGGAGGCTGAGAAATTCATCTACTTCCCCATCGGCCACCTCTTGCTCGAAGGACAACGAATGTCAGCCCGACGGGGGCGGTATGTAACCTTCGACCAAGTCCTAGACGAAACCGTCTCCCGCGCTAAATCAGAGGTCGATCGACGATCGCCAAGCATCCCGGACGAGATTAGACAAAGAACAGCCGATAGAATTGCGATTTCAGCAGTCAGATATGCCATTCTGTCCGTAGAGGCGGTAAAGTCCACGAACTTTGTCTGGGACAAAGTCCTGAACTTCGAAACAAACAGCGCAGCTTTCATCAACTATGCTTACACAAGAAGTTCCGGAATTCTCCGGAAACTGGGGAGAATAGAACAGCCAAAGACGCTAGACCTGTTGAAAGACCCCGTCGAACAAGCGCTTGTTCTAGAGCTGTCCAAGTTCCCTGAAACCTTCTCGCAGGCAACCGATGACCTCAACCCAACCCTGCTATGCCTATTCGCCAACCTGCTTGCTCAGAGATTTCACGAGTTCTACGAGAAATCCGACATCTCCCATGTTACCAACGATGAACTCAAATGGCAGAGAGTGGCACTCGTTCTAGCTGTCAGAACAGTCCTGAAAACTGTTGCAGGCCTCCTAGGCCTAGAGCTTGCCGAACGAATGTAAACCCTACTTCAAGGACACAACTTTCTCAGCTATCGCTTTGCCCACGTCACTGGTTCGCGCTTTTCCCCCGAGGTCATAAGTCAACACCTTCCCCTCCTTGAGGACAGAGGTCGTTGCCTTCTCAACTAGATTCGCAGCCTTACTCTCACCGAGATAGTCAAGCATCATGCGCGCCGCCTCAATAGTCGCAATAGGGTTCACCTTGTTCTGGCCTGTGTACTTCGGCGCAGAGCCATGAACAGGCTCGAACATACCATAGCTCTCGCCAATATTCGCGCCAGCAGCAACTCCCAAGCCCCCCACGGCTGCCGCGGCCTCGTCGGAGAGAATATCTCCATAGAGATTCATTGTCACTATCACATCGAAGCTCTCGGGCCGTCTAATCAGTTGCATGGCTGCGGCGTCAATATGGAGGTCCTCAAGCTCCACGTCTGGATAGCTCTTAGCGATGTCGAGGACTGATTGTTTGAAGATGCCATCGGTGATCTTCAGAATGTTCGCCTTATGAACGAACGCAAGCTTCTTTCTCCTTTTCATCGCTAGATCGAGAGCGAACTTCGCGATTCTCTCCGAGGCGGCTCGGGTGATGATCTTCATCGCCACACCGACCCCTGTAGTAACTTCGAACTCCTTCCCAGAATACAGTCCTTCAGTGTTCTCCCTCACCACTATCAAGTCGATCCTCGGATTTAGAGCGGTCACATTTGGAAGGGTCCGCGCAGGGCGAACGTTGGCGTATAGATTGAAGATCGAGCGCATCGTCACGGCCGCGCTCCGAGGTGTTCCAGGCTCCTCCGGCGTCGTCATTGGGCCCTTCAGACAGGCAGACGTTCGTTTCATCATCTCAACCGTTTTCTCCGGTAGGTTTGTGCCGAATTTTTCGATCGAGTGGAATCCGGCATCGCCCTTCAGATACTCCAAGTGTACTAGTCCGGTTTTCTGAACGGCGTCTAAGACCATAAGCGTGGCGTCGACAACTTCGGGGCCTATTCCATCTCCAGGTAGAACTGCAATCTTGTGCACTCTTGTCGTCATGAGAGTTCTCTCGGTTGGAGGGTCGTCGAATTGCCGTTGAAAAAGGCTTTCTCAGTTACCGTTGCCGAGTTTAAGCTTCGACGCGTTCTTCGTGTCATTGATATTCCTTAACTAGGACTAGAATCCGTGCTACCAGCAAATACCATTTCAACGGTTCGGTGGTGAGATTGATAACAACTGAAATCGAGAAGGGTCTGGAAGGGGTTGTTATTGCGAAGAGTTCTATCACATTCATCGATGGACAGCAAGGAATCCTCCGGTATAGGGGGATTGACATTAACGAACTAGCCGCGAAATCGACCTTCGAAGAGGTTACCTACCTACTTTGGAACGGAAAACTCCCAAACAAGTCCCAGTTCTCAGAATTCAAGCGACAACTCACAGCTCATCGTCCCCTCCCCCCGCAAGTCCTGAAGCTTCTGAGGGGCATACCAAAGGGGGCAATCCCGATGGAGGTTGCTCGAACAGCTGTCTCCTACATGGCAACTTTCCCTAGGAAAAAAGGAGAGACATTTGACCAGTTTAACCGCCGCGAGTCTTTACAACTCACATCTACTCTTCCGACAATTGTAGCCAGCTACGAACGAATAAGAAAGGGAAAGACACCCATCAGGCCGGATCCACGGCTGGGACACGCTGCGAATTTTCTCTACGGGTTATCGGGAAAGGAACCAGATGAAGTGTCAAGAGCGGCCTTTGATACGCTCTCCATCCTCTACGCGGACCACGAAATGAACGCCTCTACCTTTGCCGCCGTCGTAGCAATCTCCACTCTAGCCGATCTCGGGGGAGCGGTCACAAGTGCCATTGCTACTCTCGCGGGTCCCCTCCACGGAGGCTCAAACCAGCGCGTAATGGAGATGCTCGAAGAGATCGGAACAGTGGAAAAAGTCGAAGCCTACGTCGACAGTGAGCTCGCAGCGGGAAGGAGGATAATGGGGTTCGGCCACAGAATATATCGGACCTACGATCCAAGAGCCAGAATACTGAAGAACATCGCAGAAAAATTGGCCGAAGAACGCGGGGGAAGCAGGAAATGGCTCGATATTGCCGAAGAAGTGGAGAGGATCGTTATGGACAAAAGGAAGTTATGGCCCAATATCGAATTCTACGCGGCTGTCGTCCTAAACGCGCTGGGCGTTCCCAAGGACTTGATGCCAGCCGTCTTCGCATGTAACAGGATATCTGGATGGATCGCTCACATCTATGAACAGTACGCCGACAATAGGCTCATCAGACCTCTGACGGAATACGTAGGACCCGCTCAGGTTCCATATGTGCCAATAGATCAGCGGTCTTAGAAGGTCAATTTCTCTTCGCCGGAATCCATTTCTCTACTTTCCAGTCCCAAACGATATGCTGATTCGGGTCTGAGGCTTCCACCCTAGGCCTCTTCTCTGTCACAGTATCCATGATAAAGGAGGCACCACATGAGGGACACTCTGCAAGTAGCCTCATTTCGGAGAGCTGAGTCAACTGGAATTCTCGTTTGTCACACTTCGTGCAGGTGAACATTTGCGACGAGGTTGGCAGGTCCAGTCCCTTATCAATTTGCCTTCCGATCGCGCGGACTCGCCCAGGGATGAAGAGGTGTGTTCGCAGCCACTGGAATGCTCCTTCTGCTCAGTTTGTTTAGGCAGTAATTCCCGTCCTTCCTCGGTTCCTCCAGGGTTGTGGGGCTCGCTGTCTTCCTTCGCGACAAACCATGGGTCGTTTGGCGCGATAATCTTTCCCAGGGCAAATAATAGCCCGCCGAGAACCGCTAGACCAAGCATGGTAAGGACGGTCGAGCTCGCAAGGACCTCTAGGGGCGGACCAAACGGTACTAAGAAGAGCATGAAGAGAAGGAGTGGTAGAATGAGACAGCCACCAACAATCTTTAGACTCCTTGCGAAACGTAAGGAGTAGCGCCCCATCTTGCCCGCTTTCCCAGGTTTCTTACTTGATAGCTGAGGTCATGACACCGAAACAAAACATTGATGGAACCGTTCCCCGGAGGTCGCGTCAGAGAGAGACCGGCTTAACGTCGCGTCGCGAAGTACCAGAGGTTCCCCTCCGGGTCCCGGGCCGAATACTCCCGCTGGCCATACGGTTGATCCGTAGGCGGAGAATCGATGGTGGCTCCGGCACTTCGGGCATGATGATAGTGAACGTCTACATCCTCGACGAAGACAACGAGACCGCCTGGTTGCGCCGGCAGAGACCGGGCAGAGACTAGGCCGTGTTTGGGGTCGACGCGGTGGATCCAGATTACGGAGTCGCCATTGGATACCTCGGCGTGGACCGGCCGACCACTGGAATCTCGATCGAGTCGACCTTGCTTGAATCCGAAGACGTCCACCAGGAACCGCTGGGCGGCCTCCATGTCGTCGTACACTCGCAACGGAATGATGGGTTGGGGTTTCATACTACAACCACCTTTCCCGATTTGGAGCCCGCAATTCTATAAGGGCACCGGTAAGACATAGCGTGGGAGGACGGGTCGGTTCCGGTCCAGAGTTCGCCCTCTCTGGCCCCAGTGAAGGTGCTCGGAATAGTTAGAGCGGACGTTCCACGCCGACTTACAGTAACACCGGCAGGATACTTTCACTATAGAGAATGAATCCTAGTTTGTCTGAGAAATAGAAACAGGGACGGGCTCCATTCGAGGAGATAAGCCCGCAAGGGGAGCACGCCTTACGGTTGTCGGAATACCAGAAGATACGAAGGCCTCTGCCCTGGACTCGCCCTTCGATTGTAGGCGAGCATTATGGCGAACAAGCGCTTTGGTAAGCGCCCTAGCCAGTTCGAGGTTGGTGACAATCGGAATCCCAAATTCAGCCGCCTTTCTTCTGATGAGATATTCGTCTTTCAGTATCCGATGAGATGCTGGATCTCCTTCGTGGCTCGGAATGTTGATCACTAGCCGAATCTCTCTGTTTTGGAGGTAGTCCATTATGTTCGGTTTCTTCTTCTCGCTCACCTTGTACAGTATCTTACATTCGATTCCGTTCTTCGAAAACTCCTCTGCCGTATGTTGTGTTGCGAATATCCTGTAGCCTGCTCGCGCCAACATTCTAGCATACGGGAGAATTCCCTTTCTCGTTTCGCCCATCGAGATTAGGATGGCATCGTCATCTTTTGGAATGTAGAAGTTGCTGGCGATCAAAGCGTTAATGAACGCGTCCTGGAAAGAGTCGCCGAAACACGCAACCTCCCCGGTAGAAACCATCTCGACCCCTGTCACCGGGTCCGCCTTGTCCAATCTCGTAAAGGAGAATTGGGGAGCCTTCACTCCGATCCTTCGCGGAATTCCCTCGCCAGGCTTTATGGTCCCGTTGGTTATCGCCTCCGCAGCGAGATCCATCAAGTTGGTTCCAATTGTCTTGGACACGAATGGCATGCTTCGAGACGCTCGAAGGTTGCACTCGATGACCAGCGCTTGTCCTTTCTTGACGAGGAATTGGATGTTGAACGGGCCCTGAATATTGAGACTTCTAGCGATCCTTCCCGAGTAGAACAGGAGCTTCTTTCTCACAGTCTCAGTTATTGAGAGAGTTGGTATGGTCATCGTTGCGTCTCCAGAATGGACCCCGGCGTTTTCTACATGCTCGATGACTGCGCCGATGAAGACCCTTGAACCGTCGCAAACACCGTCCACTTCGACCTCTCTTGCCCCAGTCAGGAACTTTGAGATTACAACAGGATTCCTCCGAGAAACTCGTGCTGCCTCACGGATGTATCCGGTAAGCTGTGCCTCATTGAATGCGACGTTCATCGCAGACCCCGAGAGAACATAGGACGGACGGATTAGAACAGGATAGCCTATTTGTTTGGAGAATCGTCTGGCATCCTCGAGAGATCTCAACTTATCCCATTTCGGCTGCTCGATCTTGAGCTTATCCAACAACTGGCCAAACCTTGCCCGGTCCTCCGCGGCGTCAATACTGTCAGGAGTGGTGCCAAGAATCGTCGCATGCTCAGATAGACCCTTAACCAAGTTATTCGCGGTTTGCCCGCCAACGCTTACAACCACTCCACGGGGTTGTTCTTTGTCCAAAATGTCCAGGACTCGTTCAAGGCTCAGTTCCTCGAAGTAGAGCTTGTCCAGTATGTCGAAATCAGTTGATACGGTCTCAGGATTGCAGTTTACCATAATGACCTCTGAGACTCTCTTTTTCAGGGCCGTAGCCATGTTCACACAGCACCAGTCGAACTCCACGCTTGATCCGATCCTGTAGCAACCGGAGCCCAAGACGACCACCTTGTCTCTAGGCGCGTATTCGAAATCGTCCACTTCACCGCCGTATGTTAGATAGAGATAGTTTGTCGCTGCAGGCCACTCGGCGGCCATCGTGTCTATCTGCTTCGTAACTGGCACAATGCGCTCTGCTTTTCTATACTCACGGATTTGAGCCTCGCTTTTTCCGAGAAGTCTTCCTAGCTTTTTGTCGGAAAAGCCGAATTCCTTTGCCTTCCTGATGATATCAGGGTTGATTCTCTCTTTTACGATCCGTTTCTCCATGTCAACGATGTTGTTGATCTTGTCCAGAAACCATCGGTCGATACCACTCAACTTCGTTATCTCGTCCATGCTCATTCCGGATTTCAGAGCTTTTGTCACGTAGAAGATTCTCTCGTCGGTGGGTTCTCGGAGCTCTTTTCGGATCCTCTCGATACTTCGTCCTGCAGTTCCATTATCAGTCAGTTCCTTCCCGATGTCGAGCATCCTGATCGCTTTTTGCAAGGCTTCCTCGAAGCATCTCCCGATCGCCATGACTTCGCCAACGGATTTCATCTGGGTCCCAATTCCCTTGCTGACCTTGCGGAACTTTTGGAAGTCCCACCGAGGAGCCTTGACTACAACGTAGTCCAATGCGGGTTCAAAACACGCCGAAGTCACCCCGGTTATCTTGTTCGAGAGCTCTGGGAGAACGTAGCCAAGGGACAGTTTTGCCGCGATGTACGCTATGGGGTAGCCTGTGGCCTTTGATGCTAGCGCGGAACTTCTAGATAGTCTCGAATTGACTTCTATTACCCGGAATTCTTCGCTCTTTGGGTCCAGCGCGAACTGGATGTTACACTCTCCTACTATGCCAAGTGTGCGTATGACTTTCTGCGCTGTTTCTCTTAGGAGGTTGTACTCGCGGTTCGTGAGTGTCTGGGAGGGAGCGACGACGATGCTGTCGCCAGTATGGATCCCCATCGGATCCAAGTTTTCCATATTGCAGATTATGATGCAGTTGTCATCGCGATCCCGCATGACCTCGTATTCGACCTCCTTCCACTTCTCGAGGTACTCCTCGATCAGGACCTGTTTGATCCTACTATAGGCGAGTCCTCGGAGGGCAATCTCCCCGAGCGTGCGCTCATCAAAGGCAACGCCTGACCCCTGACCTCCCAGCGTGTAGGCGACCCTGACCATCACGGGAAAGCCTATTTCGCGGGCTGCCTCAAGGGCCGATTCCAAGTCAACTGCTTTCCGACTCTTCGGAACCGGGATACCATGTTCGATCATGGTCTTCTTGAACAATTCCCGGTTGTCAGCGATCTCTATGCTCTCGATTCCCGTCCCGAGAACCTTCACGTTGTATTTCGAGAGAATACCCCGCTCTGCAAGTTCGACGCCACAGTTGAGGGCCGTCTGTCCCCCGAAACCGAGAAGGATACCATCGGGTTGTTCTTTGGCGATAATTTCCTCGAGAAAGTCCGTCCTTATCGGAACCGAATACACCTTGTCCGCGAACTTCTCGTCCGTGTGAATAGTTGCAATATTTGGATTGACGACGATTGTTCGAATCCCCTCTTCTCTAAGGGCCTTGATTGCCTGGGACGTCGAGTAGTCAAACTCGCCAGCTTCCCCAATCTTGATAGCACCACTTCCCACAATGACGACCGATTTGATGCCATCTATCTTCAAGCCTTCAAGGCCTCCTCGAAGAACCTGTCAAAGAGAAATCTAGTATCGTATGGACCCGGCGAACTTTCCGGGTGCCACTGAACACCAAAGAAGGGTTTCTTCCTGTGTCTGATGCCTTCTACAGTCTTGTCGTTGATGTTAACGAAGCTCGCCAAGAAATCGGTATCTTCTAGCGACTTCCGGTCGATCGTGTAACCATGGTTCTGAGTTGTAATGAAACACCTACCTGTTTCAAGGTCCATACACGGATGATTGACAGCTCTATGGCCGAACTTCAGCTTGTAGGTTTCCGCCCCAGCCGCCAACCCAAGGATCTGAGCGCCTAAGCATATCCCCATTATCGGAAGCTCAGTCTCCATCAGACTCCTGGTGGTCTCTATGGTTCCGAGGTCGATTTTGGGGTCTCCAGGCCCATTGCTAATAACTACTCCCTGGGGATTCAGTTTGAGGATCTTGTCGGCAGGAAAGTCATACGGGACGCGGACAACTCTTGCCCCTTTGGCCAGGAGGCAGCGCAGTATCCCATATTTGACGCCACAGTCCAGGATCACGATAGTCGGTTGTTCTTTTCCATCATAGTAGATTGGCTCTTTTGGGCTCACTTTCTGTACAAGGTCCAGCTTGTTTGGGTCTTGAAGTTGGAAGACCCGGTCAGTTACGACCTTAAGGTTGAATGGTGAACTCGAGACTTTCAGAACCCCCAGCATTGTTCCCTTGTTTCGCAGTCGCTGCGTCAGGACTCTAGTGTCAACGCCAAAGATGCCTGGCACTCCTTGTTCAGTCAGCCATTCGTCAAGTGTTTTCTGATTAGACCAGTGGCTAGGTCGGGAAAGAGAATGGACGACAAATCCTTTGACCTTTACAGAATCAGATTCGAAGTGGAGCGGGACTCCGCCATCGCCCCGAATGGAGCTAGGCGGTACACCGTACGACCCGAGTACCGGGTATGTCATTACTACAATCTGTTCTTGGTAGGACGGGTCGGTGAGCAGCTCTGGGTATCCCATCATGGAAGTGTTGAAGACAACTTCTCCAGAAATTTCGGTCTCGGCACCAAAACCAACTCCTTGAATGACGGAGCCGTCCTCGAGGACCAGTGCGCCCTTCTTACCTGGTTCCGCCAGCTCCATGTGGTGTTATGGACCCAGAGGAGGGTGGTTACACGTAGCCCTTTTCAAAGTTTTACTTTGGGTTCTTCCTCTGCTCCTCGGAGCTAATCACTGTCTCAGTAAGGGCGACCCCTTCAAAGTACGCGAGACGGGTCAGTAACTGACCGGTCGAGCTCTACAAGACTCGTACAGCGTTTTTGCAGTCTGGGCAGTACTGGTATAGGGCTATGAGGTCTTTGTATTCTTGCTCTTCGCCCAAGCTGTGTGAGGTATACACCAGCACGTTCACCAGCGGTTTTGAACAGGCGTAGTGTCGGCCATCCTCAGAGGTGGACACTTCAATTCGTGCATTCGCAATCTTAGCGTTTTTCAGTTCCGCGAGCAGGTGTTCCACGCTTGTGGCCGTAAACTCTTGGAAGGGCATGTGTGGGATGCCCCCAACAATCTTACTTTTCACCCTGGAAGGATGCGCCATCTTGCAGACCTGAGCCGATTGTTATCGCTTTCTAAGATACTTGGAGCACAACTGCCTCGCATAAACGCCAAGTATCGTGCTAGGGCGAGTGGAAGTGTCAGAAGGCTTAACACTTTCATTTCGCCGAACGATTCGAGTCATCATTTCCGCCGAGCAGTGGCTTAGTCCTAGCATAGTATGAACTGGGAAGCCAGCTCTCAAGTCGCGTACTGTGAAAGGTTTCAAATATTCTAACGCTGCACCTCTCGTCTATCGTTATCCAGGACTTCGATAAGACGAGGTCGGATAGCAAGGTCAGTCAATGCGGGGAGGTGATAGACTACGATTTTCATTAGTCTAGCAAAATGGAAGCAGAAACCCACTCCAGAAACGATACGAGAAGCGGACAAACTCTGGGACCAGTTAAGAAAAGAAGGCGGCAAAGTGATAAGCGCTTACTGGACTATTGGCAGATACGACGCGGTAGTCACGTTAGAAGCGCCCAGCGAAAGAGCTGCTCTGAAAGCTTTGATGCGTTGGGGAGACTATCTCAACACCGAGACATTGGTCGCGGTTCCTAGAGAAGAGGCCGTAAAACTCCTGGGATGACTCGCTGTTCTTCTTCGAGCATCCCGGCCTAATTCTTTCTTTTGCTACTTTTTGAGATGCTGTCAATGAAAGAGGGATCCGTAGCCTCTATGTCGCGGATAACTCCGATGGATCTCGATTCCAAAAAATGGGTTAGTCGATGGAGTGAACTGGTGCATCCTCGCATCAGACCTCCTGATGACGCTGGAATAGTTAGTACTGTTGTGTCGGTGACTGCCAGTCTTGGCCCGTCTGTCGCGTTGAAGAGCCGGTCGACGATGTGTCTTTTTCCTTCCAGGCTTTGACTGCGTCGATCATGCTCATTCCTTGCGTCATCTTCCCTTTCAGGAAGAGGTTGTATTCGCTGGGTTTGCGTTTCTCTTTTTTGACAGATTTCTTGCCAAGCTGTGCGATTGTGGTCTCTTGCTGAGCGATGGTGCTTTGTTGTTTCTTGAGCATCTCGGAGTGCGATTTTATCGTGCTCTTGAAGTCCTTGATCAGAGAGTTGTGGTTCTTCTCTAGCGACGTCAGTCTAGTCTTCAGTTTATTTATGTCCGCGAGGATGGACTTTGGTATTCCTGCTGTTTTCGGCATGTCTACTTGCTGATTCGATGAGAAGAAAAGCATTCCGCATGGTTCAGAAACGTGTGTTTATCGCATGAAAAGCCGCGTTTACAGCCCGGCCAGCTGAAAGATCCGACGAGACCCTAGCCTTCTCTGGCCTCGCAGATTCCGATAAAGCTAGGGAAAGATACTGGTAGATTCCTAGAAAAGGGCCGAGATCAGGAGTGTTTCAGCATCCGGTACTGGTGAATGCCTGGGTGGTACCGTCGGAGGTTGCCTCAGTCGCGCTATAGAGGCCCGCCGCAACGGTTGCGCTGAGCGACAGAATGAGCTTGGATGACACTGGAAGCGTGGTTGGGTTGAGGGTTGGGTTAGTAAGTGTCAGGTTGAAGGGTACGCTTTGACCAGGTCCAAAGGAGGTATCGCCCTGAGTGGCTGTCCCGATGAGTGAGCCATCGACGGATAGGCTGAAGGTGATGTGGCTGAGGCTGGTCTGAATTGACGAAGCGCTCCAGATCGCGCCTCGGACATTGTAGTTCAAGGTCTTCAAGGAAGACGACTGGGTGGGGCAGTATCTTGAAACGTTGAACATTTTTACCGTAAGCCCGCGGATGGACGTGTCGCTCATTACTCCGTACGCCGCCGCGGCAGAGTATCCTAGAATCAGGACGATGGCAACGATGAATTTCCAACCTCCCAGAGAGCGCCGCTTACGCGGCTTTTCGGCATCGTTGGCCATACAGGAATGACACGCACCATCTCTTTATGAAACTTGCACACGCGGTTTTGAAGCCGAGCCGATTAGTTCGATGGTTGAAGTTCCCATAACTAATGGGGTGATGGGTCTTCCTCGGGCCGCCCTTTGTCCTCGGAGGACTCTTCAACGAACCCTTTCAGGCGTGTCACCAGGCTCGTGAACTCCATCGGGAAGATGAACTTGGTCGCAGGGCTTGCCCCGAGAGCCTTGAGCATATCTAGGTATTGGAGAGCCATTGTTTTCGCGTCGATGTTCTTGGCGGCCCCGAAAATGAGACCCAGTGCTTGCGCATAACCGTCCGCTACGAGGATCTGGGACTGCTTGTTCCCCTCGGCGACCAGGATCGCGGACTGTCTTTGCCCTTCCGCTTGAAGGATGGCTGCGTTCTTCGCTCCTTCTGCTTTGAGAACGGAGGACTCCCGGATACCGTCGGATTCTGTGACCAGTGCCCGTCGGCTTCTCTCGGCGGTCATTTGCTTGACCATTGCGTCCTGAACATCTTTGGGAGGTCTGATCTCCCGGATCTCGACGTTGGTCACTTTGATTCCCCATCGCTCCGTCACCTCGTCCAGCCTTGTCCGTAGAATCGTGTTGATCTGCTCCCTCTTTGACAACAGCTCATCGAGAGGTATGTCACCAACAACGGCCCTCAGGGTTGTGGTAGCAAGTCCGACCGAGGCGCCGGTAAAATTCTGCACCTGAACAATGCTCGCCGAAGCATCGACCACCTTGTAGTAGATGAGAAAGTCGATGTCCACGGGTGCGTTGTCCTTTGTGATCGCGGTCTGGTGGGGGACTTCTAGGTATCTTTCTCTCAGGTCGACTTTGACGAGCCTGTTGATGACGGGGAAGATGAGGATAATTCCCGGTCCCTTTGAGCCCTTTAGTCGACCGAACTGGAACTGGACGACACGCTCGTATTCTCGTATGATCTTGAGGGAAGCGGCGACAATGGCTAGGGCTATGATTATGGCTAAGAGGACTATGGCCAGGTCGACATAGAAGGTGATATCGCTGGCTTGAAGGATGATTGAGCTGAAGAGCATCGCTAGTTCTCCGTTCTTTCTACTGTCAATCTGAGCCCTTGGACGTCCTTGACTCTCACAATCGTGCCTTTAGGCATGTCTGTTGAGCCGGTCACGGTGAAGTCTTCGGCGCCGATGTTTGCCGTGGCGACTTCACCAGCTTTCAAATCACTAGTGAGGCGCCCCTGCTTTCCTATTATAGCCTTGGGATTTTGCGCTGGAGGCTGGTTCATCAAAGTCTCGCGAACCCGGTAAAGATAGATGCTTCCAAACACCCCGCCCGCACCGAGTAATCCGAGGATCGTGTACGTGACCAATCCCGCTTGAATGAATGTACCTGATCCGGATGGGGCGGACGCGGGCGCGGGTGCTGATGAGGGTAGGCTGAAGATCAGAAGAAAGCCTACAATGAATATTATGACGCCGGCGATAGCGCTGACGCCGTGATGGGTTTTCAGTTCTAGAAAGATGAAGAATGCCCCTATTAGCATGAGAACGATCGAGACTATCGGGGCACCGAATACTCCTAGTCCCAAGAGTGCGAGGGCTATAGCAACCGCTCCTACAACCGTCAAGATAAGGGTAGGGTGATACAGATCAGCAAGTATTGCGAATGTTCCTGCGAGGAAGAGTATGCTGTCAAGGTTTGGATCGCTGATGACCGAGAGGAACACTGACCTCGTTCCAGCGTAGTGGATTGTCGCATCTCCCGCATTCATCAGGGTGAGTGCTTGCTGAGTGCTGTTTGCGTTCAGGACCCGGTTGATCACATGTTGTTGTAACGCAACGCATGAGCTGGTGGTTTGACAATCGTACGATACGCCCTTAGTGACCATTAGAGCGGTTGCGTTCGAGTTTCGACCGTGGCTTCCCGTGAGTGCTGTCATGTATTGAGTGAAAGCATTGATGTCCTTTGCGAGGGTCGTGTTTTCCTCCCCGGTGGGAATGCCGCTTACGATTGGTGTAGCGGACCCGATGACTGTGCCGGGGACCATGAAGATTGAGCTCGACGATTCAGCGATGTACGCGCCCGCGCTGAACGCGTGAGCGCTACTCGGGGCAACTAGGGTGGTGAAATTGTTGTTGCTGACCCCTTCATAGCTGGAGATCGCGCTGATGATGTTCTCCATGTTGGTCCCGCTGCCACCGTTAGTGTTGAGGATTAGGATGAAATTGTGGATTCCTAAGGATGAGGCATCGTTGATTGATGAGACGACGAAGTCTTCGGCGCCAGAGTCGATGTTCTGGTCTAGAGAGGCTACATAGACGTTTGATTGCGCATGGGCCTTTTCCGGGAGGGAGGCTTGGACTGTAAGGATTAACGCTGCGAGAAGCAGCAGTATACTGATTCTTTCTCTAGTGATCTTCACCATTCAGTGAGTCCACTATGATAGGTCGTGGCGACGGTCCCGCTTAAGCCTAACCCCGGGACTGACCAATTCTTAGCTAGATTACGTCTGCTTGATCGCTCTCATGTCGTGGGGTGCTTGAAACAGATTCGTCTTTTTTCGCCAGGATGGTCTCCGTCACCGCGGGGATTTCTGAGCGGCACGCTACGCCAGGCTAACCGTTCATGGGGGGGAGAGCTGTCGAGATATTCCTCGAAATCATCGGGAAAATCGCCCATTATCAGCCCTGATCTTGAATCTGAGAGGTCATCGCAAGATCAACGCTAGATTCGTTGGGTTAATCGGGTTTTTCGCCGAGCCAGCTAAGCCCAGATCACACCTTGAATAGCCTGTCTCGCCCATTATCACCGCCAGACAGCGGGTGTTCTAGAAAATAGGAGGTCTTAGCGACCGAGTCTCGCGTCGCAGGAGCGGTTCCTCCGGACCACTGTGAAAGTAAACCGCTGGCCGCCAATCCTCCATCTTCGAAAGCGTGAGAAGCTAATTCAAGGCCCCAGCAAGCATTTCGCGCCACCATGAACGTGCAGATGTTGGACTATTTTGCTCGACAGTCGGCCATTCCGGAGATCGGTCTGTCGGGGTTGCAACGCCTTCAATCCGCCAGCCTTGTAATCGTCGGAACTGGAGGCGTTGGAAGCGCTGCCGCCTATTTCCTGGCCAGCCTCGGAATAGGACGATTGAGGTTAATCGATCAAGACATTGTCGAGGAGAGCAACCTTCACCGGCTCCTCGGCGCGGACCCTCAGGATCTCCACCTGCCAAAGGCAGAAGTCCTCGGTCGAAAATTGAATTCGCGCCACCCCTGGACCCAAACAGAACCAATAGTCGACACCCTTCGAACAGAGAACACAGAAGAGCTTCTAGCCGACAACGACCTGGTTATTGACGGAACCGACAATTTCCGTACAAGATACCTTCTCAACCGGTTTGCAAAGGACAACAAGATTCCCTACCTGTTCACGAGTGCCATCGCGAACCAAGGCCACCTCTCCCTATTCGAGCCTCCGGTAACCCCGTGTCTTGAATGCTTGATGCCCATGACACGACCAGGGTCGATGGATACGTGCGAGACTTTGGGGGTCACTCCGACCGTCGTGGGAATGGTCGGGACTCTCGCGGCAGCCGAAGCCGTAAAGAAGGTGCTCGGGTTGCCAACGAGAATTCTCGGAAACTTGCTGACAGTGGATCTAGCAGGACCCGATTTCCTGTTCACGACGATTACAAAGAGAGGGAAATGTCGAGTATGCAACGGTTCTCCTTCTGACGAGGTACACCATGACAACGCGGTAATGTTGTGCGGCGACAATGTTGCTAACGTCTTGCTTGAAAGAGATTTTGTCGTAGACCTCCAGTCTCTCAACGCTAAGGTTCCAAAGGAATCAGTGGTCGCAAGCTCCGAGTCCGTCTTCGTATACACGAAACAACATCACAGAGTGTCTGTCTTCAAGACAGGCAGACTGTTGATCGGGAACGTCCATACAGAAGAAGCTGCCAGGCAAGTAGCAAACGAAGTCTGGAACGAGATACTCGCATAGTCGCGAAAGGCATCCCCGATTTTCAACAAGCTTATACGGCTCCGACATGGGCGATCGAAATTGCCGGGGGCAAGAGGCCGGGGTTGGCTTGTCCACCGAAGGCCGATCGGCTCAGGCGACGGGCTGCAGAAACATCTCGTAGCAACCCGTAGTAAGCATCCAGTAATGGATGGCTGAAGTGGGTTCGACTCCCACCCCCGGCTCCACAACGAACTTTAGTGAAGGAATCGCATACGTCTAAGGGAACTTCGGGGAGAGTGCTCCCGCGGGGCAGGCATCAATGCATGCCATGCAGAGGATGCATTCCGAGTCGTTGAACTTTTTCCAGTCCAAGTCCAAGATCGGGATCTGCATCGGACATGCGGTTTCGCATTCTTTGCAGTTTGAGCACTTGATAGGGTCACGGTGCATCCCCAATAGGCTGTTCTTCTGGAAGACTGCCATGATGCCCCCGACCGGGCAGATGTATCGGCACCAGAACCTCGGGATCCGCCATGCCGCGTACACGAATCCTATCAGTATCAGAATGTTGATCCACGTGAGTGCCGAGATACCTCCCAGCCAGGAGCCGAGATTGGCTGCGGAGAAGTCGGAGACCTGGGCGGTGCCGAGGAATCTCCAGGAATGGGCTAGGATTAGCGGTAGAGTTCCGAAAAGGGTGCCGTCTGGGGTGATTGCGATGAAGACACCTGAGGCGAAGGGTCCAAGGCTTGCTTGGTAGTCTGATCCTACACCATAGTAGAGCGCAAGACCAAGAGTCCCACTGATCAAGAAAGTAATGCCGACGAGAACGTACTTCAATTGGATCCAGTATTCGTGAGTACGTGTCTGGACGGAATCGACTCTTCCCTTTATCCCTGTGATGACGTCTTGGAGGAAGCCGACTGGGCAGATCCATCCGCACATGAACCTCCCTAGCAACGCTCCGACTATGAACATGATTCCGATGGGCAGCCATGGGAAGATTGCCTGCGACAAAAGGAGCGTGGTAGCGTCCAGGGTTGAACCGATCGCACCCTGCGCTTTGACACTGGCTACTACTGGTAGTATGATCCATGATCTTGCTCCGTTGAAGGAAGGGTTTAGGCGAGCGAGAGCGATGCCTGCGAATAATAGAAAGAAGCCTAGCTGGACGAGAGTCCTCACTGGCCAGTAGTAGATTCTTCCGCGCCGCAATCGTTGCCATATGCGGTTGGCAACACCGACCTTGGGTTCGCTTGTAGCAACGGGCTGCATTTGGGTATCTAGCCTAACCGAAGATGGGAACGAACTGACGGACCGATTGTTGAATGATAGTCCATTGTTCCATGTAGACGCCTAACATCATAGTCGCCAGCCCTAGGAATAATGTGAGGGTTGCGATGACTCGATTCAGATTAGATCACCATTAGCTCGGCGAATCAGTTTAGCATGCTCCGAGTTTGCGTAGTTATATTGTTTCCGAACACCACGAGGCATTCTATTGTCCGCGTATGATATAGACAAGTCTTTAATAGCGTACGGACTGACCGACCAAAAATTATTCTTGACTAGCGGAGGATTGTCCATGGACGAAAAGAAGCCTAGCACGTCCACCAACTCTACTCCTCCTGCCCCTGCACAATCATCCACGCCACAACCAACTAGCTCTCCACCGCCGAAACCCCTCATCTCAAGGCGAAGATTCTTGCAAGGAGCAGTCGCCGCCTCCGTTGTCTTAGCCGCCGCTTCCGTAGGCGCATCAGGCCAGATTCTCGGACCATTAGTTCCTATTCCTCTTCCTCCGCAGATAATTGCTAACTGGAATTCTCTCGATGGACGGTATCAGAAAGTAGCGAATGACCCAACGCTTCAAGGGCTTTACAACGAGAGTAATTTTTCGCAGTTTTTCTACTGGCCGTACGATTCGTCCGTCAGCCCCTACTACAAGAACGTCATAGCCAGGCTCCCTGACAAAGACCCTTCGGGTAACCCTCTGGTCAATCCTCTCTATCCTTCTGATCCAATCTTAAAGCACGTGGTCGCCTTCAACACTACATGCGTCCATCTGAGGTGTCTTGTTAACCCAATATACAACGGGACCCCAACCTCAGGAGAGTTCAGACTCCAGTGCCCGTGCCACGGTAGCCAGTACCGTTTGGTCGACGCTGTACCAGTGGCAGGGCCCGCGTTCGATCTGGGCCTAAATCCACTGCCGCAGGTGGAATTATCAGTTGACTCCTCAAACAACATAATCGCGACTGCGATGAAAGGAACTCCAGGAATTGGCCGCACCTAGCCCCAAGAAGAAAGGGGTCCTCGATCCCATCATAGCCCTCCTCAAATGGACCTGGGAGAGACTGGAACGGACACTACTCCTCGCTGTAAAAATAGTATTTCCGTCCAGGTTCATCAGCCCGCTCGGTTTTTTGGGCATGCTCACAGTAATCGTATTCATAATTCTCGGCGTCACCGGCGCGCTCCTCCTCTTCCATTTCACACCGTTCTTCGGTAACTGTCCACCCGCGGTCAACGGCACGACCTATATTCCATCGGCAACTTGCAACCAGGCCTACAACAGCGTCCAGTCAATAAACAGCGATGTGGCCTGGGGATCGATTATCAGAAACATCCACTACCACGCATCCAACGCCATGGTTCTCTTAGCGGTGATGCACATGTTTTACCAGTACTTTGGCGGACGGTACAAGCTTCGATACGAGATCCTCTGGGTTACTGGAATCATTCTCGGCGTCGTAACCGTGATCGAGGCTTACACTGGCTATGACTTGATATTCAATATTCGAGGCCAGTTAGCTATCAACATAGGGCAAACCCTCACCTTCTACAGCCCTGTCATCGGCGCGAATCTGGCACAGATAATATTCGGGTTCAGTTTCAACGATCTAGCAATCCGATTCTACGCATTCCACGTCTTCATCATCCCAATCATCATGCTCGCAATCATGGCAGTACACCTACCGAAGAACCTGGTACTCGACATCCCCGTAGCCTCCGCCATAACCGGTGTGATATTGATCATGGGAGGATTATTCCCCGTCGATGTGGGAGTGAAATACGATCCAAATCTAGCAACGCAGATTACATTTCCAGAATGGTACTTTACTAGCCTCTACGCTTTCATCAGAGTTCACGGACTAAATCCCTTCATAGCGGGAGCCATCATCCCGGCAATATTCGTCCTCATCTTTCTCGTCGTGCCATTCTTCGACAGAGGAAGGAAAATTGCTATGATTGACAGACCATTCTGGGTAGCACTCGGCGTAGCCTCGCTGGGACAGATCGCAATAGTAACAGTTTGGGGCTTCAGAGCGGCAAACCCGTTTGTGGCGTTAACGAACGAGAACCAGCTTGTTATCGATCCAACACTGTTCGCTGGATCCTTGCTAATTGCTACCGCTTTGGCGTATGGACTCGTCTACGTTTTCGTCCGTTGGAGACGAGCCAAAATCGAACAGCTACGAGCGGCAAGAAAGCCGATACCATTCCGGAGACTGCAGCCCTACATCATGTCGAAAGGCGAAGTCTACTCGCTCGTTGGAGGTCTATTAGTACTCCAGGGCTTCCTTGACGTCGCAATCTTCCGTGCATTATTGGACAAGCTGAACAACTTCGTTCTCCTCGAGATCGGAATGGTCTTGGTTGCCTTCGCTGCGACGGTTCATATATACAGAGTAGCAAACCAGTCAAAGTGACCTGAAAGTGTTGCAGGCTCCGAAGAAACATTTGCCGGTCGTAGGGCTTCTCGGACTTGTCGTAATCGCGGCCGCAGGTGGAACAGTCTACTACTACCAGTTTGCATCACCTCACACTCACGCCGTCCCATCTCACAGATTGGTTTTCATGACCGCGGTCATCCAGGAACTGGGAGGATTTCACGTCAACAATACTGCTTATCTCAACCAGACGACGCTGCCTGCATTCGACAATAGCAAAGGATACAACCTTACAGGGGTCAAGTTCCAAGACTATCTCCCATCGTACTCTGACAATAAGACAATCAACGCGAACACCGGAGACACTATTACCTTCTACATTCACGCGGTCGATGGCAGCGGACACGGCTTTTCACAATATGGGTCCAATCACGGTTTCACGATAGACGGCCCAACCGTGTCGGTGGCAGCGGGCGACGCTCTTCCCGGGACGATTCCCTTTGGGAAGTGGTACTCGGTGACCGTAACGTTCGTCACCGCAGGTTCGTACATTTACCGCTGCAACATCTTTTGCAGCGACCAACACCCATTCATGCAGGGAAACATAGTGGTATCATGAGGCGAGTGCACTGCTCGTCCAGCGTGAAATTCCAGTTTCTACGAAAAGCCGCATTCTGACCTACTACGAGTATACTAAGCCAAAGATCTGGTACCTTTTAGTTTTCACCTCTCTGACTGCAACATTTGTCGCCGGAAGCCTGCTCTCAATCGGCCTTTCCCCGATCAAATGGATCATCGCAGGTGTTGCGATCACATCAGGATGCGCGGGCTGTAATTCCCTAACAAATTACGTTGACAGGGACATTGATGCGGTCATGATCCGGACGAGACACCGGCCCCTTCCAAGCGGGAGAATTGCTCCCGCCTCTGGTCTACGATTTGGGCTGACTCTCGTTGGAGTTTCTATCCTACTATCATTCACATTGAATCTCCTCTCTGTTCTTTGGATGGCTCTTGGAGTTCTCGATAACGTCGGGGTCTACAGCTTGCTGTTGAAAAGACGTAGCGCCCTGAACATTCTCCTAGGAGGATTTAGCGGCGGATCGCCGGTGCTATTCGGGTGGTCCGCCGCCACACCAGGCCCAATCGGAACCATCTCCCTGCTTCCAGTTCTCATGGCCGGCTTGGTGTTTCTCTGGATTCCAATCCATATCTGGTTCCTCGCAGTCACGTATCGAACAGATTATGCGAAAGTGGGTGTGCCGATGCTCCCCGTCGTGATCGGATCAGTACCAGCGATTAAGCTGATAGTAATTTTCTCGATGATTCTCTTCCCATTTTCAATCGGCGTCTTCCTCCTCGGCCATTTTGGTCTAGTATACGGTCTGGTGGCGCTTCTAGGTGGTCTAGTTAATCTGATTGGGAGTGTATGGGTTCTCTACAAGCCGACGGAGGCGAATGCATGGAAGATGTTCAAGATCTCGAGTCCCTATCTTTTGCTGCTCTTTCTCGCAATGATAGTGGATGTGGCGTTGAGGGCTTAGGCCAGCAATCGAATAAACCGTCCCATACCTCCAGGAATCTGGCACATTATCACATCAGATATCCTCTTCGTGCCCATCATCCGGAGCATCAGATCGAAGAGAAACCCGTGTGCCATGACTCTATCTGAGGCTTGACGCATCAGCTTCGAGTTCTCCATCTCCAGGCCAATCTGCTCCTTCCAGGAAGCCTCATAGCTTGACAGGGGTGTCTGATGTTCGAAATAGTTGACCGCGGCCTCCGCCGCCAAGTCTCCAGTAATCAGAGCGGTTTGTATTCCACCGCCATTTGTAGGCATGACCATTCCAGCCGCATCGCCAACGGCCATGACCCGATCAGAGTAGGTCCGGGAAAGAGGTCCGTCAACCGGTAGGCTATCACCGATCATCGAAGCCTTGTTTCCGCCGACCAACCGTTTCGAGGCGACCGTGTTCTTCTCAATAAACCCAGTGAGGAGATCCCGTATCTGCCAATTTCGCCTGACATATGGTTCCCTAATCCCAATTCCAACGTTGGCTCGTCTCTTTCCCTTGGGAATTATCCACCCATATCCTCCAGGCGAGTATCGAGGATCCATGTACATCTCCGCAACATCCTGCTCGACGTCGAGATCGGTCATAAGATACTCAATGTTCGTGGCGACTGCATAGGGACCCCCGTAAGCCCTCTCCGGAAGACCGGCTCTCTCCGCGGTCTCACTCGGATAACCGTCTGCTGCAATGATAACATCTCCGTGAACCGATTTTTCCCGGGTCGGTCCCACCCAGCCCCCCTGATCATCCGGGAAGTAGTGAGCTTGGACGCCAACGTCGATATCCGCACCATGGCTTCGGGCAATATCTCCCAAGCGACTCTCGAAAATATGCCGGTCAAGAATGTAAGCGCCGAATGGAAACTCAAACTCATGTCCCCTCGGACTTATCATACGAATGGAACGACATGTCGTATCGACGGCCTCTGGTGGCACGTCGATCACGTCGAGATTCTTGACTCTTGGGAGAAGCTTCTCCATCTCGGCTTTGACCGGAAAATATTCGCCGCACCGGACCGGCGTGCCAAGAATCTTCTTTTTCTCGAAGACCTTCACTTTCAAGCCTTTCTTTGACAGATGGACAGCTGCCGAAAGTCCACCAGGCCCGCCGCCAACTATGACAACGTCATACTTGCTCCCACTCAAATTGCAAAGATCAGCTCGTGGTATGTCCAACGTGAAACGATCGGTAGAAGTGATTTATGCGTTTGGCCCAGTTCGCGATTGGTCTTGCGATTCGTGAATAGATTTATAATGCGGATCGGGTCGGTTTGACGGAAATTCCATAGTTCGAAAGTAGCAGGAACCAAAACTTGGCGTTCGACCCTCTTCTCCTAACGACTTCTCTCGCGGTAGTCGGGGTCATCGCCTCGATAGCTCTTGTTCTGTCAGTCAAAAAGTATCCCACCGGGAACGAAAAAATGGTCGCCATATGGAAAGCGATCATGGAAGGCGCAAACGCATATCTGAAAAGACAGTTTCGAACCATTGGAATCATCGCAGTAATCATCGCAATCGTTATCCTCGCGGCGTTCAGCACAACATTCACGGTAACTTATAGTGCTGAGATAGCGTTCAGCTTCCTTCTCGGAGTCACCTTCTCCCTCGTCGCAGCCTACATCGCAATGTATTCAGCCACAAACGCGAATGTCAGGTCGACCGCAGCTGCAGAACAATCTACCTATCTCGCTTTGAAGGTAGCCACGCTCGGGGGCGGTGCACTTGGCTTGGCGGTGATTAGCATGAGCCTGCTGGGTCTCTCGACCCTCTACGCCGCCTTCCGTGACCCGGGGGTCCTCGCAGGGTTCGGATTCGGTGCATCACTGGCTGCTTTGTTCGCCCAGTTGGGTGGTGGAATATTCACAAAGTCAGCCGATGTCGGCGCCGATCTTGTTGGTAAAGTGGAAGAGAACTTTCCAGAAGATGATCCTAGAAACCCCGCTGCCATAGCTGACAATGTCGGCGACAATGTTGGAGATGAGGCTGGGAGAGGAGCAGACCTCTTCGAGTCTCTTACCGCCGAGAACCTCGGAGGCATGATCATCGGTCTTATCGTCTCGATCATCCTCTTCCAGGGAATAAGCGTATACTACGTGACAATGCCTCTGATCGTGAGATCGCTAGGGATAATCGCGACCTTCGTCGGGCTCGCAGTTGCAATCTTCGAGAAGAAATTCAAAAACCCGATCAAACCATCTAGAGACGGGCTCCTACTAGCATCCGTCGTGGCAGCGATTCTCATGTTCATTGCGACATGGTACGTGTTCGGTCCATCCGGACTGACACCGAGCGGAAGTGCCCTGGCTGCGTACGCGCTCTACGGCTGTATGGTCTCGGGGCTAGCGGCAGGATTGCTTATCGTACTCTATACCGAATACTACACAGGTTCTGAAGCGAAATCTGTCATTACGATCGCTGAGAGATCAAAGTCCGGTCCAGCGCTCACCATAATGTCCGGCACCGCAGTAGGAATGATTTCAAGCGGACTACCGGTGATCACCGTGGCAATCACCCTTCTCATCTCGTTTGGGCTGGGAGAACAGTTTGCCGTCCAAGCTGGAATCACCGACACGTTCCTGGGTGGCGTCTATGGCACGACCATGGCTACGATGGGCATGCTCTCAACAGCCGGAATCGTCCTAACCATGGATGGTCTAGGTCCAATAGTAGACAACGCTGGCGGAATCGCCGAAATGTCCGGCGCCCCCGTTCAAGTCCGCGAGCGAATAGAGCCTCTCGACACCCTTGGCAACACGACCAAGGCCCTCACCAAAGGCTACGCTATGGGTTCCGCCGCTCTCGCGTCTCTACTTCTCTTCCAGGCCTTCGTGCTGGAAGTCGCAAGATACCAAGCCAAAATAACCGACCTAACATCTATCACCAGTGCCCAGGCCGCACTTTTGGGAACGAAACTATCCAGCCTCGGATCCGCTCTAGCTCTCAACCATCCCGATGTGGTGATAGGTGCATTGATCGGGGGTATGCTTCCCTTCGTATTCTCTGGGACAGCGATTAATGCGGTAAGCGTTGGCGCTTATCGTATGGTCGAGGAGGTCCGAAGACAATTCAGAGAGATCCCAGGGCTCAGAGAAGGAACGGCTAAGCCAAACTATGCAGCGGCAGTGGACATCTCCACAAGGACGGCTTTGCGATTGATGGTAGTCCCCGGCGCAATCCCGGTGGTCGCACCAATAGTTGTAGGAGTATTTCTAGGCTGGGCCGCAGTCGGAGCGTTGGTCGTAGGGGCAACGATATCTGCTATACCCTTGGCTATCATGATGATGTGGGGTGGGGCGGCAATGGACAATGCGAAAAAGTATGTTGAAGCAGGACATTTCGGAGGCAAGAACACGGAAACGCACGCTGCGACGGTCGTCGGTGATACGGTTGGCGATCCTTGGAAGGATACAGCTGGGCCAAGCCTGCACATTCTCATCAAACTCCTCAATACGATTTCCCTAGTCTTCATCCCACTCTTCTTGGTAGCCCTAATTTCCCTAGCCTAGCCGGGTCGGGCGGATATGAGTACCCCCGCCAAAAACACGGTTCTAAGAGCGATCCTCGCTGACGATGCCTCGGTGAAAATGGCAACAGCACTCGGAACCCAAGGAAAAACGGAGTCGAAGAGGATCCCGCTCACGTCTGGACACCTGACTACTGAGCAAATCGTGGGTCGCATCAAAGAACTCTCGAAGGTACGAGATGAGATCGTCCAAGTCATGCGACAGCTCAACTTGACAAGGGAAGCAGGCCCAAGCGCAATTGAACAGCAGGACTACGGTAGTGAATTAGAATCGGCAAAGCTAGAACTGGACGAGGCTAGGGAAAAACACCAAGAGGTCCAGGGAAGAATCGACAAGATTCAAAGACAGATCGATGATTCCAAGAAGAGAACAGCGGCGCTCACAGAAATATCTCAAACCGGTTTTGCGACCGACCAGTTAGAATCCGAGGCGGAAGATTTCCGGAGAGTCCTAGGACGATTACCTGTCAAGAAATTGGAAGGGGCACAGAAAGCAGTGCAGTCACAATTCAAAGACCAAGCTATCCTCGCAGTCGGCAGCAAGAAACAGGACGCGTTCTATGTCCTCGTCGCCGCGCCAAAAGACAAGTCTTCGCAGGCCCTTCAAACGCTCCTTCTCTACGACTTCACCCCCATACAGATTCCCGAATACAAATCGCAGGATGTCCAATCAGGCATTCAAACAGAGGAAGAGAAAGCGAAGGCCCTAGCCAAAGAACTTGACGAGTTAAAGTTGCAGCTAGATGACTTGCGGAAGACAGCAGGACTGACTCTGAACCAGAGGCTCGACAAAGTGGTCGATGCTCTTATGATGTTCCGCGGAATCCTCAAACTCGGCGAGGGAACTCAGGCCTCCCGAATCTATGCTCGACTCGAAAGAGTCCTTCCAGCTGAAATCGTGAACAATCTGTCCAGAAGAGGGGTCATTGAACTGGAGTCTTCCTCGTAGAAGCGCGCGTATTCGTGAGCAATCCAGACCTCGAAGCACAAGCAACACCGCGAATCAAGGACGCTCTGAACGCCGCGATTAAGCAAACTGGAAAAGAAGAATTCGCCAAAATATCAGGAATTGAAACTTCCATTCTAGACAGAATCCTACAAAGCGAGGAAGAGTTTGTCTCTGTAGCGATCATAACCCTGGCATGTCAGGTCAATAGAAGCCATAACGACCCCAACCCCGCTCGCTCCAGCATTAGCGAGTGCTTGAAAGGCGCAATATTGAGATTGCCCCAGCAGGGGAACAATGCAGAGACGAATGCGCTTACTGAGTCTTCGACCCAGAGAAGCCGACGAGCCCAGTTCTTCAAGGTTCAGAAGCGTGCCGGACGAATCTACGACCCTACTGCTCTTCGAGTCATGGAATTTATGGGCAGCCTGTTCACCTTTCTCGTCCTCGGGTATTTCCTAGGCGGAATAGTCCTAGGACCATTATTCGGATTTGGCTCTTGCGTGGGAGTGGTAGCCGCGTCGCCATGGATCGCTCCATGCGCAGGGTCCGGAATAGGACTCGTGTTCGGATCAGTTACCGGACTTGCATACACGTACTACTATTTCGTCAAGAAACTCTAGTCGGCAACCAAACATGAGAGCCCAAGGAATCACTCGGGAATTGCGACTAAGGATCTGATCTGGTCTGGTTTCATTCCAGCCCCAACTCCGGCGACGATGGCCGCGAGGTTTCTCGCTTCGTTCTCCTTAACAATCAGGAAAGCAAGAACAACTCCCAAGGTGTATGGGAATCCGAGGAATATCCTCTTGCTAATATGGATAGAGTGTTTTCTTGACGCGACTTCCAGGAAGGAGAGGGACTTTGTTTCTTCGTACTTCTGCCTAGCACCGGAGAGAATGCTGTGGTAGTATGGATGAGATGATGCTAGATCGAGAGCTTGAGTGACGTCCTGAGCGACTAGGAGCTGGTCTATTGCTCGATTGTCAAGTTTCCAGAAAGACGGTATAAGATGCTCGCGGACGTTGGGGATTCCGATCAGTTTACTTCTTAGAATGATAGTCAGATTTGCTAAGTCGATCGTTCCTCCGGCTATGGGAAGACAGCTCTCTCGGTCGAACCCTCCGAGCTTGTCGTCAACATACTTGTAGAAGCGTTCCTCTCCCCAACCGGTAATGATGTCTCGGACTAGTGATGCTCTTTCGCCGGCAAGGTCCTCCATGGAGAAGCTCTTCACCCTGTTCACGAGCGCTCTGTCGCCGACAATTCCCACGATTGTCTGGAGATCATCCATCGAGTAGAGACGGTGAAGCTCAGCCTCCTTGAGGAGAGCCAGAGGCTGACGAGTCGACACGAACTCCTCCCAGCTCTTTCCCTGAGCCTTGAAAACCACTATAGCGGCAAGGTCGTAGGCATCGAAACGCCTGCTAAACTCGCTGAGAAAATCTCGAGCTGATCCTTGGGAGGATGAAATCAGTGTCTTGACTCCTCGAGCGAATCCTAAACGGACAGCTCTCTCGGTCTCTATGGGGGAAGAGCCGTCTCTTAGTTCCGAGAGCTCCTTGCCGTACGGCCCGTCTGCAAGGACCCCCAAGATCTCGCTTTGGGTCCGGAACTCTGCAAGGGAATGGAGCTGTTGCCGTTCTAGAAGTTTGCCCTTTTCTCCCCGTATCTTTGCGATAATGTAGTTGTCTCGAACGATATGCGATAGGACCTCGGTTCCCACGGTGGGTCGCTGTTACTTCGCTTGTAGAACGAGCAGAAGAGCTGTGACGAGGGCGTAGATCGCCAGAGCCTCCGCCAATATCAGAGTGATAACTGCCCTCGAAAATATTTCCGGCTTCTCTGCCGTAGCGGCGGCTAAAGCGCTCCCAGAAGTACCTATGCCGAATCCTGCGCCGAGGGCGGCCGCGCCCATCGTCAATCCTCCGGCAAAGATTCTGACCGAGCCAGCGAGGGTAAGGGTGTCGGTGATGTGGAAGACCGAGAGAAGGCCCACCACGAGCCCGTAGATCGCGAGGGCTTCCGCGAGGATCGTCGCGATGAAGGTCTTGAACATGACCTCAGGCCTTTCTACCCCGGCACCAGCGATAGCCGGCCCAGAGATTCCGATTCCGATTCCTGCACCAATAGCGGAGAGGAGGACGCTTAGTCCGCCACCGAGTCCGGCCCAAAATGTGGGACATAGAGTAACAGATGTCAGGGTAGCGCAGTCAACCACTTGGTTACACGGTCCAACTTGTCGGTTCTTGGTAGGGCGCGAATGACGATCCTGATCCTTCATAAAACTTGCTAAACCATTCAACCCAGTGAAGCCTTAGAGTCTGCACGAAAACGATCAAACCCTCAAGAATCATCACCAAGAGATTCCCGGCTACGGCCCCCGCTATTCCGAACGAAGTGAAGAATGCGAATTTTATAGCAAAGTCTGCCAGGTTGAGAGCCCAGATTCGAAGATAGGATAACGTATTGCTTCCTGCGCTGATGAACACCTCGAAGAACTCGAGTGGTCCCTCCTTCACTGCCATGATCCCCATCGGTATGAATAACAGTACGAGCAGTGCAGGGTTCTGAAGAAGCACTCCGAACTTGTAGCCTGAGATCACGACCTGTGCTGCGAGATAGATGAAGATAATGTAGAACCAAGCCCAAGAAATCGGTCCGTAGAATGCGTGCTTGATCTCGTGGTTCCGCACTTTGTTGTACGTGCTTATTACTAGGCCGGAGAGATAGTGTCCTACTCCGAACAGGAGTATCACCGACATATAGATAAGGAGGTGGGAAATATCCGGGGTCGCTGCGAAGGCTCCCTCGTTCGGGTTGAAGAAGGGTCGAAAGCCGAAGACCGCTTGGGCCTCAAAGCCAAAAAAGTCGCCGAAGAGAAACCCGAAAATTGTGATGCCAATGCCGAGCATAATGATGAGTTCGGCACCGTTAACGAACAATTGCCCGATCTCGAAGATCTTGACCTTCCTCCTCTTCAGCCACAAAAGGAAGAGACCTAGAGCCAAGAACAGTGGACCCTCACCAAAGTCTCCGAACATCAATCCGTAGATTAGAGGAAAAGTGAGAATCATGAAAACCAGGGGGTTTGTTTCCTGATAAGACGGGATGCCGAAATTGTCGATTACAGACTGTAGAGGCTTGGTCCATCCAGGGACTCTTACTAGCGTTGGTGGAGTTTGATGATTCTTGGCCTCAAGGCCGTTTTCTGGTGAATTTCCATGAGGGACCTCCTCCCCCTCTTGTCCCTTCTCTACATGAAAGGAAACGAGTCCGCTGCAAGCCTCCGAAGCTCCTTTCGTTAGTCTTTGGACCCGATCCTCGGCGACCCATCCTCTCAGCATGTAGGTCGACTCGGTAGTAGAAGAGTTTGAAACAGCTCTAGATCGGGCTTCCAGAATCTCAGTAAGATACTCGAGAGTCTTGAGCCTCGGTCCGTACTCCTTTGTAAGGAGCTCACGCTGGTGATCAAGCTTCTTTCCTTCATCCTCGATCTCCGCAAGTCTAACGTCGGTGAATTCCTTGGCTTCCTTTGGGTCTGGAGGGAGTTCTGCCCAAGGCTCTTCGACCTTTGCACCTAATGCTGTGGCCGCTTGTTTTGCATCATCTTCGAAGGCTCGGGGGAAAATCGCCAAGAAAGTCTGAGTTTTCTCTGCAGTATGAGTAATGACGAAGATCAAATTTCCGTATGTTAGCTCATCTAAGTCTCTCTGGATCGAAACCGTGGACTCTCTTGCACATTCTCCGGCAAGAGTGACGAGGAATCCACTGCTTCCAATGGTACCGAGTGGCATTCCGACTGCTTCTAATCCTGAAAGAAAACGTGAGAGTTCCGAAGTTCTCTCCTTATCAGCTAGTAATTTGCCTTGCGATTCCTCTAGTTGGCGGACAGACCCTTCGAGTTTTGAGGTTTCTTGGTCAAGGAAGAGGGCCAGCTCATCGATGTTGTGAATCGGAGCTTCAATTTTCTCCGGTTGACCCTCAATCGGCTGAAGAGCCGAGGCCAGCGCGGAAATGCGGTTCCTGATAGTCGCGGATTTCGATAGCAGGCCCGTGGCTTCGAACGGCGCCGCACCGGGTGGGAGCTGTTCATCCTCAACTGTCACGAGGTGGATCATTTGTTCTCTTCCAGCGTAGGAGAGGAGGTTGGGCAGCTCGTCTTTTGCAACTATGATGCTGACCTGATGCATTGTCTCTGGTCTGAGCAAGAAATGGAGACCTACTCGCCAAATATGGTGGAAGAAATTGTCGTCAGGAGCTGATTGTCAAGTCTTTCGATGCGTGCCTTGAAGGAGTTGTTGAAGATCATCTTTCCCTCGGGGTCGCTCGCAACTACGCCCCCCAAGTCATCGATTGCAGTCTCCTCAGCAAGGAGTTTTGTTCTTTTCGGCAGCAGCTGCCCTATGGATTGCAACCTTTTCTTGTCCGCGTTCCGAAAGCCGATCCTTACAACGGCGTCATCAGTTCCCACCGCTTCTACCGCCTCTGCTGCGAAGCGTTTCAGTATCGACTCGAACTGGTCCGAGCTCGGGATGTCGGAGAGATTCTGTTCAACCGACTTTAGGATGCTCTGAACGATCTTATTCTTCTCGTCAAGGATAGTTAAGCGGTTGGCCCTGATTCTGGAACTAAGGATACTTCTTCTGATGCTCTCGGCCTCTAAGCTCGCCCTCGATAGGATATCGTCCGCATCCCTTTGAGCTTGGGCCTGGGCCTCCCCAAGGATCTGCTTCGATTTTTCTTCTGCCTGTTCGACGATTCCCGCGGCTTTCAGTTTTGCGTCTGATAGTATTCGATTATGAAGCTTGTCCAAAGACTCTGCCATTTTTCACTCACCTAGAATCAAATCAACGGCTTTCTTGGTGGCCGCATCTTTCTTGTTCTCGAAGAGTTTCTTGTAATTCTCAAGAAGAGATTCGGTTTCCACGTCTGAGCTTCTCGCGTCAGCTTCAGCCTTCTCGCGGGTCTCTCGTAGCATCTGGACTTTTCGCTGCTCTGCTTCAGCTGTCGAGGCTTGCCGGACTTTCCGGGCTTTTTCTGAAGCATTGGTTAGAATATCTTGAGCACTTGACTCCGCTTCTTCGACCATATGTTTCGCTTGTGCCTCAGTTTCCACAATCTTCCTTACAGCCTCGATTCCGGACAAGCGAATTTCTGCTCCAAAGACACCATTAGACTGCGTTTTCGAATGTCCCCTTGGACGCGCGCTATAAAACTGTTCGAAGAAGGGTTTTGATACAGTTTCCGACACTTTATTCTACATAGAAGGTTACTGAAGAGTGCCCGTCAAGATCATTCACCCTGATCATGTCGAAATCGTCGGTCTTGGACTCGTTCTCCTAACGGCTCCACACTCCGCGAGCCCTGACGCGGACCTTCACACGGGAACAATCGTTGAGGAAGCGGCACTGACTTCGAGATCCTATGCTGTGATCGGGAAGGTAAGTAGAGAGTTCCTAGATCTGAATAGGATTCAGTCCGCTCAATTAGAGTTCAGAAAGAGCATCGAGGGCTTCATAGCAGAAGATGGAATCAGATACCTTCTGGACATCCATGGAAAGAAGGAGTCGGGTGTCGACATTGTGATAACTGCAGGGCAGACGTGTTCTGACTCCACGACCGAGCTAGTGAGGTCGAGGTTGGTCAAAGATTTCATGGTGAAGGTGAACAACCAGAACAAGGGGGTCGAGTCTGGAAGCATAGTCACGAGTTCCAACCGTAGGGATGCAAAAGGCAACTTCATCGTTGAGACCATCCAAATTGAATTCGGTCATGAAGAGAGACAATTTCAGAGAGAAAAGGTGATCAGCGACATCTCCGAGATAGCGGATCTTCTCAACGCACGACTAGTGGTCTCACGAGGGGAGTAGTGCCGCGGCAGCGCCTTGAACCAGTCGAATCCACGGGTCAGGATAAAGTCCTATGGCGAAGATCAGAATTGTCGCAGCCCAAAGAACGGACATGTAGACGCGGGGTTCTGGAATCCTGGACTGATCTGCCGGTTCGTCAAAATACATTCTCTTAATGACCCAACCGTAGTAGCTCATACTGAAACCGCTGTTGATCAGCGCCGCCAGTGCTAGATAGCCCCCCCAGCTGTACGGCGAATAGATCGAGCCTGTGAACAGCATTACTTTGCTGAAAAACCCGTTTAGGGGAGGCACTCCTGCGAGTCCGAGAAAAACTACCGCGATACTCAAGGATGTTTGTGGCATTCTTCGAGATAACCCATTGAAAGATTCAAGATCCGTAACCGAAAGCCTGGTGGCAACAGCCGCCGCAGCGACGAACGCGGCCGTCTTCAGAATTGCGTAATTCAGAACATGGAAGAGTCCCCCAGCCAGACCCAACGGCACTTTGGTTACGGTGAATGGAGTCGCCAGCGCCATTAGGATGTAACCAGCCTGGGCAATGCTGGAATAGGCGAGGAGTCGCGTGAAGCTCTTTTGCATCAGAGCTGCAACGTTTCCAACGCTCATTGTCACTACAGCGACAATCGCGAAGGTCGAGTAAAAATCCACGTTGAAAGCTGAGATTCCCACGATGAACACGCGAAAGGCCGCGGCGAAGGCCGCCATCTTCGCACCGGCGGCCAAGAACGCACCAATTGTCACGGGGGCTCCTTCGAAAGCATCAGGTATCCACATGTGGAAGGGAACGACTGCCATCTTCACTCCGAACCCGACGATAAAGAGGACGATAGCGAGGACGCCGAATGGACGAACATCGGGTCCCGCAGTCGAAAGAGAGCTCGCGATGGCCGTTAGCCCAGTGGAGCCTGTCACGCCGAAAACCAGGGAAATGGCGTAGACGATTAGTGCAGAGGAGAGTGCGGAGAGCACGAAGAATTTCATAGCCGCTTCGTTGGAATTCGGATCCTTCTTCCTGAAGGCTGTCAAGGCATAGGTAGGAATGCTCATCAACTCCCAGCCCACGTAGAGGAGTATCAGATCCATTGAAGCGGCCAGGACAATCATACCGAGGGTCGAAAGAAGCAAGAGTCCGAAGAACGGTCCCTTGTTAGGGTCCTCTCGCATGTATTGTAGCGAAGCTATTGTCACGAAGATTGCTACTATCAGTAGGACTCCTGAGAAGAACAGGGTAAAAAGATCAACTTGGAATCCTCCGAAGGATACTGGTGAAGAGCTGGTGAACCCAAGCCATACCGTGGATACCAAGGCAATGGCGAGACCTAAGATACAGATGAAGGGCGCAAGGCCAAGTTTCGATTTTCTGAAACGGAGAAATCCAGCAGGAGTGGCAAGTAGTCCGAATACGGCTAGGCTAAGAAACGGGGTCAGCGAAAGTAGGGCCGTTTCCGATTACCTCGCTCCAAAGAATTTTCCCACCGTGGGGGTTATCACGCTCCCTAGTAAGGGCGGAGGATACACTCCAAAGAGCAACAATGGCACAAGAAACGCGATCAGAATTAGGATCGAGTGAAGGCGCAACTCGTTCTTGGGACCGACCGGGGGAGTCATAGCAACTCGTCTCAGCATCCACAGAAAGTAACCGACGGTTAGAGCAGGCGCGACGACGGCGATTGCGAAAAGATAGCTAACGCTGAGAGCACCCTGGATTACGAGATATTCGCTGATGAAGTTGGCAAAACCTGGAACCGCCATGGCAGCCATCGAGGCCAAAAAGAGGAGCGTAACTGTCTGAGGCATCTTTCCTCTCAGCCCTTTCAGCTCGTCGACATTTCGGGTTCCTGTATGATCATGAATGTATCCTGACATGAGGAAGAGCATTCCAACTGCAAGTCCATGACTGAACATCTGGAACACAGCTCCTGAGACGCCGGCAACGGTTGCAGTGAACGCTCCGAGTAGAACGTAACCCATGTGATTGACGCTCGTAAGGGCAATCATTCTCTTGATGTCCTTGGCGACGAGTGCGACCGATGCGCCGTAGATCATGGTGATGAGGCCGATGGTAGTGAAGT
>VBBT01000089.1 GCA_005881695.1 Candidatus Bathyarchaeota archaeon | reverse complement strand
CCTGATAGCCGTCGCCTTTCTAATAATCTACGAAGCCTACCTGAGACTCCAGCAACCGCCCACTGTCCAGGGCCCGCTAGTTCTAGCAATCGCGTCGGTCGGTCTTCTCGGGAATCTCAGTATTGCAGGGTTGCTGTCCCGATCGGGAGGGACCAATCTCAATGTTCGAGGAGTGTTCCTCCATACTGTCGGGGATGCCCTATCGTCTGTAGCCGTGATCGTCAGCAGCCTCATCGTCATATTCACGGGTTACCAGGGAATTGACCCGCTTGCAGCAGCCATCATCGGGGTTCTCATCATGCTTAGCGCCTACCGCCTCGTCAGAGACTCGACAAACATCCTGTTGGAAGCCACTCCCAGACAGATGGATCTAGAAACTATAGCGAAGACAATTAGCAGCATTGACGGGGTAAAGGGGGTTCACGACCTCCATGTCTGGACGATCACTTCCGGCCTCTACGCGCTGAGCGGACACGTCACCGTGGACGCAGACATGATCAGCGATGGGTCAGAGATAGTGGGGAAAATAGCGTCTCGGTTGAAGGAGTCCTTCGGGATAGAACACGTTACCCTTCAAGTCGAGAAAGAGACGCTTGAGCATATTCAGGAACACGAGGCGTCTTCGATTTGATCGAATGTAGATCGGGTTTCTAGCTTTGCCCAGAGCCATCGGCTCTCGGGACGGCCAACGCGTTCAGCTCATCAAACGTTATCACGCCCTCGGTCAGGTTCTCGTAGGTTCCCTTCTCAAGCACTTCCTTGGCCGCCCGTTTGAGTAGGCCCATCGCGGCATAAGATGGGCTGGGACCGAAGCTCACGCGAGCGACACCAAGCCTCTGCAGCTCACTAATTGGCGGCAGACCTTTTCTCACCATAACATTGATCGGAAAGTCCAAGGCCTTCACAAAGTTCCCGATGGAAGCCGCGTCCGTCAGACCCATAGGGTAGACACAATCAGCCCCCGCGTCCCGGTAGGCCGTGGCTCGACGAACCGCCTCCTTGAACCGTGCTCCTTCGTCACCTTCAGCAAATCTCAGCGCGTCGGTCCGAGCATTAATCACCAGAGGGATCCCAACGGTCTCGCCAAGCTTCCTAACCGCCTTGACATTCTCTACCTGTCTCTCAACCGGGTACAGTTTCTTCGTGGCGTGCGCGAAGTCTTCGACGTTTATTCCGACAGCCCCGGTCTTCAGAATTGCCCTGACTGTCACGAGCACATCCTTTGTGGTCTTTCCAAAACCAGCAACAACATCAGCAGAAAGTGGCACACTCAAAGCCCTAGCAATCCTTCCGACAGCCGAGACAAACTCGTCCCTACCAATCACCTCACCGTCAGGATAGCCCAATGAGACCAACAAGCCCGCGCTGGACGTCGCGATCGCAGGGAATCCTGCATCCTCAAACACGCGTGCACTCGGAACATCCCATCCGTTCGGAAGAATCAGTATCCGCTTCCCATGGTGAAGCGCCCGAAAATTCTCTGCCTTCTCCTTCTGAGATCTCAAGGGCATCTGGAGTCAATCGCTTGTACTACGTTTACTTTGCTTCAATGCATTCTCTTGCCCAGAACGAGTTCTCTGGGAACCATCCTCACGGCTTCCGGGTGTGGGTTCTCCGCGAACAGCTCGGGATGAATTATGTGGGCTAGGATCTCAAGCCCATCCACCACTCTAGGACCCGACCTGCTGAAATACGCGGACGCATTCACCGCATAGATTCTTGAGGACAGGAGTGCGGGGATCTTCTCCCATCCTTGGTACGATCCGAGCACATGGGCTTCCTCCATGACCTGGTTCACATCGAACCCACATGGAGAGAGGACAATTATCTCTGGTTGGTACTCGACAACCTCGTCCCATCCTATTCTATGCGAAGGCTGGCCAAGACGGCCGAGTCCTTCGATTCCTCCAGCGTAATCAACCATCTGGGGAATCCAATGTCCACCAGCCCAAGGAGGCTGGAGCCACTCCATAAAGAAGACCCGCCGCCTATGTTGTACCGTCCGCGTTTTCTCCTTTACACTGTTTATTCTCTGCAGCATCTGCGAAGCCAATTTCTCAGCTTCTCCCACCTTGCCCGTCATCCTACCGACAAGCAGAATATTGGCGACGATTTCTTCGAGATTCGTTGGTTCTAACGAGACGATCTTGGTGTCTGCGTCCAAGACCCGAGCTGCTTCCTTGACCTTGGTATAGGAAACAGCGCAAACATGGCATAGTTCTTGGGTCAGAATAAGATCCGGCTTCAACTGCTCCAGAAGTTTTTCGTCAATCTCGTAAATGTCGCCTCCGCGCTGTTCAACTTCCCGGTCAACGTCAAGGCTCCTATGGATCTTCCGGTGAATCGCCGACTTCGTCAAAACTGCCCGACTAGAAGCCTCGGGAGGATAATCGCACTCATGTGACACTGCGACAACTTGGTCTCCAAGCCCTAGGGCGAATGCAATTTCTGTGGCGCTGGGAAGTAGTGAACAGATTCTCATCTTATGCCCTGTAGCTCCACTAGATGTCTGGCAAAAGGATATATTTATCGGGCGGGTAACTTTGCCCGCTTCGCCGACTATGACCAGTTCATACACTGAGTCTTCGGTCCTCGACAGAGGATCAACCAAAGTCATGATTACGGCCGTCTTCACAGCTCTCGCGCTGGCAACCAACTATGCATTGATCGGTATCCCAAACGTCAAGATCATGGACACGCTGGTCTTCGTCGCCGCTTTCTTCTTCGGCCTTCGACTGGGATTTGGAGTCGCAGCATCCGTCTGGCTCGTCTACGGGTTTGTCAATCCAAATGGCGTGGACAGTTTCCTCATGTTATCATTCCTGGTGGTAGGAGAGTGTTTCTACGCTCTCGCTGGTGCAGCTCTCAAGAAGAGCTTCGTGGCCAGGGATTTTGTGAAGGGGACGAGGGAGTATCAACGGCTAAGCATCGTATTCGGACTGGTCGGGCTTCTAGCAACCTTTGCTTATGATGCGCTCACGAACTTTGGCAGCTGGATTTTTAGAACGGGTTCTTTCTACCAGGATTTTGTCTTCGGCAACATTATTGGCGCGCCGTTTTCCGTCGCACATGAGGCGAGCAACGTCGTCTTCTTCGCTACAATTGCCCCTGCAATAGTGGTTGCGGCCACACGCATCGGTCTTAGAACTCCGCAAGATGTGAGCTAGATTGGGACTCAGCATTGTCGGCGAACACAAAGTGTTCTTCGCTATTCTATTTCTTGTCGGGGCGGGCATAGTTGCTTTTCAAGCAGGCGCCTACTATTACTATCAAAGGTCAAGTAGCGCTTGCCTAAGTCCCTGCCAGGGATCAATGGTGGCTGTCGAGACTCTGATAAACTATGGAAACGGGACTAGCCAATGGATCAATAAGACTGATGTATCTTCCGATTGGAATTTCTATCAACTGACAACATCGATCTCAAGAGTCCAGGCCACGTATTACGGGCCGCCTACATCTGAACACCTGATCGCAGGGATAAACGGAGTCCAGAGCAACCCGCAGCACTTCTGGAGCCTATGGGCCATATGTCAGACGTCCAAGGCATGGTTTGCCACAAACGTCGGCGCCGACGCGATCCACTTTACAACCTATCATACCTTCGCCTGGTTTTACCAGGCGACAAGCTCGCAAGACTCGTCCGCTTGGAACCCGCCGGTCCCCGGAGCCCCGAAAGTAACTACGTGCGGCTGAGACTCAGGCCTT
>VBBT01000087.1 GCA_005881695.1 Candidatus Bathyarchaeota archaeon | reverse complement strand
GTCGGAGTAAGTGAGTGAATCAAAGGACTTGTCTCCTGCAGCGAGGAGTGAAAGCATTAGGTTATTCAGACTTCTTCGGAGTCCACTTGTCGTAGACCGGTTCCAGCGGACCGGCCCGGGCGTTATATCTGTAGAGCCACGGTTCTCTGTCTAGGATCTCTCGGCAATAGGATATGCAGATTGCGCCGCCCATGGTCTCTGTCCAAATTGGTCCCTTGATGGCGATTATCGTCCCCGTTACTCAAGCCGCAGGAGGAGGTGTCATCTCACTTATCGTGATTAGTATCCCCCTTCCCGTGGGTCTCGTACGCTGGCGTACACACTCTTGTCGGAGGGAACCCAACAACTGAAGAAAAGGGGCCGTCAATTAGATTCAGTTTCCTTGATCGTCGGGCGAAAAAACTAGGAAAACTGTCTTTACCCAATCTATGCTGAAAGTAAAATCATATATACTTCTGCGCTTGACCTTAGTATAGCGACTTTTACTTGACCGAAACAAAAGACGACATAGCGCAAGAACTCCGGGAAGAAATCAGGTCCCTCAAGGCGGAGATACGACACCAAGTCTCCCAAGCGCTTGAGAGT
Source organism: Candidatus Bathyarchaeota archaeon (assembly GCA_005881695.1). Classification (GTDB taxonomy): domain Archaea; phylum Thermoproteota; class Bathyarchaeia; order 40CM-2-53-6; family 40CM-2-53-6; genus 40CM-2-53-6. The sequence goes on along the minus strand of VBBT01000087.1, from coordinate 462 downwards.
TCGGGATCTGGCTCAATCAGAGTTGATCTTCAAAAGGACGATGTGGCGCAGGCCGAGCCATCTTTCGTAGTTGTGAAGGACCTTGTCAGACAGATCCGCGAGAATGTGAAATCAAGCCTGGCTACGCGAGGAGAGATTGCCGTCGACGAACTTGTCGAGAACATGCCCGAGACCACGGCAGCCGACCTTCTGAAGTCACTGGCGAACACTGACAGGCTCAAGATGGCCAAGATGTTGTATTCTACAAGGAAGACTTTCTCAGACTTCAAGACGGCGACTGGTCTTGAAGCGGCTTCCGTTAACAACCACCTGAAGAGCCTCCTGAACATGGGTCTAGTTTCCCACAGCGACGAGGGAGGCTACGAGCTCACCAAGCGAGGGAGACTACTCGTCAGGACTTTAGCCCTGATGAGCGAGGCTCTCGGAGGAGAACAAATTGATTGAGATAGGACGAGACTCGGG
>VBBT01000088.1 GCA_005881695.1 Candidatus Bathyarchaeota archaeon | reverse complement strand
GCAACCTCACCGTCGGGGGCCTCCGGGAGCTCCTTGACCTCAACAATCTCTGTAACTGCCCTCAGCGGCTTCACTGGAACAGTAAGTCTCACCGACAACGTTCCATCTGGACTGACGTGCGGCGCAATTACCCCGAACAGTATCACGAACTCGGGTACTGCAACCTTGACATGTAGCGCCACTTTGGGCACGTTCACCGTGACGATCGCTGGAGCGAGCGGAACACTTTCTCACTCGACCCCCGCCACATTCACCTTCGCCACTGCAGACTTCACGATCTCAGCTACGAGCATTACAATCAACGCCGGTGCGTCTGGTACATCAACAGTCACGGTAACCTCGCAGGGAACCTTCACTGGAACAGTGTCTCTAACCGACAGTCTCCCCGCGGGCCTGACGTGCGGCTCAATCTCGCCGATTAGCCTGACCATGACTACATCGCCACAGACAGCAACGGTCTCCTGTGGCGCTAGTGTAGCAGGCAACTACACCCTGACTATAACAGGCACCAGCGGAACTCTCAATCACTCTACAACCACAACGTTCACAGTAACAGACTTCACCATAACTGGCAGCTCCCCGGCTGCGATCGACGCCGGCAAGTCTGCCACATCCATTATAACTGTGGCCGGGCTCAATGGGTTTGCCGGAAACGTATCTCTCTCAGACAACGTGCCTGTCGGTCTAACGTGCGGAATAATCACTCCACCTGCCGTCACTGGATCCGGAACCGCAACGCTTTCCTGCAGCTCTACAAGTGCATCCACTTACCCGGTAACTATCACAGGCTCGGCTGGTTCGCTGCGACATACGGCCACGGCCATATTCGCATTTGTAGACTTCACGATCATAGCAAGTTCACCTGGCTCCACCCCCGTAGGCTCCTCGGCCACCTCGACAATAACGGTGGCCGCGGTCAATGGATTCGCCGGAAACG
>VBBT01000086.1 GCA_005881695.1 Candidatus Bathyarchaeota archaeon | reverse complement strand
GGTTTCAGCTTGGGTTTCCTAGGCCGGGTCTTACGTACAGAGACCATCTCGGGAGCAGGTAGAGCGCTTGTCAGCTTCCTCTGGAACCTCACCTGGGCATTTGCCGGAATCATACTGGGGATCTGGATCTTAGGCTGGGTGGCGTCCTTGCAGTCCGATGTCTTCCCAGCTACGATTTCAAGCTGGACCCCTAGTTTTGTGGCTGCGGCGATCGCGGCCGGTCTGGGAGCGTACGCCGGGCAAAGGCTCGGCCTGGCACGGAATTGGCGAGCAACTCCTTTCATCGTCGCCGAGGGCAAAGGGCCGACAATGGAAGGAACCAAACTAACGGTGAAACAGGACACGGTGGGCATGCCGATCAGGCGAGAGGGACGAACCATTGGATGCGTATTGATGGGTGAGGTTTCAACCACTTTCAAGACCCCGATGGGGATACTAAGCGCATCACTCCCGGCTCCAGTCACAACAGTAGGGATCCCATTCCAGGGGAAAACAACGACCAACGACGAGGTTGTGAAGATGACTGGAAAGTCGGCAAACCAACTGCTCACAGAGACAAGTTCTCGGGGAGACGAGTTGGATGTTGGACGGATAAGGCTCCGCGATGGTTGCATGGGAGACCGATGGAAGATCGGCCCGCTCATCTTCGACTGGGACGGGGACGGCGAGCATCATCCAAAGGAGAGATGGCTGGCAAAGGGAACTGGTAACGCCTACATCACCACAAACGGTCATCGTGCAACGGCAAAATGGAACGGCAGCATCCTATCTGTCGGAGATGGAGCGATGGAGCTCTCGGCTGGGTCCGACAGTTTCTCCTACTCTCCCGCAGAAGTGAAGACCGCATCCCCCCTTC
>VBBT01000006.1 GCA_005881695.1 Candidatus Bathyarchaeota archaeon | reverse complement strand
CGTTACTCTCCAGGACGACGGCAACTGGCGAATCGATGTTAGCCTTGGTCCTCAGCTTGGGAAGCTGCTCGACGTTGGAAATGTCAACCACCAGAGCGGTTGGCTAGTATTGGAGCTGATTCCCCGAGACCAAGCGACGGTTTCGGTTCCTTCCGTCGGCGAGCAGATCACGTTCGTAGGGCCATTGGTCTATGACTCCGAGAACTATTGGAATGCCATCTACCCGGTCTGGTCGATTCAAGGCGACTAGATGGTTTCCTCAATCGCGGTCCTTCTATTTTGAGGGGTAGAGTTCTCACGGTCTCTTAATCGGCCGACTCCGAGAATTCGCTAGCCATTTCAGGACATACTCGGGATCGTAGTCCCGAGGCTTTATTCTAGACTAGTCGTGATATTAGTAGGATTAGTCCGATCGAGTAGGCCGCTGTCCTATGGATCTTCAACAGTAGCCGGGCATTCTTCGTCAGGTCGGCACCATATTCTTTCTCGTTGGTCAGCACGGCCATGTGATGCATTTCGACCACTGTTATTCCGAGGAAGACCGCCAAGCCCACGCCCAACAGGTCTATTCGAGTTCCTTGAATGTAGTAGCTGGCTAGGACAGGCATGAACCCCCAGGCTATGCCAAAACCGGGATAGGTGTGAAGCCACTTGGGTTTCTCGATTGGATAGAAGAGGGCGAAGAATCCTCCCAGGATCACAAACACTAGGAACCACAGGGAGTAGAGGAGTGACATGTAGACTCCTACGGCCATGCCAGCTAGGACCGCGAGAACGCCTACAGTCCTGATCGCTCCCCGGTTCATCTCTGGGAAGTAGGGAAGGTACTTGTCCTTGCTCGCTGTTATGTCGATATAGTGTGCACCGATGACGAGGCCGAAGAATCCTGCCAGCATCGTCAATAGATAACGGTCAAGGTGAAACTCGGGAGCCAGCGTCGACGCGACCGTGACCCAGGAGAAGAGGACCATGCTGAACGGCCAGCGGAAACCGAACCACCAAACATTCTTCCTCCAAACTCCGACAAGATCAGGTTCCACCAGTGGAAGAACGGTTTCGCTCATATTCCAAGCCCTTTCTCGCGACATATTTAGGAGGTTTATCATTCCTATCGGTGTCCCGTGCGCTGACTCAAAAGGGAGAGCGTCCATCTCATTAAGCAAGAACATAACGATAGAACCCTAGCAGATCGAGTCTCACACGAACCTTGGAAGAAGAGGCAGTCCCACGGCGTAGGGCCTAGGTAATTCTCGCGCCGATCACCAAATTCGCCCATTATCAGCCCTGATCTTGAAAATGAGAGGGGGTCCCTAGACTTCCCTCCAAACGTTCGGGATCCCCCCGACGAAATCCCATCATCCATTATCCGACCCAAGCCCGGAACGCGCCCTGAATCCCGAGACTCGCCCAGAATCCATGCCAGACAGCAAACGACCTCAGGGGAGGGGGGGTCTTAGCGATCGCGTCTCGCGACGCAAAGTGGTCGAGGGAACACTCTGATTCGCGAAATCGCTTATTATCAGCCCTGATTCGAGATCTAAACCAGCAGATTATGATCGCAGTAAGATCCACGCTGGAAACTCGGATAATCGCAAACCGATCCAAACCCGAATCAAGCTTTGATCAGCCTGTCTCGCCCATTATCGGGGCCAGACAGCGGATGATCCTAGAAAATAGGAAGTCTTAGCGACCGACTCTCGCGACGCAAGAATGACTTTCCCGGAAAGAGATCCGCAATAGGTCCCTTGCACTTCCCTCACACGCTCGGAGCCGATACCCCGTCGCCGAGAAGAGCTGAAACAGAATATCTGCAGGATCGAAAAAGCTCCTACTTGCTAGCCTTGGCTACTTCCTTTACCGCGCCCTCTAGAATATCAAGTCCAGAATCCACAAGCTCCCTAGTTATTATCAGGGGAGGAGCGATGCGGAGAGTCGAGTGACCTGCCGTGATCATAGCAAGACCCCGCCGGAAAGATTTCATCATGATCTCGTGCGCCTCGTTGTCCCCGGACTCTTTCGTCTTAGGATCCTTCACGATCTCAGCGCCGATCATCAGCCCTTTCCCTCGAACATCGCCGATGATATCGTACTTCTCCTGCATCTCCTTCAACCGCTTAACCATGTAGTCCCCCTGTCTCGTCGCGTTCTCCAAGAGGTGCTCGTCTCTAATTGCATGGATGACCTCTATGGCCGCGGCACACGACACCGGGTTCCCACCGAACGTGTTCGCATGCGATCCACCCTCCCAATCCATCAGATCAGAGTTTGCAACAGTCGCACCGATCGGCATGCCCGACGCCAAAGCCTTTGACGTGCAGAGGACGTCCGGTTCCACTCCCCAGTGCTCGATTCCGAACCAGCGTCCAGTCCTCCCCATCCCAGCCTGCACCTCATCGTCCACCATCAGAATACCATTCTTGTCCAAGAGCTTTCTCAGACGCTTGAAGTATTCAGGAGGAGGAACAACATATCCGCCCTCTCCCTGGATCGGCTCTATGAAGAACGCGGCAACGTCCTCCGGCGGGAGATACTTGTCCAGGACCTGCTCCTGGATGAAGTCCACGCAGTACATATCACACTCCGGATAAGTCATCTTGAACGGGCACCTATAGCAGTACGCGAATGGAACATGAGTATCACCGGGAACCATCGGGAAGAAGTGTCTCCGCTGCACAGGCTTGCTCGCCGTAAGACTCAGCGCTCCCAACGTCCTCCCGTGGAACGCACCTGTAAAGCTGAGAAAACTATGTTTTCGCGAATGCCACTTGGCAAGTTTCATCGCAGCCTCAATGGCCTCTGTGCCACTGTTGCTAAGGAACACTTTCTTCCGAAAGTTCCCCGGAGTTATCTTAACCAATTCTTCCGAAACCTGAACGACCTTCTCATAATAGAAGTCGGTCCATGAATAGTGAATCAGTCTCTCGGCTTGAGCCTTGATCGCACCAACAACTTTCGGATGGGAATGCCCTACTGCAAGACAGACCAAGCCAGAGTTGAAATCAATAAACTCGTTTCCATCAACATCCCTAACGATACAGCCCTGGCCCGATTCGGCCGCGAGCGGGTAGAATCTCACGAGAGACGGCGAGATAAGAGACTCGTCCTCTTTGATCAAGGCCCGGGCTTTCGGACCCGGAGGAGTTACCACGATCTTCGGATATTTCGCAGCTGGCATTAGTGGCGACGTGCTCACATCTCTTCCACTAATAAGATTGCGCAGAGAATCCGGCGTGACGCGCGTCAGTTTCCTAGAGTTATCTCGATCGTTGAGAGACTCGCAATCGAACCATCCTCTCTCTCAACCTCTTCAGTCCCAATATCCACCGAATGGATCAGGACGTTCTTGAAAAAAGCTCTCCTCAACATCTCAACCGTCTCAACAGCCTTGTTAATAGACTGACCACGAGCTCTCACCATGACTTCGGGGACTCCCGTATTGAACAAGGTCACGCAAGCAACCACGTAGTTCATCGTCGGTTTCTTGCCAATCCGCACAATATTCGGAGCTGGCTCTTCGTCTTCGAAACCATCGTCGACTTCAGTCTCGGGAAGTGTCTTTGACATGGTGACCTCAGTGTCAATTGTTTGTAACGGGTTCGTTCCTGCAAGATTAACCTTGCCAAACCAAGAGGGTTTGACGAACGGACTCCGTCACGCGTTCGTTTCTGGTCTCTCTCGGCCATGCGCCCTGCTTTTAAAGCACTGAATCTGGGAATCAGCGTCTCTCTGGAGTCGCGATCCGCTTCACATGGCCTCAGTAAATCCAACAATTTTTCACATGTTGGAGAGGCTGGTGGGGAAGAAGGTGCTAGCAGTGATTAACCGCGACTTTGGCTACGAGGGACTGCTTGCAGTCGTCTCGCATGAACCACCGGGAGTCTGGTTAACCGAGTCGGAAGCGGTGATTCTCCGTTCTACAGTTGTTAGTCCTATTCCTCAGATCGTGAACCGGGAACCAAAGGGTGACACTTTCTTGCACCTTGACGCGATTCAAAGGCTGGAGTCAATTTCGGAGGGAAAGCCCAGCGCGCGGCGATAAGGTAGCTTGGCTCGACGGATTATTGGTCGCCGCCTCCGGCGTTACTATCGTGATGGACCCGGTCAAGCTTCGGAAGCTCCCGGAGAGTGCCAGGGTTTTCGTTTCTCATGCCCACAGCGATCACACTCGCGGATTTGGACATAAGGGACTGAAACAGTCAACAGTTGAGACGAAAAATATTCACAGTGCTCTGAACAGACAAGCGATTTCCAATTTTACCGCGATCGATTTGAACCGCAAGGTCTCAGTTGATGGTGTCGAAATTAGAGCACTAAACGCGGGACACATGTTGGGGTCTGCCCAGTTTCTTGTTCACACACCGACGAGTTCCATCTTGTACACGGGTGACATTAACTGCGTTGATACTTTGACGACAAAAGCGGCCGAGCCTCACCGATGCGACATTCTCGTAATAGAGGCGACGTATGGATCGCCAATCTACCATTTTCCATCTCGAGAGACTATCTACGCCGGGGTCGTTGAGTGGGCAGTGGAGATGATAAAGCAAGGTTGCGTTCCCTGCCTCCACGTCTATGCTGCCGGCAAGGCGCAAGAGATGGTTCGCCTCTTCAACGTCTACACGCACCTACCTGTCGTCGTCAATCCCCGTCTTGACGGCGTGAACGAAGCTTATCGGAAAGGTGGGCACTCGCTGAACTGGCTTGCCTCAAACTCTGATGATGGCAGTAAGATCTTGGAGAGAGATCCATGCGTCTACATTACAACTCCAGGGGATCGGAGGAGTATTGGTAGGAAAGCGGCGAGGGCTTTCGCCACGGGCTGGGCTCTCTCAATGAGAGGACGCAACGCGGCCTTCCCGTTGAGCAGTCATGCCGATTTCGAGCAACTAGTATCGTTTATCAAAGCGTGCCACCCTGAGGAAGTGTACATTTTTACCGGGTTTGCTGAGGAGTTGAGGCGAACGGTCAAGTCTGAGCTTGGGCTTGACGCGAGGGCTGTTCCTATGATCAATCAGAGAAAATTGTTTGAGGACTACTAGAGTTCTAGGCGGAATGGCTGAGGCTGGTCAGGTTACAGGTAGGAGGAAGTATGCAATGAGGGCGAGGGCTACCAGTCCTACGCCGGATATAACAACGAGTTGGGGACTCAGTTTTATTCCTGGGGTGTCCTCTTCGAAAAAGCGCAAGAGTCCTGCACTTGCTGCAGGCATTGGTGCCTCGTCTCGGCGTCTCTTCTCCCGCTTGCTCAACTGACGTCTCCCTCGTTCTGCGCCGGAGTTAATGGTGTGTAATAAGGATGGCGTGGTTATCGCAGTTGGATGTATTCGTAAGCGTCTCTCGTGGACTCAAAAGCGTAGTGTACTCTCGTGAACCCTTTTCGGAATTCGTTGACGTCTTTGCCGATCTTTTTCGGGTCTTCATTCTTGACGACGATTCGGTGCATCATCAGCGCTATTTCTTTCATCTCTGATTCTTTCATTCCGAGCCTGGTGACTTCGGAGACGCCCGCTCTTATTCCTCCTGGGGCTTCGAAGTGTCTGCCTTCTTTGATGTCATAGGGTAAGAGGTTGCGGTTGAGGATGATATTGGCGTCTTCCAGTTTTTTCTCGATAGTTTTTCCGTCGCCGTACTTGGTTATGTCAGCGACCAGGAGGTGGGATTTTGTGAAGCCTTTCTTTTCACCGAGGACTTTGAATCCGAGCTCGTGGAGGGCTTGAGCCAGGGCTTTGCTGTTCTTGACGATCTGGGCCGCGTATTCCCTTCCGTAGGCGAGCATCTCGGCGAACATTATCGCTTTACCAGCAAGGTGGTGGAGGTGGTGGTTACTGACGTTGCCTGGGAAAGTTGCCTTCTTGATCTTCTCTGCGTTTTCTGGATGCGAGAGTATAAGTCCGCCTTGGGGTCCGGGAAGTGTTTTGTGAGTGCTACAGGTCATGGCGTCGACGCCTTCGTCCATTGGGTCCTGGAACTGGTGCCCTGCGACTAGGCCCGCTACGTGAGCCGCGTCGTAGCAGCTTTTTGCTCCATGTTCTCGAAGGATGGGAGCAAGGTCCTTGATGGGATGAGGGAAGGGTAGAACAGAGCCGCCGAACATCGCAAGTGTGGGTTTCTTTCCTTCGGCTGCTAGTTTCTTGATCTTCTTCTCTGTGGCGTCGATATCGATGTTCATCTCTTCCGTATCGAACGGGAAGTATTCGACGTTGAGGCCCCGTACTGAGCCTGCTGTTCCTCCGAACTCTTTCTTTCCCATGCTGATGTGGCCGCCTGCTGGGATTGCTAGAGCCATCATAGTGTCTCCTGGGGTCGTGAAGGTCGTGTAGGCGACCAGGTTGGCACAGACTCCGGAAATTGGCCGGACGTCTGCGAAGTCGACTTGGAATAGTTCCTTAGCGAGGTCCATGCAGATCTGTTCTACTTGGTCTATGTATCGGCAGCCGGCGTATACTCTCTCGCCTGTCCAGCCTTCTGCGTATCGGTTTCCGAAGTCGGAGAGGATGGCTTCTTTGACCGCGGGGCTGGGGATGTTCTCGCTGGCTATTAGTGGGAGGGCTCCGGAAAACCATTCGTGGTGGGCTTGTAGGAGCTCGAAGACTCGCTGGTAGGATTCTCTCGGTTGCAATGCCATGGGGGATGGGGGTTCATTGTTCTTGTTTAACGTTTCACGAGCTCTTCTGGCTCTATCTTTGAATGGCCGGATAATTGTTCGGAGTCAGGGCGTCTTGGGCTCGGTTCTCGGCGTGGTGGAAACCATGCATTCAGACTTTTGTCTGTTTTCTGAAAAGGCTCCACTAGTGAGGGTTCAGAACGTGTTTCGCAAATCCTGTGAGGAAGTTCAGGGCCTAAGTTGCTTCTTAGAGGTGGATGTGTAGGTTGAGGCTGTCCCTGAGTTTGCGCAGTATCGGCTCGAGCGGGCCGGGTTCTAGGCTGATTGCGACGATCTGGTTGTTGTGTGGGAATATGACCAGGTCGACTTTCTGGTATTGTATTGAGATGTGTGCGAGAGGTCCGCACTGTTTTTCCAGCTGGGCCAGCGTGTCAAGGATCATCGGCGGGACGCTGGCCATGAATTTTCGATCGTAGGTTTCAGGTGTCAGACTCATCACGTTTGACCGCATCCTAGATTCTAGGAGTTTGCTGTTCCGGTCCAAGAGAGCGACGTATCGGATGCGGGAGTCGAGGGCAAATAGCTCGTCAACGAGCCTAGTTTGGGGCCTACTCAAGCGGGAATCATTCGGCTCGTCCGCATACACGTTAAAGAAATGCTTTCGCCCTCGTTGCCACCAACAGAATGCGTGTCCTGTAGAGCTGATTCCCGAGTAGGATTGTCCGATAATCTCGATTCAGCTTGGTGCGTGATCCGACTAGTCCGTGTTCTCCCGATGCAGCTTGCCTAGACCCCGACGCTCTTGCGTCGCGAGACGCGATCGCTAAGACCCCCCCCTCCCCTGAGGTCGTTTGCTGTCTGGCATGGATTCTGGGCGAGTCTCGGGATTCAGGGCGCGTTCCGGGCTTGGGTCGGATAATGGATGATGGGATTTCGTCGGGGGGATCCCGAACGTTTGGAGGGAAGTCTAGGGACCCCCTCTCATTTTCAAGATCAGGGCTGATAATGGGCGAGTTAGTGACTCAGGTTTCCAGGCGAATCCGGCGGTGTTTCAGAGATTCTTTGGGGGGTTTCAAGACATTATCAACGTGAAGAGGTAGCGGCGTTTGGCTTCGTAACAGTCCGGGTTGAAACTATTGGTCTCTGAACTGGCCGTGTCAGGGTTCTCGGCCGGAGTTTATATTCCGGGTTTTTGGGTCTTCTGGAAAAAATACTGCTGGTTGTGTGTCGGGTTCTTTTGGAGTACAAGTGGGTTGTCCTGACGGTCACCACCGTCGGGATTTTCATGGCGACGCTCGACTCCAGCATTGTGGTGGTCGGGCTTCCCCAGGTGGTGTCTGATCTGAAAACCAACCTGGTGGTTGGTGTCTGGATAATTACCATTTACCGTCTCATGATTACCGTCCTCCTAGTTGGCATTAGCCGTTGGGCGGATATGCATGGGCGGGTCCGGCTCTACAACATGGGCTTCGCGATCTTCACCCTAGGCTCCCTTCTCTCTGGTCTTTCGCCCACAGCTGAGGCGCTTCTTGCATTCAGGTTGGTCCAGGGCATCGGAGCCGCTCTCTTGTTCGTCAATAGCGTTGCCATCGTCACGGACGCTTTTTCCGGAAAAGATCTCGGCAAGGGAATCGGAATAAACCAGGTCGCGATCAACGCCGGCACGATAACAGGATACACTCTAAGCGGGGTCCTGATCCAGCTCTTCACATGGCGCTCCATATTTCTCGTAAACGTTCCCGTAGGAATTTTTGGAACCTACTGGTCCAGAAAGAGGCTGAAGGAGATTTCCCGCCCAGCGATAGGAGAAAGGTTCGACGCCGCGGGAGCCATCACATTCTCCATCGCGATCACTCTCTTGCTCTTGGGCCTCACACTCGGCAGCCTGACCGACTTCGCAAACCAGGCCGTGGTCGGTGCGAGCGTTCTTTGCTTTGCTCTCTTCATCGTGATCGAACGAAAGGTCGCGTACCCGGCGCTTGACCTATCCCTGTTCAAGATCCGACTGTTCACAGCCGGCAACATAGCCAACCTCCTCAGCGGACTAGCCTTCGCAGCACTAGCGTTCGTTATGACTCTATACTTCCAATTGGTCAGAGGGTACGACCCGTTGCACGCGGGGATATTTCTCATTCCTCTCGATGTGACTCTGATTCTAGTCGGACCGATAAGTGGCTGGCTCTCCGATAAGTGGGGTGCTAGAGGATTGAGCACAATGGGCTTGCTCATCGCCTCTGCCGGTTTCTTCCTACTCGCAGGGTTCACTCTGGATACACCCTACTTTCAGATTGCACTCTGGCTATCTCTTGTCGGATTCGGTATCGGACTTTTCCGCAGCCCTAACGCGAGCTCGGTAATGGGTTCGGTTCCAAGTGCAAAGAGAGGGATCTCGTCAGGCGTCCGAGCAACCATAATCAACACGAGCATCGTCGCCAGCATTCCACTTGTCTTAGCGCTGATGACCGCAGATGTTCCATACTCCAAGCTGGTAAATTTGGGAAATGTGGGTCTAGGAGGGATAACTCAGCTTGCCAGCGCTGATGTGGGAATTTTCCTCGCAGGACTCCAGCACTCTCTAATCGTGTTATCCTTTCTAATCCTCGGATCGGCAATCTTCTCGTTTCTCCGCGGACCGCGGACAGACTCCGAGGAATCCGTTCCTCGTCAAACGTAGTGGAGCCCCGGATGGGGGTTGAACCCATGACCTACGGCTTTTTTGGCGTTTACAAAGCCGTCGCTCTACCACTGAGCTACCGGGGCGAGCATGGAACTTTCTCGAAGCCCCGACCAAGATAAAATCTCCCGGCACATCCACATTCTAGGCGGGCGGGTTTGCGGTGCGCATCCTATTGGCGGCTCGGACAAGCGCGTCCACCCCGGGGAGGCTTTGACCGGACAAGAGGGAGAGCATTGCACCGCCAGCTGTGCTTACGTGGCTGAACCTTTCTTCTATGCCTTGGATTGACGCCAGGCCGACCAGGTGTCCTCCTCCGATGACCGTGTAGCCATTGCTCTTGGCCATTGATTCGAGCAGCTCCTTTGTTCCCTTGTCAAACCCGTTTCTCTCGAACACTCCGAGAGGGCCATTTGCAACCGTTGTGGCTGCTCCTCTCACGATCCTCGAATATTTCTCTAGTGTCTTGGAGCCGATGTCGAGAGCCTCTTCTTCCACGTGAGGTGAGTTGACGGGCTGGTCGACCCTCTTACCCTGCTCGTCCTCGTATGCGAGGTCCAACGGGACTTCTATGTGATCTCCGTACTTCTGGGTCAATTTCGTTGCGCGATCTAGGAATTGTTTGAAGTCGTGTATTTCTTCATCGTTGATCTTTGTCTTTATCTCCGTGGCACGAAGGAACAGTTTCGCTGGTACTCCTCCGAGCAGGATCTTGTCCGCTTTTTCCCGTGCCAGTATGTTTTCGATGACCGGGATCTTGTCTTCAACTTTTGATCCGCCGAGAGAGTAGACGCATGGTCTTTTCGGTTCTTCGAGAAGGGTTGAAACCGCGTCCAGCTCTTTCTCCATCAAGCGGCCTGCTGCGCTCGGCAATAGTTCTGGTAGGCCAGCGATGGAGGGTTGCGACCTGTGAGCCGTTGCGAAGGCGTCGTCAACGTATAGGTCGAAGAGGGGGGCGAGGCGTCTGACAAAGTGCGTCTTGACCAGTTTTTCGCGCTTGTCGTCGATGTTTTCCTCGGCGCAGAATCTCAGGTTGTCGAGGACTAGGATCTCACCAGGCTGAACCTTGGTGATTTTCTGTACCGCATGGGGACCTATGACATCTTCTACGAACTTGATCTGTTGGGAGCAGTATTGAGCTAGGAGGTTTGCGTGGGGTTCGAGCGAGGTGAAGTCGTCTTTTCCAGGACGGCTCTGATGGGAGCCGAGGGTGACACGCGCCTCGTCCAGCTCGGACAGGGTTTTGGAGATGGCCTTGATGCGGGTGTCGTCTAGTATCTGGTGCGTCGAAGGGTCTAGGGGGACGTTGATGTCGACTCTGAGAAAGACCCTCTTATCTCTCGTTTCTACATCGTCAAGAGTTAGAAAATCATACTTTTTCAGATGAAGATCCTCTTGCCGACGGTCAAGGCCGGCTTTTGGGTCTTGTTTAATGATTTGTCAGGAATCCTTTTAGCCGCACTCCTTCGGCGGCTGTTCTGCCGGGGTGGCTCAGCCTGGTCAGACCCCGAAAGGGGAACCACAGCGCCGGACTCATATCTTCAATGTGGGAGATCCGGAAGTCGCGGGTTCGAAAACACCTGTGTCCGAGACTCCCGCCCCCGGCACTTAATTCTTAAAGGCAATAAATCCTGCGTTGGAGCAGGAGGGGAGTTATGGGCTCCAGAGCGCGAAAAAGTGATCGTCCTGGCTCAATGGCCTCTTTAGGGATTGGTCATGTTGGTCTAAAGGTGGATGACCTCGAAACATCTGTAGAATTCTACCGGAATATTCTTGGCCTCCATAGCAGCATGAGGGAGCGGGGAGTAGCACGTATTCCTTCAGGCCGAGACACTCTCGTATTGCACGAGAAGGGCTTGGGGTTATCCGGTTTTCACTTCGGTTTCCGTGTGGATTCATCCTCGAAAGTTGACGAGTGGCAAGCTTGGCTCAGAGGCGCGAACATAGTCATTTACGAAGACGTGACGGAGGAGAAGTATCGAAGCATCAAAATTAAAGATCCGAACGGTTACTTGATAGAAATCTTTCATGATGAAAGAGGGATTGCGGAATGACATGGTCATCCACGCGTTCCGCCCGCCGGGCACTCATGACTGTTCCTGTTGTGGCCCCACCGAAGTATCAGAGTTTTTAGTCTCTGGCCGAAGATGGAAACGCATTTCGAAGTTGTCCTTCGAATGATTGGTTAGCAAGACTAATCTATCTGATCAATGAGCGGTTTCAGGATCGCGCCTTGGTTTTGGAAGAATGCCCCTTCTGCCGCAAGTTCCTTGCTGCCGAGCTGTTGTCGAAGGAGGAGATAGACACGACCGAAGCGCTCAAGGAGAAAGATGCTTTTTTCAAAATGGGAGTAACCATCGAAACCGGAGAAAGAATAGCAGACCATCCTGACGCGTTTATCACCTCTAGGTTTGCGTACCGGTGCAGAGACTGCGGAAAGGAGTGGGCAAAGTTCAGCGTTCGAGAGGTCGGGATTCCTAGGGAATATATTGAGGATGAGGAGGAGAAGACGGACTATGAGTCCGAGAGAGAGGAAGAAGACGCGAGAGAGGAGCAGTATGCTAGGGAAGGGTGATTGGGTTTGCGAACGGGGATACGGATCCAGATTGCTAGCTTTCTAGCTTCGGCGCAGAATATCCACTTTACCATCTTTCCTGCCGACATACGCGACGTCGCACATCTCTAGGAAGAGCCCTGTTTCTACCACTCCAGGGATATTTCTGAGTTTTTCATTGATGATATCTGGCCGTCGGAGGTTCCGGTAGTATGCGTCTACGATTAGGTTGCCATTGTCAGTTACGACTGGTCCTACCTTGCCGCTCGGTGCTTCCCGCAACGCGGCCTTCTCGGACATTTTGTTTATCTTCGCGAGTGTGGTGTGGTAGGCGAACGGTGTAATCTCGACCGGGATGGGCTGTTCTCCGCCGAGTGTCTTGGCAAGTTTCTTTTCGTCGATAATGATGACGAGTTTCTTGGTCGCAGAGTCTACGATCTTCTCCCTCAGCAGAGCTGCCCCGCCGCCCTTTACGAGGTCGAGAGATCTCCACTGGACTTGGTCAGCACCATCCAAGGCCAAGTCAAGTTCAGTATCTTCAGATAGCGTGGTTATTTTCAGGCCTAGTCTTCTTGCAGCGATCTCCATCTGGTAACTTGTGGGGACCCAGTTGATGTTGAGGTGTTCCTTCTTTATTCTCTCGGCAGCTAGATCAAGGGCTTTGAGGACGGTTGTTCCACTTCCGAGCCCGACAGTGGTTCCGTTTCTCAGTTCTCGGACGGCTTGCGCTGCTGCGCTTAGCCTTGCTTTTTCTATCCAGCTTATCCTTGTCCGCCTACCCTTCTGTCTCTATTTGTTCGAGTCGTTCCATGGCTTTGAGGACTTCTTCTCTGATGGTCTCGATCTTCTCCTCAGCCTTGTTCCTCGCCTTCTCCCTTGGAGCTTTTTCTTTCGGAGGCGGATTTTCTTCGGTCGTCAGGTCTGCGGGGTCGGCTTTTGCCGGGGCTTGCTTCAGCTCGGCAGGCTTGGTCTCAGTTGGTAGGTTGAGTGATGGTCGGATTTTTTCTATTCGGGCTTGTATGTCAAGGAATGTTTCCTGAAATCTCTTGAACAGGTCTTCCTTGGCTGCTTCTAGCTCGTAGAGGTCCACGGTCTTCTTGTACGTGTCGATTTCCGCGTCTACTCGTTTGAGGTCGTTCTTGTAGGGCTGTATCATCTGGTTTTTTTCAGGCTCGTTGATCGTGCCTTTCGCTTCCGCCTCGTATATCTTCGTGAGCGCGTCTCCTATGATATCTCTCTCGAGGTTGGCGACTCGGAGTTTGTTTCGTGCTTTCGCGATATCAGTTTCGGATACGGTCTTCCTAATCGTGTCTGGTATTGGGAAAGGCTCTAGTTTCCTCATGGCTGACGGGGCGGGAGCGCGTTCAGGTTCTTCTGTGGGTTTTTTTCTTCCGAATAGGATCAGTTGTGTGAGAAGTTGGAACGGGGCTCCGGAGCCCTTTCCCCGCAATAGAAGCATGCCTCTAGCGATATTCTTCGATAGGCGGCGTTGCGGACTATTATAGGTTTAGCAGAGCCTGATGAATGTTTGTAACTCGCGCTTGGTCGCGTAATGTCCAGTTAGGTTATTAGTTCTCGGCTCGCCCTTCTTTCCTGTCGGACTAATGTCTCTAGCTTTGCGCTGTGAGAGCTGCGGGATGCCCATGGCGACGAATGAGGAGCATGGCGCTCAGAATCCGAACAATCCGTACTGCATTCATTGTACGGATATGAAGGGGAAGTTGTTGCCGTTTGAGAAGAAGTTTGAGGATATGGTGAAGAGTGCGATGGATACGCGTTGGATGAATCGTGAGCAGGCGGAGAAGTATGTTTTGCAGCAGATGGCTGATCTGCCTGCGTGGCGGGGTCGAGCGGCCCAGATGAAGCCAGGCGCTAGTGCTGCCTGATGTGTTTTGTGTGGAGCCCCGGACGGGATTTGAACCCGTGGCCTTTGCCTTTTTGAGGAGTCTACCAAGGCAACGCTCTTGGCCGTGCTGGGCATCTACCAGGCTGAGCCACCGGGGCACGTTCTCGATGCCGCGGCCTGGACGTGTTATATGAGTTACTAGACGCGTGGCTGCGCGATCTTTCACGAAGGGAGAACCGCTGGGTAGCGATCGGTGAACGTGGCTTCCTAGGCGTTTCATGAAGGGCGGGGCGCGGGAAAATCGGCCACCCCGGGGGTCGCATAATAGTTAGCAGAGAAAATAGTTACAGAAAAAGAAAGATTTGCGAAAGAAAAAGTTACGAGAGTCGATCGTTTGGAAAAAGCATGCTTGTTTTTGGAAAGGAATCGGTGGGTGGAAAGGGCGGATGAGATACCGATGATGGACAAAGACACCTTGGCGTCGGCACCCGTGACGTAGTCCGGGTGGAACTTGGCGACGATCCCCGCCTCGTGGGCTTGGGGGTCCTAGCAAAAGAAGAAGAGTGCGAGTTCTCCGTCTCGCAGAACTTCGCAGATCTCTCGAAGCTATTCTAGGATTCGTTGGGCGACAAGGTCGAGATTCGGCGAGGCTAGCAACTGTTGAAGACGGAGATTACCGAGTTCTTCCTCGCCTCATATAGGCTACAACGGCCAGAAGGATGAGCAGGAGTAGGCCAATTCCCGTTTCCGCGAAAATGTCAGGTGAGGGGGAGGCGTTCGTTGGGGTCCCAGAGGGTGGCGGTGTAGTGTTGGGCGCTCTGACGACGATCGGTCCCGTCACTAGTGTGTTGTCGGCCACGTCTATTTCGCCCCAAACCATCGTTTCTACTGCCTTGAGGTTATGGGGTCCCGGAGCGACACCTGTTGTGTTCCAGTCGAATAGTATCGCCTGGGAAGCGCCGGGATCTAGCGGTTGGATTAGCTGTGACCCTATCACGGTTCTATCATAGTAGAGTGTCAGTG
>VBBT01000085.1 GCA_005881695.1 Candidatus Bathyarchaeota archaeon | reverse complement strand
ATCCTGGGTCACTTTGAGCGGGAAAGGTGCTCCCAATGGTTTGATGCTGTAGAGTCTTCCCGAGTAGTTTCTTGTAAGGACCTTGCGCACTCGACGGTAGTGTCCGGTGTGCGTCAAGACGCGGTCGCCGGGCCGTATCTGATTTATGGGTGACACGGATGGATTCGTCGTAACAAGTGTATCAGGAGTTACACAGAAGTGGCAGAAACAACAACGGCCGTAAAAGTACTGCGGATACCACCGCTGGCCTCGAGGCACAATCGTGATGCACTTCTCCGGGCAGATCCAGGCACATATACCACAGCCAGTACATCGATCAAGATGGAGCAAATGCCTCCCCCTGTATCCCTTCTCAACTGCATATCGCTGTTGAGGAAATCTCAGCGTGTACGGTCTATGGAAGAGATGACGGATACCTGTGAGATAGGCGATCGAGATATCGACAGCCGCCTTCGCTTTCCCAATGATCGGGGCCATCGCTTTTCTACCTGTCCGCCTCTACCGGCCAGTAGTCTATACTCCACCAGGCCGTAGGCATGTCCGCCAAACGGTTTCCAACCAGAACCGCGGGTATGGCCGCCATGTTTCTGTACGATCCCGTAATGTATCGTGCCCGGTAGGGCTTGTCTCCCCCTTCTCCGATGAGATAGAAGCTACATTCGCCCCTGGCCGATTCGACCCTTCCATATGCAACCCCCCGAGGCAAGACTATCGGCGCTTTCCTCCTAATCGGTCCCGTAGGAATTTTCTTGACGATCTGGCGGATTATCTTACAGCTCTCCCGCATCTCGTCCATATGGACCATCGCCCTGCTGAAGGAATCGCCATCGGGCCGCGTTGAGACCTCAAAGTCAAGTTCAGGGTAGGCAGCATAAGGCTCGTCCTTGCGAAGATCCGCGTCGACACCCGAGCCACGAAGCGTCGGCCCGGTACAGCCCAGCTCGATCGCCTTCTCCTTCGACAGTACACCGATTCCCTTGGCACGGGACGTGAACAAGGGGTTGTTGAAGAAAATCCGATCGTACTCCTTCAGACGTTTCTCAAAATACTCCGTTCTCTTGACAGCCTCCTCGGCAAACCCCGGTGGCAAATCGCGACGGACCCCACCTGGCACAAGGTAAGAGTAGGTAATCCGGGCTCCGGTAAGCTTCTCGGCTAGATCGATGAATAGCTCTCTGTCACCGAGGGGCCACATGAACATGGTAGTGTGCCCGAGGAATACACCGTAGATG
This sequence comes from Candidatus Bathyarchaeota archaeon, assembly GCA_005881695.1. Lineage (GTDB taxonomy): Archaea > Thermoproteota > Bathyarchaeia > 40CM-2-53-6 > 40CM-2-53-6 > 40CM-2-53-6. The sequence goes on along the minus strand of VBBT01000085.1, from coordinate 2,898 downwards.
GAGAGCCAGTAAAGATGGCTCATTATCCTGTTCATCTCGTTCAGGAGGGTTCTAAGATACTGCCCTCTTCGCGGGACCTCGACCCCCTGGATCTCCTCAATTGATCTTACCCATGCATGGTTGAGGTTTGAAGCGTCGATGATCGAGGGTCTCTCGATAACCGGGATACTTTTGATTATGTTTCTAAGCTCGATGATCTTCTCGATGCCCCTGTGCACATAGCCAGGGTCCGGAGCAACGTTGACGATGATATCTCCGTCAACCTCCACGATCAATCGCATGTGTCCTGAGCCGGAGTGCTGGGGACCGACGCTCAACGTGAGTGTTTGAGCTCCGGAGTCGGAGGTCTCGGTGGACTCAACAGTTGTTAGGGGGACAGGTTTCGGAGGTGCTGACATTGTCGTCTCAGTCCGTAGGGAATCGTATGTCCTTCCGGAGCGGTGGGGGCCCGTCCCAGTTATCTGTAAGAAACAGCTTCTCCAATCTCGGATGACCATCGAACTGTATTCCGAACATCTCGAAGCTTTCTCGCTCATAGTTCTCAACGCCGGACCAGACAGAAACTAGAGATCCCACTTTCGGAGCGTTTCTCGGAACTGACTCCTTCAAATCGAGAACCAGATCTCGCATTTCCTTGATGCGAATCGATGAGATATGGTAGACTATTTCGAACCTGTTCTCTCGGTTGTAGTCGACTGCTGAGACGCCGTTCGGGTGGTCGAACCCGAGTTTGTCTCGGAGAAATACCGCCACGTCTTTGATTTTTTCGGGCGCGACTGTCACTTCAAGCCTCGCGCGACGGATGACATTGGTTTCCTTGATGTCGCTGGGAAAGGTTTCTTTCAGTTTCTGGATGAGATCATCTTCTCTTTCATGGGAGAGGCTCATCCTTGTTCGTACACCTTTGATCTTCGAATCTTCTCTTGAAGCATGATGATTGCCTGCTCCAAAGCTTCTGGTCTTGGCGGGCAACCGGGGACGTAGACGTCGACTGGAACAAACTCATGCGCGCCGTTCACTATGCTATAGGAATCATGGAAGAGGCCGCCGGACATAGCGCAGTCTCCCATCGCGATCACATATCTGGGCAACGCCATCTGGTCGTAGATCATCCGGAGCCGTTTCGCCATTTTCTTCGTGATAGTCCCTTCGATCACGATGAGGTCTGACTGACGGAGAGAACCTATCGGCAGAACTCCGAATCGTTCGAGATCATGTCGGGCGCCGCTAGCTGCGCCAAACTCTGCACTACAGCAGGCGGTTGTGATGTTGACTGGCCAGAGAGAGTACATTCGGGCCCAGTTGATCACGTTTCGGATCGGCCCAGTGTCAACGACCTTCTTAACAAGGTCGCTTAGTTTTCCAACCCAGATGCTCAACCCTTCCGCGAGCGTCGCTACGGGGTCTTCTTCCTGGGCCGTTCTCTGAGCGGACAATTATCTCTCAACTACTAGTTTTAGCTTGCTTTACCTATTTATCCGCATCTTCACGACTATAACGGGGTTTGCGTTAGTTTCTCGCGATTCATTCGTGATAAAGCTGCTCTTTGACTCGAAGAGGATCCCCACTAGACCCCTGACCAAATGTTTTGCCCGCGCTTGTTTTCCATTGGTCCATCGCACCTTCATTTTTCAGGGTTCTTCTTTCTGTACGCCGCCGGGTTGAACAAATCCTCCTTTTCGTGCGTTATTGGTTTGAAGCTCTCGGAGATCAACAGTTGGAACCCTTCTAAGGCATTATCGATAACTCCTTTCAGCTCGTCCCCCGCGGAAATATCGTGGGTCACCGCCCCTCTCTGGTTGACGATCTTCGACTTTCTCAACACCTTGGCCATATCGGCCTCCGCGAAACCACAGAGCTTCATGAGACTGATCAAGTAGAGGGACGTCTTTCCATCAAGCGATTCCTTGGACGCACCAATTAGCTTAGCGAGTTCTGCACGGTATATGTTTCCCTGTTTCGAGATTGCCGCTTCGACGAGGTCCTCTAGAATCGGCACTGGGACCCGGATGAGAAGGGCCATTTACAACGCCTTGACTCGTGAAATCTACGGCTCGGGGAAAGATAAGTTAGGGGGTAGAAAAGAAGTCTGGTACGTTCCCCCTGACCCATCTTTTTAGTTCTAAGTGCGGGCACGGTGGAAAGAGTATGTGTTAAGGAGTGAAGTTAATAGCCTCAACTAGCACTTTCCATCCTGAGTCGCAGAGCTCGGGCGCTAGAGAATGGCTAAACTGGAAACAACATGCCTGCTGGAAAGTTTTCGGAGATTCATGATAACCAGCACGTGTCGTTCCTTCATTCCAAACGAGTACGGAGCAGACTTTTCGGTCTTCCCAGAACGAGCGCGCGAGCTAGGAACAATGTACGTTGAGGCTGAGGATAAGGTGACTTTGGGCCGGGTGAACGATATCAGCTTCGTCCGCGTCAGCTACGTCCTCGGAATAATCTACAACTCCAAAAGTGGGCACACGCAACTGAAATGGAGACATGTTAGAGGCGACCAGGGAAGACTAAGCGGCGAGGCCAGCACTAACACCATGGTGAACCTGTACGAGGCTGGCGCTCTCGACAATTCCTTCATAAGAACAATAGCGGCCCAGATACGCTGAAACCATAATCCTGCGGATCTCCCCGATTTTTTGTTTCAATATGTCCGTTCCCCAATAGATTCCAGATCTGAATCCTCAAAACAACAAGTTTCAACTGCGTATGGCGGTGACCGCAAGAACCTAGCGTGGAGAATAGCAGTCAAGACAGTTACAATATCCTTTATCTCGACAACATCAGCTTGAGATTCGGAAGGAGTGCTTTTGCTGCCAAAATCGTTTGAGACCGGGATCGAAGCCGTGGATAAGGTCCTTCCGAAGGGTATACCCCGAAACAGCCTGACAATTCTGG
>VBBT01000084.1 GCA_005881695.1 Candidatus Bathyarchaeota archaeon | reverse complement strand
ATACGCGTTCCCTCGGATGATGGAAGGCATGATTGCAGGAACATCCTCAGGCTCTATACTGAGCGAAACATTTGCAGATCTTTGCGGAAAAATGAACATCCGAGGAGTCGACCTAAGAGAAGCAACTGTTGGAAATGCTTTTTCCTTGGATAACAAGGGACTGAAAGTTGTCGCAGTATCTCCAGAACTGGTCTTGTCAATGTCCCCGGTAGAGGTTGAGGCGGTCATTGCTCACGAACTCTCCCACTTGAAGAACAATGATTCCCTGGAAAAGGGACTCGCTAGATTGGCAAAATTGGCGCTTGCTTTTGACCCAATCCTGCATCTTGTTGAGGCGGCGGTCCATAGAGAACGAGAACTCTTGGCCGACCAGTCCTCGGTCAAGTACACCCAAAAGCCATTAGCCCTAGCTTCCGCTTTGCTGAAGGTTCACTCAGCATTTCAATCCCGCTCACCCGGGCCCGGAGCTGGATTGTTTGTGGGTCACAAGGCAAAAGGCTTGCTCAGCAGGTATCCCGACCTTGACCGAAGAATCCAACTATTGATCGACATGTCCCATGAGATGAAGATGCAGACGATTCCCGCCTGAGGAAACGCTCTTTTATAGCCTCATCCAGTTTGGATTGCGGACTTGACAGTTCAGATTCAGAAGTACAAGATGCTGATTGGCGGAGAATGGAAGGACAGCTCAAACGGGGCTGTCTCGTCTGTTCTTGATCCTTCGAACAACGAGATTGTCGCCGAAGTTCCACGAGCCACAAAACAAGACGCGAGGGCAGCAGTCGAGATTGCGAGGACGGCGCTCGAATCTGCGGGCTGGGTTGACATCGATCCCAGTAAGAGAGGGCGTCTACTTACCAAGCTCACAGGCCTAGTCCGAGAGAATTCGGAGCAGCTGGCAAGGCTCGAGACTCTGAGCGAGGGGAAGACTCTTCGAGAGTCAAAGGGTGACGTTGCCTGGGCGGCTAGGGCGTTCGAGTATTGGGCCGGATTGGCAGACAAGGTTGAAGGAGAGACCATACCGGTTCCTCCAAGGCGGTTGAATTATACTCTCCGAGAACCGTTAGGTGTTACGGTGCACATTGTTCCTTGGAACTATCCGATTGCGCTGGCTGCGAGAAGTTTGGCACCGGCTATCGCGGCGGGGAACACTGTTGTGATGAAGCCATCTGAAATTACGCCGCTTACGGCTATCATGCTGGGAGATCTGGCGCTAAAGGCCGGCATTCCCAAAGGGGTCATCAACATTGTGACTGGATCCGGCGCTGAAGTTGGGGGGGCACTTGTCTCGGACCCGCAAGTGGATGGGATAGTTTTCACTGGGTCTGCCGAGACGGGAAAGCAGGTAATGGAGTCCGCCGCGAGACACGTTACTAGAGTTCTTCTGGAACTAGGTGGGAAGAATCCTCACATCGTTTTCCCCGACGCCGACTTGGCGAGGGCGTCTAAGAGTGTGAAAGAGGGGATCTTTACCAACGCTGGACAAATGTGTTGGGCTGGATCTAGGGCGTTCATTCATGAGAATGTATACGACGGCTTCGTAAAGGATCTCGTGGTCAAGACCCGGGCGATAAAAGTTGGGGCCGGCGTTGATGAAACTAGCGAGATGGGACCTTTGGCGTCCAAGTCTCGCCAAGACGCGGTTCTAGGGTTTGTCAAGGACGGCCTCGAAGAAGGAGCGAGTCTACTCTGCGGGGGGAAGAAGCCCGCGGACCCGAGATTGCAGAAGGGAAACTTCTTCGAACCCACAATCTTCGAGAATGTCACTGGAAAGATGAAAATTGGCTGTGACGAGATTTTTGGGCCTGTCCTCAGCGTTACCAAGTTCAAGACCCTCGAGGAGGTCATCGCCATGGCCAATGAGACAGATTATGGACTCTACGGGGGAGTTTGGACAAGCAATTTGAAAGTAGCTCATGAGCTCGCCGCTCGTCTCCAAGTCGGCGGACTAGCGGTGAACGAATATTTGGTGACTTTCCCCCAGACCCCGTTCGGCGGTTACAAGGACAGTGGTATCGGGCATGAGAATGGAATCCGCTCCCTGGAATTCTACACCCGAACCAAAAATGTCTCGATAAACCTGTCATAGGGAACTCCGATACGTTACAGGCCCCGTTCCTTCTCCTTGGCACTTGTGCGTCGCGAGACTCGGTCGCTAAGACCCCCTCTTCTTTTTTGGAGAAATTTCCTGTCCGGCAGCGATTTCGGGCGAGACAGGTTGATCAGGGCGCAGTTCGGGCCTGGATGAAAAGTCAGAGAAACGGGATTTCATCAACTATTCCTGAACGAATAATGGGCGAGAATTAGGCCATAATCTAGATCCCCAAACAGGGCTTGAAATGGGCGATTCTTACCGAACCATGGTTAGGTCTTCGGCTACCATACACGATTCCGCCAGATGACGTCCGATACCATCATTCATAAGTGTAGTTCGTCGCAGTCGTTTCGACCGGTTGGCTGGGTTTCAAAAGGAGCCGTAAAGCTTGACCCCACAGAGTAATGGGGCACGGACTCTGTGCCTAGAAGGGTGGACCGAAAGGACCCGTGAATCTCGAGTACGGGTGAGATTTTTCTCGAGGATTATGTTAGTTCATCCAGTAAGGGGGTAATGTCGCGGCTGTAGATATCCTGTTCGACGAAGGGTTTGTCTTTCAAGGCGGGCATTCGAAGAGCCAGCTGATCCTCGAACGTCGGGACCTCCATCTTGAAGAAAACGCCGATAGGTATCTTGTCGCCCCACTCGAAAGACTTCACCAGAGCATTTCCCTTCTTCGCGTTAACCTCGTCTGTCGAGGGATCCGCGACTGAACCACTGTATCCGGAATCTTCCAGCTTGTAGAGCCGCGGTGCCTTGACTGGAAGGTCCTCGCCCCCATACCATTCCTTGGTGTTGATATCATTGTAAGTCGGACAGGTTTGTAGAACGTCTACGAACGCGCTTCCCCGATGCTCAATCGCCGCTCGAAGGGTCTGCTTCAAGTGGCGAACGTCAAGAGCGTAGCTTCGCGCAACGAAGGTGTAACCGGAAGCGATGGCCATGGCGATGGGGTTTACTCGCTCAACGATAGCGGGCGCGGCCATGGATTTCGTCTTGACCCCCTTGGGGAGAGTGGGAGATGCTTGACCCTTCGTCAATCCATAGACTCCGTTATCATAAAGGACGTATGTGAAATCCAGATTCCTCCTACCCGTGTTAACGAAGTGTCCAGCTCCTATGCCAAGCCCGTCTCCATCACCACCCACGGCGACAACGGTCAATCCCGGATTAGCCAGACGAGCACCAGTAGCAATTGGGAGCACCCGGCCATGTAGTGTATGGAATCCGTAGGCGTTTACAAAGTGTGGAGTCTTACCTGAGCATCCGATTCCCGAGAAGATCGCGACCCTATGGGGTTCTAGCTGCATTTCCATAAACGTCATCTGAATCGCGTTGACGATTCCAAAATCGCCGCAACCGGGGCACCAGTCGTTGTGAACCTGTGTTCGGTACGTCTTCAGCTCAAGCATGAGATACAGTAACCTCTTTCATTCCGTTCTTTATTATGTCTTTGACGCCCTCGTAGATTTCGTTTTGGGAAAATGGTCTTCCGTCAAACTTTACAATGGTGTTGTCCATTCCAATCCCGGTCTTTTCGCGGATCAGCCCTGCCATCTGTGCCGAATAGTTGTTTTCTATTGCTATTTTTCTCCGCGCAGAACCGAGTACTTGTTGGACGTAGTCAGTTGGGAAGGGGTTGACGAATCGCACCTGAAGGAAGTTTGTTTCTATTCCATCGCTCTTGAGATCTTCCATTCCGTCGAGTATAGCTCCCTTTGATGATCCCCAGCCGACAAGGGTTATTCGAGAGGAGCTGGGTCCGTGCAGTGTTGCTTTCTTCGAATCTGGAATGACTTGACCTGCAAGCTCGATTTTCCGCATTCTCTTTCTCATCATTTTGATTCGGATATCCGCTGCTTCGGTGATGTGTCCATACTCGTCGTGTTCGTCGCCGGTGGTCCAGAATATTCCGCCTTTCTGGCCCGGGATTGCTCGAGGCGAAATGCCCAACTCTGTCCAGCGGTATCGTCTGTAATCCGTGGCGCCAG
>VBBT01000083.1 GCA_005881695.1 Candidatus Bathyarchaeota archaeon | reverse complement strand
ATCGTCTGGCGTCCGAATTTCACCGAGCATATTGACTGGCGGGTTTGTTCGAACAGATCGATTGCCCGGTCGGTCAGTTCTCTAGGTCGGCCATCGTGGACATCGATAGCGAGAACTATCCGGCTTTGGTTGGACCGTGAGGATTGTAGGATTCGTTCTTTGAATGGTTTCTGGCTGTTCTGCCTCAATTCGGCCTCGGACCCTTCGGCATCCAGCCTAGTTCTTGGTTAAGGTTTTCTAGAGGTACGCGTTTCGGCGGGGCTTTGAACCCATAGGATGAGACGGCGTTCAGTGCTCCGCGCTGGTCTTTTTCGGCTGCGAGCTTCACCATTCGTATGACGTCGGTTAGAATGCCTGCGCATGCGGGTCCGTCTTCGAGGGAGATGCGCATGTCGAGGGTGAAGTCTGTCCCGGCGAAGTATTCTCCTTTGATCCAGAAGTAGCTTGTCCGGCGGTTCTCCATGAAATCCACGAAATCGGATGATCCTGCGACTATTGGGAACTTGTAAGGCACTGCAGCAGCGACAGCGGCGGTCTTTATACCTCGTTTGATCTCGTATCTTTTCTTATCAAGGGCTAGTTGTGATTCCGTTCCACCTCCAATGTCGAGTTGGTATGTTTCTCCAATCTGTATGCCCCTGTCGACTAACAAGGAAAGGAGATTCTTGTGGAGGACTGTTGAGCCGATCTGGTCCATAATATCATCACCGACGACGAGGGCCCCTTTTTTCTTGTACTTGCTTTGCCACACTTTGTTCGAAGCTATCCTTGCGGGCGTAGCATTGATGAATGCGCTCCCGGCTTGCAATGCTGCTTGGGCGTACATTTCGCTGGCCTTTGAGGCGCCTGTTGGAGTCAGGTTGACCAGCACATCGGTTTTCGCGTCCTCGAGAACCTTTGTAATGTTGGAGGGTTTCGCCTTGCTTGGCTGTATCTTGTCGCCGGCGATAGGTGATATTCCGTCTAGAGGATGTGCCATCTGGACCTTGACCCCTATGGGGCGCGCTTGAACGATTTTTCTTGTGTTGTTAGGTTCTGCGTAGACTGCTTCTGACAGGTCTTTCCCAACCTTTCTCTCGTCAATGTCAAACGCGGCGACGAACCGAATATCTGATACTTTGAAGGGTCCAACTTTGTCGTTCATCACTCCGATTTTTTTCTGGGCTGTACGGTAAAATTCTGTTCCTTGGACGAGGCTAGAGGCGCAGTTTCCAATTCCGGCGATGGCGACCCTGATTTCTCTTGGCAAGACGATACCAACGGTGCTTGAAAGAATGCTACTGCTGAAAAGTCTTTGGCCCGGGTTTACTTCGGAAAGATAGGAAAGTCTAGGACGTCAATGACCTTTGTGTAGAAGTATTTTGCATCTGTGGCGGCGTTTGTGAATTCCAGCCTCTCGCCGTGCGGTTTTGCTGCCAGGTACTTGAGAAACGGTCCGGAAGGTGCACTCATGGTTGAGGTGTAGAAGAAGACCGGAAGAGCGTCGGAGTCGTAGTAGTGTTCGAATGGTATGCAGTTGCCCAGTATGTGTTTGTCTCCTCTGCGGAAGTGCCAAAGAGGAAAGACGTTGCCGTCTCGCATCGAGAGTGTAAGTAGAACCCTTGCCAAGGACTTCGTATCTTGAAGCTCGGTTAGAACGGGATCAGGGGCATCCGGAAAATCGCCTTCGATACTCTTTGTGAAAGCGTCTGGCAGGCTTTTCACGTCAATTACCGAAGCGTACTTGAACCGAGTATCGTCTGCTTCGTCGCAGAACTGCCATTCCTCTCCTTTAGGAGAATCGCTCTTGTATGCAAGGAACGGTTTGCTCCTATCGAAGTCGGCCTCGGTATACGCTAGTATAGGGATGTCTCCATCCCAGTACATGTACGCGGAGAAGAATGCTAGGATGTTGCTGGACTTGTGTTTGAAGCTCCAGATCATCTGGGACCCTTCTGTCAAGCCCAACGCTAGCCGCGCGAAATTCTGAATATCCCGGACGTGAACAGGCATTGGGGGCTTGATTGTCTCCATTGTCATCTCGCGGCCTTCGTCCTCTCGACCAGTTCCCGGTCTCATTAAGACTTAGCCCGCGCGTAAGAACTATGGTGTTTCTTACCTGAAAAGATCCATTGCTTCCGGTCTTAGAAGGTCCTTGCCTGTGCCCCTGCCCCGTTTGATCTTATATCCTCTGACTAGAGCGGCGGGGATCTTGTCGGCCTTGTTCATTACTAGTTCTCCGGCCGAAGCTAGTTCGTCTGCGACAGCGATTTCGGTCACATGAAGAGTGTGCTGGTACATGTCTCTCGTTCCCTTGTAGTCGTGGATTGGCTTCATTCCCGATATCCCTATGGCGAAGTTGACCTGGCCCATCCTCCAAGCCCGGCCGAAGGTGTCAGTTATGATAACAGGTATCGCTTTTCCCGTGAGTTTTCGGATGGTATTGCCGATACGATCGGCGGAGGCATCAGGGTCCAAGGGTAACAGTGTGACGATATTGTTTCCCTTTGCGACGTTCGAGGCGTCAACGCCAGCGTTCGCGCAGATGAATCCGTGCCTTGTTTCAGTGATCAAATGCCCGGCCTTCATCCTAACGATCTTTCGCGTTTCTCGGAGGATTACTTCGACCTGGCGCGGGTCCTTGCCTGCTTCCTTAGCAACAAAAGATGCGAAAGGTGAAGGCGTTACTTTCGACAGGTTTACGACTCGGCCTTCTGCCTTTGAGACGACCTTCTGAGACACTACCGTCACATCACCTTCTTGAAATTCCTCCCCCTGATCCTTCAATCTGGCGACAATGATCTCACCCAGATTGTCGCCTAATTCAATGTCTGGGATCCCTTTCACGGGAATTATCGTAAGCAAGACCACGCTAAGCTCCAGAGAAGAAGGATGTCAGCTTCCTTGCTCCGGTGAGCTCTTCGTAGTCGAGGCCTACTGAGTCGAGGACCTGTTCAAAGGTTGACCGGATGTATTCGTTGTATTTTTCGACATCAATCTCATGAATGCTTGCCAGTTGAACAGGTTTCACACCGCTTCCCGTGGTAACTTTGACAAAGCTGACCAGGTCACCAGCTCTGACGTCACCTCCCTTGTCACTCAATTGCTGGGCAGCTTTGACATGTTGCGGAGTTGTTTTCGTATAACTGGAGACAGATTTTCCGATCATCATGTTAAACGCTAGGTCGTCCAATGAATACTTCCTGTTTCGCAGTTTGCTGTACGAATCTCGTACAAGGTCCTTGATCTTGACCCTCGCCACGTCGAAGTCAGTTGGCGTCTTGACCTGACCTAGAATCTCCACTAGTTGGTTGAAAGTGTTCTTGAGAAACTCGGGGATGTGTCTCTTTTTGCCAGTGAGTCCTTTGATGTCGACCTTGTTGTCAGGATGAACCCCAAGGTAGTTTTTCTTCCTGAGACTCAGAGCAACATACCGGTAATTCTTGTCAACTTCCAGTTCCATCCCAAGCTCCTTCTTGGACCAGTGGATTAGCTCGTCCAGCTTCTCCCTTGCCGGCGTGCCGAGAAAGAGTGAGTCAGTGTCTCCGTAGAACACCTCAATCCCTAGTCGTTTTGCTTCTTTAATCGTGTTTGTTATCGCGTATCTTCCAACAGCCGCCGTCGACTCTGCGAGAGGGGGACAGTAGAGCGAGAATCTATCTGAGCCGAAGACCCCGTAGCTCGCATTCAGTACTACCTTGAGAGCGTTCT
>VBBT01000082.1 GCA_005881695.1 Candidatus Bathyarchaeota archaeon | reverse complement strand
CCGTCTTAGTCAAGGGAATCCTCTCTCCCGATGACGCTGAGGAGGCTGCAAAGCGCAAGGTCCCTGCAATAGTCGTCTCAAACCACGGAGGGAGGCAGCTCGACACAGGTTTTGGAGCCATCGAGGCTCTTCGACCAATAGTCGAGAGAGTCAAAGGAAATACGAGAATACTATTCGATAGTGGAATCAGGAGAGGAACGGATGTGTTCAAAGCCCTAGCGCTAGGCGCAGAAGCAGTCGGCGTGGGACGACCGGTGTTATGGGGTCTCGCGCTCTACGGAGCGGAGGGAGTCGCGGCGGTGCTCGAACACTTACGAGCTGAACTGGTGAATGTGATGAGGCTTGCGGGCGTGGCTAGAATCGCTGACACTACTTCAGACTGTATTAGGGTTACCCCATTAAATGGTAGACTTTCTAAAATCCGCGAGCTCTAATTAAAATCGAGGTAGATAAACCTAAATAGTTTCCACAAGAAGGTATTCTTTGCGTAAATGACGCGGAGGGTCCGCCCCTCTAGGAGTGTCGAACCGCTCTTGCAGACCGGAGAGCCTTATGGTCCATCCAGCAATTCCTATTTGAAAAGCGTTAGTCGTCGGATGATGGTTCTCGCCATAATTGTCGTGGCAATCTCCGCCATTCCTGTTCTCGTTTTCGTGTTCGGCGGAAACGCATGGGTCCACAGCTATGGGACTGGCAATAACGGCGGCCAACCGACTGATAAGCGATTGTTCGACTATCCATCTATTTCTGCGTTGAAGGGAAATTCGACCCTCGTTATCGAGGCCACCGTCACAGCTCTCTCCTCATCCTATTGTAACAACCCGCACCCCGGCTGTTTGGCTGACAATTTCGATTTTCAGGTAAATGCTATTTCATACCTCAAAGGCTCCGGACCCGAGACAGTTTACGTAGTAGACGACGACGGACCACTTCTGGCCGTTGGAAGCAAGTATGTGCTATTCCTCAAGAATGGCTGGACTTGTCTTCCCTCCCCGCCCGCAGCTCCATGCATCTTACCCCCGACTCCTCTAGACAAGACTTTCGGCACTACTGGTGGTGCCGAAGGGAAGTTTCTAGTCCAGAACGACTTAGTCTACGGGTACAAGGCACTGTATCCTCTGGAATTTGACTGGATGAGGCTCGACGTGAACGGCGTGCCCCTAGCTCAGTTTGAAGCGGCTTTGACCCTGTAGTTGCGAAGTACTTGTTGTCCACGGTGACACGCATTACCGTGGTCCATACGACAAACATGCTCATCATCTACACGGAAGAAAAGATGCCCCTCAGAGTAGACAATAGTACCACTGAGAATCTGTGGACACTGATGCCCGACGGCACAGTCCTCTGGCTTCCAGTGACCCAGCTCCATGCTGGCGACTCCCTCCTAACCCAGCATGGATGGAAAACAGTGACACGAACTGAGATAGTTACAGGAGGCGATTATTCAATGTATGATATTAGTGCCACAGGCCCCTACTTTGCCAATGGATACCTCGACCCTCCGATACCCTCCTAGGAGCAGACCTTGAAAATCCAGCTCGCTCATGCACTGGTTTTCAGGCCCTGCCCTGGTAGCTAGAACCCCTTGGGTTTACCCTCGGCGAGAAGCAAATTGTAGGCTTTGTAGCAATTGGACCTAAACAACTGCCTCGCACGCACGTTTTTGAGGCCATCCCACGAAGACAGGGCCCGAAAGATCAACCACAACCCCATTGATTGGAAAATAGTAGCAAAAATGGAAGAGTTGTATGGTCGAGTTGACTAGTTCTGTCTCGACCTTGCGCTAGTCCGTGTCCGCAGCGTTCTCGTTGGCGTCGTCGAGGTCGGCATGAGTCACTGAGTTATCGTCTGAGGTCTCAGTATCATCATGATCCTGATGGTTCTGGTCTTGATCGTGATGGTCATCATCGTGACCTGTAGTGGTATTGCTTGGGGAGGTATCCACTGCGTGCAGAACGGCCACTGTTGGGATCAGGATTGCGGCCGCGACTAGCAGGATTAAGCCTATCTTCTTCGAAGCTCTTCACCTCCAAGGCGACGCTTCATCCGTCAGATGCTCGACAGATAAGCCAACAATTTTGAACACAACCTCGAGCTAGCGTTACTAATCGAGAAAGTCCAATACCTAATGCTCTTGGGAGTCACTTGTACTGTTCCGAAAGCTCGATCTCGAGGACTATCATGAGCTCCTGGATCTTCATTGGCACGCCATCCTTGCCATTCCAGGCATCGTAGATCTCGAGAACCTCCTTCACGAAATGGGGAGCTAATTGGATGTATTCCAGACTCAAAACTATCAGTCCGTTAGATGAATTGGGGAGAAGAACTTAGGGGAGTCAGCTTCCTGAAACTATTCTACGGGAACCGTATAGATTAGTGCCTGTTTCTCACCAATTCAATGATACCCCGGGCATTAGACGCGCACGCTAATTGAGTGCCATTCGCCACGAATCACGTATGTCCGGAAGTGCGGATCTCCTACAATACTTGTCAAGTAGGATTCGATCGCTGGCTTTCCCGGCAACCTCCCACCCCAGCCGCCAAAGAGTGGGTTGAGGTTCGCGGTTACGACAATGCTGCCGGGACGCGTGAGACGGCGGAGATGTGGAATGTACCTCGGGTATTCGCGCCAGTCACCGTCCAGAAACACGATGTCATAGCGGCCCTTCAGCGTGGGAAGGACGTTTTGTCCCCGGCCGCGGAGGACGCGGATGCGTCTGGAGAGGCCTCGTTCCAGGAAAGCCTGTTCGGCAAGGTCTGCATGATGCGGCTCTCCTTCAATAGTGTCCACGTGACAATCAGGTCCTCCTGCGGAAGCCATCACAGCAGCCGTGTACCCGTGACCACAACCAACCTCCAACATTCGTCGCGCATGCGTTAGTGAAGCAAGCACCGTCCACAGAGGCGCCTGCAAAGGGTCGCTGGGGAACATGTCGCAACCCCGCCCGTGCTTACGGCGATGCTGGTTCGACAGTTGGTAAAGGCTTAGATGAACCTCAGCCCGGCCATCATAGATTTCCGTGAGCAGCTGTTTGACGCTTTTCCTCAAGATCTAATCGAGCCTCGATCAATCTCGGACTATTAGTGCAAAAATATTATGGCCTAATTTCGACGCGAAGTTTCGTCCTAGTTTTTCAACTAGGTCTCGCTTAGGTTTCATCTAACTCCTGTATGCAACTACCCGGATCACACGTCTGCACCGCAATTGAGACACTTGGTAGCGCCACCGGGGATTCGCGAACCACAATAATTGCAGAAAACCATGCCTGTAGCGCCCGCAGGAATCCCTCTGAGGCTCATCGAGCTGTGAACGATCAGGTTGGGCTCCTTCACGTGTTTGAAAGCGATCCATCTGCCGTCCCTCGAATCGAAATACACATTCCCAACACCACGGAACCTTCCTAGTCTCGATTGTTCCATGCGGACATTTGACAAATCTGGAACCAACAGAGTGGAGTTGTGCGCAATTATTCGACGATCGGTCAGATAGTATTTCCTTCCCTTGTCAACAATGAGGCTCACAAGACTCGCGACGAGAAATCCGAAGAAGAGGATAGTTGAAGCTGCGTCTACCGCGTCTCCTAGCGATGCCCCGTTGATGTTCAAGATCCCGAAGAGGGACATGAAAGCTAAGAATGGGTATCGAAAATGGTAGGCCGGTCTCCCTTTCCAGATGAGTTCCTCACCTGACTCTAGTTCCATCCGAATCACCTGTTCTCGTTGGAGACCGAATGCGGAGGGTAGAAATCGGTTGGAATGAATTTATACTGTTACCCGAATCTTGTCGCCTGACTTCGTTTTGCTGCGACTCTTGAGACTACTTTTTTGCGTAAACTTAGTAGTCCAGCAAATCTGAACCCGACTTGAAAATGCATGGATCGAAAAGGCATGGAATTGACTCGAACGGATCAAACCTCATTCGACAATCGAAGAGAAGCC
>VBBT01000081.1 GCA_005881695.1 Candidatus Bathyarchaeota archaeon | reverse complement strand
AGGTGCCGTTGTTGATACCCACGTAGTGAATCACCAGCGTACCTGATTGTGCTTCGTTGGAGCTGGTGAAATTGGCTTCTCCCTGGAAGGTTATGAAAGTCCTGTCGCTAGAGGCGTGGGTCACATCCCTTTCTAGGGCCACCGCTGTTCCAGCCAGAGTCCCTGTTAGGCTGAAAGTGTTCTTGAATGTGGCGATGGTGTTGCCCCCTGCTGGGTGGGGTGATCCGACCGGCGTGTGATTGACGAGGGTGACTTTTCCACTCCCCATCGCGGGTTGTGTCGCGTAGGTGGCGGTAACGACTAGAACTGGTAAGAGAACTACGAGGACTAGAGCTGCTATCTTCATTTTCATTTCATTTTCCACCTACCAAATTCCTGGGAACTTCTATCAAAGCGCCCCTCCTCGGCGCTCAGGCAAGGCAACAGAGAGATCCGCGGTCCCGGGAAGAAATACCGGGACACATCAGTTCGATGAATTTCGGTTTCCTACTCGGCTGGGAATGAATATTTGAGATTTTAGGATCATCGAGGAGCATCCTTCAATCCCTGGAATTATCGGGTTACCCCAGGCTATCAACCCGACGAAAGCAAAAGGACATTGCCCGTCTGCTATTTTTTCAGCAACGCTTTTGGGCTCTTAGCGCGGAGATAGTGTAGGTCGCCGAGTTGCCTCTCAAGAGGGCGGTTCCAGTGCTCCTCATTCTTCTCGTAGGAACCACCATACTTCCCCGCATTCTTCCGGTTCTTCCCGCAAGCCCTAGTGGACAATCTTACGACGCGCTATCATCAGGGGTTCTAATGGCTCTCCAACATGTAACCGGATCTTCAAACCAGTTGGTCTCATCACCCTCAGGCGACGACATCCAGGTCTCAACAACCTCTCTTCCGCAGAACGAGCCCAGCATCGCCCTCAACCCATCCAACCCACAGCAACTAGTGGCCGGCGCCAATGACCAGTTTGCAAATGGAACCGACTGGCTTGCCGTCTACACTTCCGCAAACAGCGGCCTCACTTGGACGAATGGACTGATTCCGAAGACGGGGTTGGTTGGCCTTCAGGACGCCTCAGATCCAGCGGTCTCTTTTAGCGAAAACGGGACTTTGTACTATTCGGGGGTGGCGTTCAATGTCAATTTCCGGAACAACATGCCGTTTGACGGGACTGTCTTCGTCTCGAAGTCAACTGATGACGGGTCCTCGTTTCCCCAGACCACTGTTGTCGACACTAGCTCGGGCAAGATCTTCAACGATAAGCCCTACATCGGGGTCGACGAGACAACGGGGCTCTTCGCAGGACGGGTCTATGTAAGCTGGACACGATTCACCAACTCTTTCCAAGCATCCGACATCATGGTCGCCTACTCTGGCGATGGCGGTAGGTCATTCTCTCCGCGGATGAAGATTAGCAGTAGCCTCCTCAACCAAGGCTCCGTGCCGGTGATTGGTCCGGATGGGACGCTCTATGTGGTCTGGAACGATTTATCGAACAAACAGATTTTAGAGGCCAAGTCCACCGATGGTGGAATCTCCTTCTCTAGCCCGGTCGTAGTCTCGTCCATCGTCCCGCTGCCCCAGTCGCCCTACTTCTTGGCTAACAGTTTCTTTCGAGTCAACAGCTTTCCCGCGGCGGCCGCGGACGACACTAACGGTAATGTGTATGTGGCCTGGGCGGACTATCAGAATGGATACGCTAAGATCTTGTCAAGTCGGAGCATCGACGGAGGCTCTACATGGAGTAAGCCGATCAGAGTGAATGATGACAGCACTACTAACGATCACTTCTTTCCCTGGATGGCGGTGTCTCATGGGCTCGTCAGCATTGTTTTCTACGACAGAAGACTTGATCCCCGAAACATTATGATAGACGTCTTCTATGCTGAGTCGGCTGACGGGGGCGTCTCCTTCTCCCCGAACCTCAGGGTCACGGATCAACCTTCGGATCCCGGGACTCTCAACTTCATCGGCGACTACATTGGGATCGCGTCGAACGCGACTCTGGCTCATCCTGTCTGGACAGATCTGAGAAACGTCTCCACCTACCCTCCCAACGAGGACATATTCACCGAGGGACGGCGCGTGGATCGGCCCCCGATTGTGGTTCCAGTGGGGAGCCAGACTGTCTATCCGGGAGCTGAGCTACAGTTTGGTGTCAAGGCAACGGACCCAGATTTCGGGGAGACGTTAACAATGGTGGCTCTCGGCGCGCCGTCAGGCTCTACCTTCACCTCAACCCCCTCAACTAACGGCACGGTGACGGGAAGCTTCGACTGGATTCCCAGCGCGGCACAGGCCGCAGGTAGCTATTCGGTGGAATTCAAGGCGTCAGACGGCTTCTTGGCATCCAGCGCAAACGCGCCTATTATGGTGAAGACCAACACCTCTCCTTTGCTCCTTGTTCCGGGCGCGCAAACCGTCAACGTGGGCTCGAAGCTCACCTTCATAGTCAGTGCCACCGACCCTGACCCGCTACCCGACTTTGTCACAATATCCTGCGATAATTGTGCTCAGCTAGGCGCAAGCTTCGATTCTTCCACCGGCAACTTCACCTGGGTTCCATCCTCGCTCCAGGGACCAGGAAACTATCTCGCCATTCTCACGGCCACGGACCATCTCCTCCCCCAGCTCTCTGACACGAAGTCGGTCGGAATCCATGTCGACAAACCTAGCCTGCCGCCCTCCCTCGCCGCGATCAGGGACTGGACCATTGATGATGAAACGCTGCTCACTTTCAAAGCGAACGCGACCGACTTGAATATCCCGCCAGCAGCCCTCACCTTCTCCCTGGGCACGGACGCACCTCTTGGTGCATCTATCTCGCCAGACGGCCTCTTCAATTGGACCCCCACCGAAACGCAGGGCGGTATCTACCGATTCACAGTTACAGTTTCCAACGGTGCCCTATCAGACTCAAAGATTGTGAGCACCACAGTGGTCGAGCTGGAACAGGCCCCAGTTCTGTCGGTTCCCGGCTCCCAGACGGTTGAAGCGGGAACCTTGCTCATTTTCGCGGTAAGTGCGACGAATCCTGACGTTGATGACGTGGCCACTCTCTCCGCAAGTGGGCTTCCCTCGGGGGCTTCCTTTGACTCCGACCTTGGAAGTTTCGTTTGGACTCCAGGCAACAATCAGGGTCCAGGCGTGTACACAGTGACGTTCAGAGCAGTTGAGCCCGGTCCAAACGGTTTCTCAGATACGAAAACGGTTACGATAACGGTTGAGCAGGCAGCTTCCTCGTCAGGTCAGCCTTTCGGCGTTGGAAGTCTCCGGCCTGTGCTGTGGCTCGCGGCCGGGGTCATCATACTGGTCGTAGCTCTTGTCTCGATAATGGCAATTAGAGCGAGGAGGGAGAAGAAGGGCGCTGAAGAGGGCACGATGATCTGACCAGAGATTCTGGCGCGTTTTCGTGAAGGGCGGGGCCGGGAGAACCGGCCACTCCGGGGGTCGCATAATAGTTAGCAGAAAAGGATAGTTACAGGAAAAGAAAAGTTACAGGAAAAAAATTGTTAGAGAATCGAAATCCCGTGATGGGGAGGCCTCGCTCATAGATTGGTCCGACTTTCAACCGGATACAGAACTCATGGGCTTCTGCAACTCCACGAGCTGGTAGGTGTTCTATGGGAGGCGGCATATTTCATGGAGCCACTTGTTTCGTTGAAACGCTGCTAGAGGAAGATACGACGTTACTATAGGAGAGAACTTTGGCAGGAAACCTCCAGCCTAGGAAGCGTCACCGACTTGCATCAAGGTTCATTCGTTCGCTTTTCCTGCGACAATATCTTCTCTAGAGAACAGCGTTCCACCAAATATGATGACCACCTCTCCTCTCTCGATCGGCCGCCCCGCAATCAGTCCTCTTCCGTGGATCAGAGATAGTCTCACTTCAAGTCGCGGATCCCGCCAGTCTCTAGGCTGATAGTGACGAACCGAATTTGTCCAACCCATCTTACGGATTGGAGGTAGATCACTTCTTATCGTGGTTGTGTTGGTAATTTTCGCCTTTGCCTTTGAGGCCAATTCCTAGCCGAGTGTTTGGTTCAAGTCGCATCCGCGTATGAATTAGCCAACGGACACAAAATTACCTCTGTGCAGGCTGGAAGGTAAATCCGCATAGCTTGTCGCCTTTCGCTCTACAGTCCACCTCCCTTCCTCTAACATCCTTACCGATCAGCTGGGAAAACATGCCTTCAAGGTAGCTCAAGGTGAAGACACACGAGGGC
>VBBT01000005.1 GCA_005881695.1 Candidatus Bathyarchaeota archaeon | reverse complement strand
TTGAGCCTCGGTGTCCAACGGTTCCTCGACTGGAGGGGATTTCATCGTCGCATCCGAATGCATCCGGATCCATCCCTGTGTCTGCTGCTTGTTCTTCTTGGACCCGCTAGTCGATCTTTGCTTATCTCTTGTAGCCTCTTCCATTCTTGGCCCCTGCAAAGCTTGGGATCAGCAGCGCATCTTTGTGCTCGCTGGCAGGACCCGTCAGAGGGCGAATGATGGTCGCGACTACTTGTCCGTCTGTTTCGCGTGTCTCAACTTTGGCACCCATGGGTTTGAAGAGGGATTGAAACATTTCTCCGTAGAACGCGGATACTCTGGGTCCTCGATCATGCTTCAACACTACAGTATCAGTTTCTCCATCGAGGGTGTATTGGAGTCTGAACGCGTTTCCGTAGCTGCCAATCATCTCCATGGCTTTCAGTGCATTCTCCATGTTGAATTTCTTGAACCAGAATAGGACCATCTCGGGAAGAGTATTCGTCCCTGCCTCTCTGCCTAGTTCGCGAGCTTCCTCATCGCTGAGGATGCTGAAGACTTTTTCCACGAGGGAGGTGGGAACTTGAATGAAGCCGAATTTACCTGCTTTATCCTCCCACTCTACGAGTTTCCTGAGAGCTCTGTTGGCGAGAAGGTTGAACGAGAACTGTTCTCTTTCGGCCATCTCGACGATGCCTGCTTCGACATCCTCATCTAGTCTAAGGGTCCTGGTGACGCTTCTCGAGCTCGAAACCGGTGTCGATTTGAGCTCAAGCATGGTTCGTGTAGGGGCTAAGGTCATTTCTTGTCCTCGAAACCCCATTGGGTCGTTGCAAGCACTTAAGTGGTACGTCTCTCTCCGCTTGCAATGGGCAATCATCTTGCCTGTATGCACGGCATAGTTTTGCGCCGAGTATGCGGACAGACCGTTTGCAATATATTGCGAGCGGAAGGCGGCTTTTCTCTCGAACCGGCGAGAAGCACTCGGGGTGCCAGAGAGTAGGGCCAAGTTTATCTTCTTGTTTGCACTTGATTGCAGATGCTATAGAATGTGATAGTTCGTAATGACAGAACTTGAAAGCGCTCTGAAACCCGAAGTCCGCAGGTCTCCCGACACAGTTACGAGAACATTCCGAATAGACCGCGACGTTGACAGGAAGATGGAAGGGCTCTCCTCAGAAGGAAGAGTCAGCATGAACCAGATGGCTAACAAAGCACTGAGAAGGTACGTTGAGTGGGAAGTTAACGCCGAAAAGTTCGGAACAGTCACAACCTCAGCCAGCACCATCAGAAAGTTCTTCGACTATCTAACAATCGAACAGGCAAAAGAGATGGGAAGCTGGTGGGGCGAGAACCAGGCTCCAGGAATCATAACCTTCTGGTTCAAGAAATTCGACTTCGACACCGTCTTGAAGGCGCTAGAATTCCTCGGCGCACAGTACGGCCGAGCCTTCACCTCCGACCACGCATTCGACGGCAGAAGCCACACCCTCATCGTCAAACACGACATGGGGCTAAAAGCCAGCGTATTCTACGCAGAAGCCGTAAAAGCCGCATTCTCACACCTCGGGCTTGGGACCGACATATTCGTCACAGACGACCAAGTTATCGCGATCAGTCCTCCTGATCCCGCCCATCCACTCAATAGGTCCTACGAAGGAGCAGCCGACCTGAAATACCCAACCAGCGCAACCAGCCGGCCAATTCCAAAGCTTCGCAAAGGACAACGAACAGAATCCGAAAGCCGCGATGCATGAAGATTGGGCGTGGCGTAGGCTCGGAATATCCTTCAAGCCAGCCGTCATCTTGGCTATAGTGGAATCGGTAACGACTCTAGCTTACTAGACTCTTGATCTTGTCGAATAGGTCGACCGGTCTTATCATTGCTCCGCAGTATCTACAAGTAGTCTGCCTCCCCGTCTCCGGAAGATCCAGTGGCCCGGAGCATTGAGGACACTTGAAGGTCGTGACCACGACTCCTCCCTTCGCAAGCGTGTCTCTGATCGAAGAGAAATCAAGAACAACTTGCACGTGCTCTCTTTCCTTTTCCTTCTGAATTCGCTCGCGTTTGATTTGTTGTTGCCTGAAAACCATTCCCCGGACCCTGTTGAAGGCTCGATTGTCTCTGGCTAACTCAACATTGCTTACCGAACCGTACCAAAGCCAAAGCCTTAGCCAACCTTCAACATTCCTCTTCGCCGATTTCACCACGATAATTGAGGCGTCGCTTCCCTGATACGCGCTGGCGGGCGTGAAGGACGCCAAGTCTTCGAGTGGAATTTCAAAGTTGAACATTCCATCTTGGAGCCAGATCAGTCTCTCGCTCGTCAAGAATAGGTGGCCCGCATGCTCCGCGACCTGAGACACGCCTATCTGACTGGCCAGCGGACCAAGTGCACTTGGTACTTGGACGAAACTAGTTCCTGCCCACGCCCAAACCATATCCTCGTTTATCTCTAGCGAGACGTTCGAGTCAGCCAACAGTGCATCGAGCTTTGAACCCGCAAGGGAAGAAGAAAGGAGAGAAGAGTAGGCCCCCCGATGACTCAGCTACTAGCGCTAAGGAAGGAAGTTAGCAAGAAGCTCGGTGGCATAAGTCTCCGTCAGCTTCGAAACCGCGTTCGGGACGTTTCCTCTAATGAAGTCATTCCTGACCGAACGTTAGCTCTTCTTCTGATAGCGACCCGCGACGCAAAGATCGATATCAAGCAACCGAGATTCAAGGTTCCTCCCGAGAAAATTATCGCTCTCGAAGAATTCCTTGCAAAGGGACGAGCGACTATTGCGGTTAGCCCCACTCCAAGTCAGAGGAAGGTTTCAAAGGACCAATCTGTCAAGTATCGTCGCCTTCTCAAGTTCACTGGGAGTTATCCTCTTCCGGTTTTCTATGACCGATTGGAGGCTGAGATCAATACAGCCCACAGCAACCCTGACTTGCCGAACGCGGTTCTTGTCCTATCAAGGAAGCTCATCGAGAACCTTGTCTACAACCTGCTAGCGTTTCGTTTCAAGGGTCCTGGCATCGACCTATACTATGATACTTCGCACAGGCGGGCTCATGACTTCAGTGTTCTATTGGATAATCTTCAGAAGCACAAGACAGACTTCGAAATCGATCTTCAAGATGATATTGACCGATTCCTAAAGATCATGACAGATACGAATTTCCGGCGAGAAGCTAATTCGAAAACTCATACAGTAATGGAATACCTTGGGTCAATGAAAGAGGTCTCGAAGCTCAAGATTCCCGACATGGTGCAAATACTCCTGCTATTAATTGAACGAGTCAAGCAACCCGAACCAAATATCTCAACGTAACCAAAGCTGAAGCATTGGACAACAGGCTTCTCATTTCTGTAATGAACGCTGGGAGTGGTCCTGAACGCCTAACCGACTACGCTGTTGATGATTTACCAAAGAAACCCTTCGGTGTAGAAGTGGTCATCAAGGAGGGAGATACGGCTAAGATCGTTTTGGTAACGCACGATGGATACAAGTTTCAACGCGGGCAACCCGTTCACTTTCGCTTGTGGCTATATAGCGGCAAGGAGATATCTTTTCAGCATACGCTCCGGATTCCGCGACCAAGGAAGATTACTCTCCATTGACAAAAGACGGGCGAAGAGCGATCTACCTGATCGTCGGAGTTATCGTTGCGATGATTGAATTCTTCGTTGTCCAGCAGTCTTCTCTTAACAGCGATGTGCCGCCAACCTATGCGAATCTTAGAGCATTTTTGCGACGCTTTGGAAGTATCGTATTCCTCTTTTGCCGTTGAGGGCGTGGTCTAGTGCTTGGTCTACGGCGTCTTTAGGTGTTGGGGCGGCCATGACTTTCACTGTCTTTCGATCGTCTAGGTAGCTGTCGGCGATCTTGTCTGCTGTTCCGCCTGTTCCCTTCAACGCTACTATTGGTTTTCCTTTCTGGTAGGCGACGAGTGCTTCCACGTAGGTTCCCGCTCCTCCACCCACTACAATGGCAGAATCAGCGGAGTACGCTGTCACGTAGTTCCGTGAGAAGCCCATTCCCGTCGGGATGATAATATCACAATACGGGTTCGCGTAGCTCATATCCTCATGCGGTAGAATCCCGACGACCATTCCACCCTTCTCCTTCGCACCCCGGCATGCAGCTTCCATTACTCCACCAAGACCCCCGGTCACGAGGACAGCCCCTCTAGACGCAATCTCGGCGCCAACCTCTTTTGCCGCAGCGTAAGTACTCTCTG
>VBBT01000042.1 GCA_005881695.1 Candidatus Bathyarchaeota archaeon | reverse complement strand
GGAGATGTTTCCCCAGCCTCTCTCTTGCCACGCCAATCACTCAAGGATTACCAGAAACGTTTCCTTGAGAGCGTCGACCTTCTGACACTGTTCGTCCTTCGCAATGATTCGTTGGATGTTGATGGACTAGTAAGGGAGTCTGTGGCTCGATCTAGAGAAGCCGCTCTAGAATCTATCAAGAGGCTAAAAAGAGAGAGGCTTCTCAGAAGCTCCCCGTCCGACAAACAGCCCTCATACACGCTTAGCTCCCAAGGAGTTGAACTCATTGAACGATTCGAGGAAGCCTGGGAAATGATAAGACACGAGAATCCTAGAATTTTTCCACTAAAGTCTTATGAGCGACTTTCAGTTCCACCAGTCCTCGCCGAGGAGCCGCCGAGGTTGGCCAATTGAAAAGGACCCTCGAAAGCTCAGCCTGATCCCCTAAGAAAGGGGGAGGCGAAGGAGAGCACCCGGCTGAAGATGGTGACATCTGATACCGGGCTGACGGTCCCTTGATAGAGACCGGCCCAGTCGCAGGTTCAAATCCTGCCCTCGGCACCAAAGAAAGACCTCACGGTTCCGTACCCAAACCGCTGATCAAACGTTAACACAACGCCACTTCCCTCAGACTCCGACTTTGCGATGGGCATTAGGGATGGCAGAGACTGGCCGGCAGGTAAGGCCTTGGGTGGCGTTGCCTGGGAAGCGCTCTAGATTGTGACAGCTAGCAAGTGACTAGGAAGAGCCTGATGCAGGATCATCTCCCGATGCCAAAACAACCTACATGATTTCCAGGGAAGCTGCGGCCTAGGGTTTTATTTTCCACGTGTCAACAATCGTCCAAGGGTCGTGATCTTCATTATGCTCTTTTCCCGGGTTCCTTTCTCCACTTCGACCAGTCCTAGTTCCACGACTCCCTTGGAGTCCTCCGCTGGGGGTCGTGGGGAGCTATCTAACACAGGTAGAGCCGGTGGGCTTATATGTCGCGGTGGGAAGGCGTAAGTGGGAAGATAAAAGTGGGAATGGCCAGGGTAGACGAGAAGGGCAGGGTTCTGATACCGTTGGAGGAGAGGTTGAAGGCTGGGTTGCGGCCGGGGGTTGAGCTGGAGGTGACTCAGGAGGAGGAGGGATTGTTTCTTAGGCCTCTGGTGCCGAAGCCGGTGAGGGTCCGGTCGGGCCGGAAGTGGGGAAGGGAGACTTTCCCGGATGCTGGCGAGGCCACTTTTGGCGGATAGGGACCGGATACTCGTCGACGTAAACTGTCTAGCCATATTCTTGGTTGAGGACCACCCAGGACACCTATACGTCGCCCGGGAACTGGAGAGGGGGTTGAGCGGTCATTTCATTCCGCTCGTGCTGGATGTTGTGCCGATGCGCGCGTACTGGATTATGACGCGCCAGTGGGACTGTGACTCTTCTCAGAGTGAAAAGGCCCTCAGACACTTCTTGGACGCCTATCCTCTCGTCGAGTATTGTCCAGTGAGCAAGATGGTGCTGCATCGGGCTTTCGACTTGGCCAGGGAGCTCCGCCACGATCCGTATGACACGACCTATCTGGCCGGCGCCTTGGAATATCGAGCTTCCGGAATCATGACGACAGACACTGATTTTAGACGTCTCTGCCGCCCGGAGCATCTTGACTATGTCAACCCTGTTCCTCCACGGGTTCTGGAAAGGTTCGCTGGCTGGAGATCCCATCCAGAGGACTCGCGCAAATAGTGAGACGAGCATGTTAACGATGATGGAGAATCTTCGCTTCAATCCTGGAGCGAGGCGTGGTTAGTTGTAGTGTGTTGTTCTTAGTCTGGTGAAATGGATGAATATCACTAGTTTCTTTCTCGCGTCTGAGGTCAGTCGACACTTTTTGGCACCCGCATCGCAGTTGACAACCCTATACTGGATCCCTACAAACCCCGCAACACTAGCGTTCCGCCCCCATCGACTCGGGCTCGGATAGCATGTACCGCCGCCATTTTTAGTGGGCTGGTTCTCGGAGGACTGCTCTATTGGGAGACGACTGGTCAACCCTCACCCTTGTGCGGGGAATGTTACAACTACAACGCGTCCGGTTGTCCCGCAGGTCCTTGTCCGGGGCGTGAAGCGTTGAACATGGACACTTCGCAAATGAACTCGCCTACAAATCTGACCTTGAACATCAGGAATTCAGGGGTGGCAGGCGTCGCTCTCGTCGCTTACACTGTCAAGGACGAGGGCGGGGGCGGATACCAGTACTCGAAAACGAGCTGGACCGGACCCTACTTGAATCCGAACCAAGTCGTCGCCGTGAACTTCTTCATAGATGGCGGCGCATTCACGTTCCATTCCGGTAGCTGGTACTATGTTACTGTCACGAGCGCCCGGAACAATCCGTTCACGTTCTCAGTAAGAGCCTGACGAGTCTTTCCTCTTATTATCTAAATATCTCCGCAATCTTCTTACAGTTGCGTATCCGACTTGGAAGGGAAGCTCTAGATTGGATAGAATCCAAGTTTTACTTTACAGTCTACTTTTCGACGCGCTTCTCGGAGTTGCCCTTGTCTTATTCGCTGTCGAAGACCTCGTTAACCACCAGTTTCCGTTACTTGTCTATCTCTCGGCTGTCCCAACTCTCCAATCGTCAATCCGTGGAGTTGGGGAGTCTTACTTGTGGGCGTAGTTCTTCTGGCAGAATCTGTGGCTGTCTGGATTTATGTAACAAGAGATCGCAAGAAAAGCTCAACCTGATCTAGTAGAGGACCCACAAGCAATCTTATCTCCCGGTTTGCCCCTCTAGAACGGTTGACCTTCGATGATATCGAGATAACTGCGAATAGTCATGGTGTCGAGAAGTTGACTTGGGATTCCAAGCTTGGTTTGGCAATTGTCATAGCAACTGTCGCAGTTATGGGCATTGCAATCGTTCTGATATTAGTGGCTGTACTCTCTCAGTACGGGCCCGTCGGCAGCCTTCTTTACATAGGGTTATTCATCGATTTAGGCTTGATCGTCACTTTGATTGAGATTGCTCATCGAAGAAAGCCCCGGTCAGACTAGGACGAGGAACCAAGCCAAAATTGGGTTTGGTTCCCTTCTTGGGCTGCACGACCCGAATGCGGAGCCTATTCAAACTGGCTCAGTTGCATCTAGATTAGGCAATGCTGAAGGGAAGCAGGTTCTAAGGATAGCGTCTTCCTCATTAAGACCCCTCCGAAGCGCGGGATATGAACCCAGAGTCATAGTTCTGCCCTCGGCACCAAAAACAGACCTATCGTTCCGTCGACCGCGTTAGTAAGGCTTGGTGTTTTCTCCCAAGCCCATTTCTACTCTGTATGGATCACACGGGGTTCACGGGTGCGCCATGTTCTTCATTCCATTGTGCACGGAATCTGTGGATTCCTCTGCTTCTGAATGCCGTAAGTGCCGTGATTGCGATTACCCACGAAATAAGCGAATAAGCCGCCATGATATTTGATTGAAACTGGAATGCCATCACCGCGGCGACACCAAAGAAAAACGCAGTAGTCAGCCCGTAGAGGGAAGGCGTTTTGCTGTCCCAGCTTGCGAATTCCGGATGAACCGTATTCAAGTGCGTTCTATATCGTTCCCAGTTGTTAGACCAATTATCATCATCCCATATCTTTTCCTTACAAACCGGGCAGTTCTTCGGTGGTGGATTAGATCCGGGCATGAGATGAAATTCCCAGCGAGCGTATTGCCAGGTGCAGTGGGCGACGGATATTCGCTATGTTACGCTACTTCTCAATGCGTTGCCCAATGGAAGAACTAAGAAAGGAATGCGAACCCAATCGATTGGGATAACAGTCGAGCTTGAGCGGCAAATCGTGGGTTCAAATCCCACCCAGCCCGCTTTTGTCCATTCGGCTCAAAGCAAACGATTTAGGATTGTCCACGTTCTTTGGTAATAGACGAGTTGTGGTCTCTTGGGTAGATTCTGCCCTCGGCACCATGAACCAACCCTGTGTCTACCCGCCAGGAATCTAACTACCGCGCTGGTCGTCTATATTATCGAAGAACTTGTTAATTGTGCTGATGAATCTGTCGTGGTCAGGCTGCCAGACCATGTGCCCAGAATCAGGAAAGATGGTGACTTCCAAGTTTCGGCAGTGTTGTCTGTACATTTCGACGTGTTCTGGTTTGAGCAGGGCTCCCTCGGCACCGCCGCCTATTAGGAGAATTGGAGATCTTATCGCGTCCAGTCTGTCCCAGAGGAGTATCTCTGTGGACTCTCGTTCCAGTCCGCGCATTCCTCTCATCCGGTCGGGGTTGTCCTTTACTGATGGCTCGGATGACCATCTCTCCGCCCATCCGGCCGAGAATTTGGGGTACCGGGCGGGGTAGTCTAGGAGGACCAGTCCTGCGACAAGTTCTGGATGGCGAGCCGCGTAGGCTATTGAGTAGGTTACTCCCAGAGGGAAACCCCATGACGCAAATCCTATCGAAAGTCAGATGGTTGACGACGGCGTCAATGTCCGAGACGTTCTCGTCGAAGGAGTAGCCCGCCTCAGGAGCGTCGCTGTTGCCGCGTCCTCTGAGGCTGCATGCAACGCACCTCCTTGGTGAGAGTGCCTTCATCTCCGGAATGAAGATCTCAGCTGTACCAAACCCGATGTGCGGGTAGACTACCGGTGTGAAGCTAGAAGGTGAATCCCATCCGCTCTCAACGTAGTGGAGATGGACGCTTCCGTTCTTGCACCACCCTTCCCGGAAGGAAAACTGTTGCTCTAAGGTGGAGAGAACCATTGGTTGGAACGTATCGGTTCGCAGTATTGGGTATTCTATTTTGAAAGCAGCAGTAGTATGCGTCGGACGGGTTCATTGTTTTGGAGTGTGCATATTTTGGTTTCTTGAGGGATTTGCCTATTGCAGACAGGGCCGCCGGCTCACCGAATCCAATTCATACGAGGCTTCGGGAGACGCGAGAGAAGAACAGCGATCAGTGGCTGGACCTTCATGGTTCACGAGAAAAACGTGTCAGAATCTGGACCGATAGCACAGGAATTATCGCGAACGTGGCAATTAGGAACCAGATAAAAGCCGCAACACCACCGAGGCCTGAAACGGTTATGCCAGGCATCATGGTTGTCACAAAGAGAATAACCCCGCCTCCCAGGACAGCCATGACAAACCAGAGTAGTACAATCAGCAGAATTCCTATTAGAACTCCATGACCTCTGGTTGGGGGAAAAACTCTTAGAGTCATCCTAAAGTGCCTGCAAGAGCCAACAAGCGAGAGAGATAGATTAGCTTATCCGGGCGAAAATTCGCCAACCGCAAACAACGATCCCAAGAGTTTCTCGCCGAGGATTTTCATCTCCTAATCTGCTGTCGTCTGTGAGCCGGAGCTACTGAAATTCCCAAGACAAGCAAGCCAGAATTCAAGTCCGAATCTCGCTCACGTTTGACTAGTATTGAGATTCACGAACTGAAGGACTGATAATTATCTGTCTAACAATCTTGGAAAACGCGCTGACCTTATAGGAGTCTGTCCTCGATTCGAACGCTAGGATGAGTTGGATGGCTACGAAGGGTCGGGATATCCGAATTATGAAAAACTTGACCTCTCCCTGTTAGACTCGAAACGCGACCTCCCGTCTCACACATCCCGCGGGAGACAACCCAAAGCTCGCTTTCTAATCAAGGAACTCGGAGGAGGGACCTGGCCTGACTTTGCGCGAATTGTTGAGAAGCATAATGGTGTGTGGGGTGGCTGCTGGTGCGTCGCCTTCCACCTCAAGCGCAGCGAGGAGAAACAGTGGACTGGAAAGCACAGGGCGTTGAAAGAGAAGCTTGTTCGAGCGAATCAGTCCCACGCGGCTCTCGTCTATAACGGTGCGGATGTTGTTGCGTGGTGTCAGTTCGGACCCCCAGTCGAGCTCCAGGGCGGAATGAGTGGGTACGGCAAGTTGGATGAGGCTCCACCCGACTGGAGGATCACGTGCTTCTTCGTCGACCGCGACCACAGGCGGGAGGGAGTCGCCAAGGCCGCCCTGGAGGGTGCGCTTCGCATCATCGCCGCCAAGGGTGGCGGGACGGTTGACGGATATCCGATCGACACTAGAGGGAAACCGTACTCGAGTTCGTTCTTGTGAGGTGGAACTGAGGCAATGTTCGCTGAGCTCGGATTTCGTCCGCTCGGTGCCCTCGGTACAAGTAAATGGATGATGCGAAAAGTGGTTCCTAGTCGGACTCCATCTGTGAAGGCTTCTGGAAAGATTAAGGAAAATGTCGGGAGTCAATAGACTGAGATTCGAGCAACTCCTTTGATCTTCAGCATCTCGGGGATTATGTTGCCCGGCACGCTGGAGTCTCCGATGAGGGTAAGTTTCGGTTCGGGGGACAGTTCGGGATCGTCAACAAGGGCTTGACGTATGCTAATGCCAGCGTCAGCTAGGAGCTTGGACGCACCGGCGAGTATACCGACATCTTTCGGATCGCTCGCGGTAATCTCCACAACGCCCAAGCCCAACTGCTTGGCTATCCCTTTGAGGGAGAGTCCAGCTGACTGCAGCTGTTCGAAGATAACACGTAGATCCCTATCGCGGTGTATCATTCGCACAGCTTCAACAACGGTCCTTCTATCGACTCCCGCTGCTCTGGCGATTCGGGCTGTCGGGATCTCTATTTGGTTAAGATAGATTCCGTCATCGCGTATGGCCAAGCCATTCTCTATGCATAGCCGGGCGACCTTGAGTCGTTCAGGATGGTTAGGTCCCAGTTGTTGCTGGATCTTGTTCCACATAGACCTATGTACTAGATTGTACAAGCAAGCTTAAAATTTTACGTAAAGTCACAATAACTGCCATGCACGAGACCGAACGGACGATGCATCCCCAGAACCGAATCAATCTAGAGGAAGATGAGATCCCAACACAATATTACAACATACAAGCTGACCTTAGAGAACCTCTTCCTCCACCGCTCGACCCGAAAACCAAGCAACCAGTCAACCCAGCTACCCTCGAAAGGATCTTCGCCAAAGAACTCATCCGCCAAGAGATCAGCTCAGAGCGTTACATCACTATACCAGACGAAGTCCTACGAGCATATCTCGAGATCGGCCGGCCGACCCCTCTAGTCCGAGCGACCCGGTTAGAGAGATTTCTCAAGACTCCCGCTAAGATATTCTACAAGGCAGAATACCTCAGCCCGACAGGCAGCCACAAACCCAACACCGCCATAGCGCAAGCCTACTACAACAAGAAACAGGGAACCGAAAGACTCGCGACAGAAACCGGCGCAGGCCAATGGGGATCCGCGCTAGCCCTAGGCTCTGACATGTTCGGATTGAAGTGCAAAGTGTACATGGTCCGGGTTAGCTACCAGCAGAAGCCCGGCAGACGCGTTATGATGGAGACGTACGGAGCGGAGGTCCGGCCCTCACCCAGCGAGGACACGAATTTTGGAAGGTCCTTGCTAGCCCAAGACAAGAACCATCCGGGAACGCTCGGTATCGCAATAAGCGAAGCGCTTGAAGACACTGTGACCCACGAGAACACGAGATATTGTCTAGGTTCTGTCATGAACCATGTCCTGACGCACCAGTCGATCATCGGTCTCGAGGCAAAGAAACAGTTCGAATCCATTGACATACAACCAGACGTCATTGCAGGTTGCATCGGCGGAGGCTCCAACTTCGCAGGCTTCGCCTACCCATTTCTCGCTGACAAACTCCATGGGAAACTAGATGCCGACTTCGTGGCATGCGAACCAAAAGCAGTCCCATCTACTACACGCGGAACTTTCACATATGATTTTGGAGACACGGCCGAAATGACACCACTCCTAAAAATGTACACTATCGGCCACAAATACCAATCACCTCCCATCCACTCAGGAGGCTTGAGATACCATGGAAAGGCCCCATCGCTATCCTACCTCATCAACAAAGGCCACGTGCACTCGGTAGCATACCACCAGAACGAAGTATTCCAAGCCGCAACGACCTTCGCCAAGACAGAAGGAGTCATCCCAGCCCCCGAAACCGCTCACTGCATCAAGTACATCATAGACCAAGCTATCCAGTGCAAGAAGACCGGCGAGGAGAAAGTCCTTGCCTTCAACAACTGTGGCCACGGTCTACTCGACATCAAAGCGTACGAAGACTTCCTAGCGGGAAAACTCATCGACTACGAGCCACTCAATATCGAAGTCGAAACGTACGTAAAATAGCTGAGAGCAACCAAAATCTCGATATGCGGCAGAAACAAAATCAGACCTGCGCAATAGAACCCTCTGATCGTCTAGGTCAGGCCCATAGGGACTGAACCGCTCCGACGACGGCGGACCATGCGTCTGATTCTGGGTCAATCACCTCGAAATGGCCAACGCCGTCAAGTTTGACCAGCGTGGAGTGTTCGCCTACCTGTTCAGCTCTCTCGACGAAATTTTCGGACTGAGAGACCGGGACTACATTGTCGGCTGTTCCGTGGACTAGGACTTGTCTTGTTCCGGTGGGGAGGAGTTCAATAGGGCTGCCAGCGTCGTATCGGTCTGGATACTGGTCCGGTGTTCCGCCTATGAGCCTTGCAACGACGCCGTTTCCCAGCCGCTGCTGAAAGGCTCTCCGAAGGTCGCACACGCCCGCAAGCGAAACTGCACCGCCGAGATGAGACTTCTGAGCGCAGTGTAATGGTGAGGATTTGGATATGCGGTGTCTGCTTACCAGCCATAGTGCAAGGTGTCCTCCAGCCGAGTGCCCTAGGACGGCTGTTCGGGACGCGTCAACGCGTGGGTCTGAAGAGATTGTTTCCAGAATGTGGTCAGTTGCGAAGCTGATATCCTGAAATGTTCCAGGCCAGCCACCGCCAGGGTTTCCGAGCCTTCTGTATTCGAGGTTGCAGGTGATGATCCCTTTGCTCGTGAGGGCGGCACAGAGGTGGGCAATGTACGATAAGTCATACGCGGATTGCCAGAAACCGCCATGGACTACGAACAGGAACGGGAAGGGTCCCCGGCCATCAGGTAATCGCAACTCTGCAAAGTGCTGCGGATCCCGGCCGTACTGGACACGCTTGTCGAAGGGAGGCGGGGGCCTCTCCAAGATGTCGCTCAACGCATTTCAGATCGAAATGTCGACAAAAGGCCGTATAAGGTCCGGCACGAAAACAAGCAAGAACCCTCCATCCCTTGCAGGTTTTCTTTAGATACTGCTCTTAGTCCATACGCCTTGGAACCCTAATTGGCCATTAGTGAGCTTCCTCCGGAAAAATTGCGGTTGGAATGTCCACCTGGAAAAGTCGAATGCAAAACCAGCGAAGAACTATCTCCTCTCGAAGGAATCGTTGGACAAGATCGCGCCCTCAAAGCTCTCATATTCGGCGTGGAGATGAAGGGAAAAGGATTCAACATCTTTGCCGCTGGTCCTCCTGTCACAGGTAAGAGGCCTGCGACTAGAAGTTATCTTGAAAAAATCGCCAAGACCAAACCTACTCCGCCTGACTGGTGTTACGTAAACAATTTCCAAAATCCTTACGAGCCGAAAGCCCTCAAGCTCCCGGCTGGCAAAGCTAAGATCTTCCAGAAGGACCTGAAGAATCTCATAGACCAGGTCAAGAGAGCCGTTCCCGCAGCTCTTCAGAGCGAAGAGTTTGTGGCCCGAACAAACAGTATAACAAAGAAATCGGTGGAAGAGAGAGACAAGATTCTCAACGAGCTCAACGATGAGGCCAAACAGTCCAGTTACGCCGTCCGGATGAATCAGCTAGGCATCGGAATAGTCCCCATCCGCGCCGGAAAGCCTCTCAGCCAAGAAGAATTTGACGCCTTACCACCGAGCGTTAAGAAGAAATTCGAGCAGAGTAGAGAGACGGTAAGAAACGCACTGGACAAAGCCGGGAAACAAGTCAACGAACTCGAAGCAAAGACACTCGATGAACTGAAAAAGCTCAGAGACGATACTGTCCACTACGCTATGGGCGGCCTGATCAGCACGCTAACCTCTCGCTATCAAGGCCAACCAGACGTGATACAGTATCTCGACGATATGAGAGACGACGTTCTAGAAAACACTGAGCTGTTCACTCTGAGTGGAGCGGAACAGCAGAAGAAGGATCCCGATGCGCCACCGAGTCTCTCGGAGAGTGGGTTGCCTGACATTCTATTCAGAAGGTACCAGGTCAACGTCATCGTCGACAATTCCGAACTGAAGGGCGCACCGGTGATCGCTGAGGACAACCCGACGGTAACAAACCTGCTTGGCAGAATCGAGAACGAGGCCAAGTTCGGAACTCTCTCAACAGACTTCACCCTGATCAAAGGAGGATCGATCCACAAAGCTAACGGCGGCTTCCTCATACTCGGGGCGAGGGAGCTTCTAACCAGCCAGTTATCATACGAAGGGCTCAAGAGAGCGCTTCAGAGCGGAAACATTGCCATCGAAGAAACGGGCCAGAGGCTTGGCGTGGCTAGTACAAAGAGTCTCACCCCGCAACCAATACCATTGAACGTGAAAATTGTCTTGGCGGGTGACCATCAGATATACCAAGCTCTCTACGTCGCGGACCCAGACTTTGGCTTGCTCTTCAAGGTCAAAGCACACTTCGATGACACTATCGATAGGAATGACGAGAACATGAAAACCTACGGAAAGTTCGTCCACACTCTCTGCGAGAAAGAGAATCTGAACCATCTTGAAGCGGCTGCCTTAGCAAAGGTAGTGGAATACGGATCAAGACTTGCAGAGGACCAGACCAAGCTCTCCACAAAATTCCCTGAGATCGCCGACCTAGTCAGAGAAGCCAACCTCTACGCATCCCAAGACGATTCAAAATACATCAAGGACACACACATCCTGAAGGCTTTACAAGAGAAGATCTACCGCTCCAACCTCCTCGACGAAAAAACCAAGGAGATGATCGAGAGAGGCGTCATACTCATCGACACCTCAGGGACAAGAATAGGCCAGGTGAACGGTCTTTCGGTCATCAGCCTAGGCGACTTCGACTTCGGGCAACCTTCCAGGATAACGGTGAGCGTTGGTCTCGGAAGGGAAGGAGTCATCGATGTTGAACGCCAAGCCAAGCTCGGCGGACAAACACATACGAAAGGAGTCCTGATAATATCGGGCTACTTAGAGAACAAGTATGCTCGTGACAAGCCCTTGAGCGTCTCATGTAGACTTGTCTTTGAGCAAAGCTATGGCGGAGTGGAGGGTGACAGTGCGTCCAGCACCGAGCTCTATGCGATTCTCTCCGCCCTCTCCGAACTTCCGATCAAGCAGAACTTCGCGGTCACCGGATCTGTAAACCAGAAGGGAGAGGTTCAAGCAATAGGAGGAGTAAACGAGAAGATTGAGGGATTCTATCATACATGCAAGGCCAAAGGCCTGAAGGGTGACGAGGGAGTCCTCATTCCAAGGAGCAATGTCCAGCATCTCATGCTGAGCGAAGAGGTGGTAGAAGCTGTCAAGCAAGGACGGTTCCACATCTACCCGGTAGGCACGATTGACGATGGTATTGAGATTCTGACCGGCGTAAAGGCCGGAGTGTTGAAAAACGATGGAAACTATGAAGCGGACACGGTCCATTTCAAGGTCAACAAACGACTCGCTCAAATGGCGGACGAGATCACAAAATTCGGAGAATTCTCAAAAAGACTCAGAGACTAGCCCACGTAGCGATCAGGTCTATTCCATTGGAACAAATTGGGTCCTAGAGGAAAGCGCTTCTTAGACCGAGAAGGATTCTATGGTGGACCTCGATAGGAGGCCTGGTGCCATCCACGAGATGCCACCCAAATTTGTGGGCTAGCGAACGATAGTTTCTCCGCACTTTTTCTAGGAAAGCACGGTCTCTCTCGTTGACGTCCCGACGCCGGGTCTTTCTCGAGAACGACTTGGGAATAGGAACATCCAGGACAAAGACTGCGCGAGCCTCCGGGAGACCGGCGTCAAGGTCCGCGAGCCACTGGACGCTCAAGCCCCTCGCTTCTCCGTAAGCCAGATTGGAAGGTGTGTACCGGTTACATATCACAAAATCATTCTTCTTCAGAGCGGTGTTAATCGTTCCCATATTCTCCCAACGATTGAGAGAATAGAGCATGTGCAGCGCGTGGGGTGAAGTGTTCGCTCTCCCAGCGAGGAAAGATCGGATAAGTCGTCCTGAGCTGGTAGAGTAGATTGGAAAGCTTAGAGTGCCAACCTTGAATCCTTCACGGCGCAAGCTGGCCGACAAGAGTCTGGTCTGAGTCTTCTTCCCTGCTTGGTCAATTCCTTCTAGCGCGATGAGACGGGAGGGCAAGAGATAAGCAAACAGCTTCGGGTTGCTTATTACATTACTCGATCGTTGGCAGTTTCTTCAACGATCGGGAATGTCGATGAAAGTCCTTTTAGAAGTCGACAAGAAACGGGGCATCTAGAATACATTGTCATGGCGGGAGCTGTTGAGAGTCAATGCCCGCGAACATCTCGCAATATACGCTCTGGTGAGCCTCGCGAATTTTCTCCTTTCCGTCCCGCAATATCTCGCAGTCAATACTGCCCTTGAGCTTGGCATAAATCCAAATGGAACGACGGCCAGTTTGATCACTCAATATGGCTCCAGCACGGGCCTCGTTCTCGACTTTCTCCGATCGGGTCTCATCTTTCAGGGAGTCATGGCAGTTCTAGTGATCGGCCTAATCGGGTCAGCTTCATCTCGGAGGGGCTGGAGGTGGCAATACGCTCTGACGGGCGTGTTCGTCTCAACCTATCTTGCATACCATCTCGGTGGCAAGTTTCTGAATGCTCTCGGCTGGATCGGGGTCCTCGAAACGAGCGGTGTGAATGTTTCCGATGTCTATGGAGATCTATTCTGGTTCGGACTGGGAACAACGATATGCTATCTACTCGTAATTCTTGTTCTGAGGAGGTCCTACGGGAAGCTCGCATCACCTAGGCCCCGTGAGACGCGTCTCGTATCGACAGAGATTCTTTAGAGAAAATGGCCCGGAGACTACTCCGGTGCTAGCTTGTCCCGGCGTACTCTTGCATGATCGCGCCGATGTATCGTATTCCTGCTATGAAGTCGTCTGTCGTTGTATACTCGTTTGGCGCGTGTGCGTGGCTGTAAGCCGAGGGCGGCCCGCTTCCCGTCCAGATACTGTCTAAGCCTAGTCTTTTGGTGAACAGGTAATCCGGGCCTGATGCCGGGTTTCTCGGTAAAACCACTGGGCCGCGCCCGTAAGCTATCTTGGCGGCTTTGGCGGCCGCCCGGGCGATTGGTGCAGAAGGTTTCGTCCGGGAGGATTCCAAGAATCCTAAAGCTTTGACTTGGATGTCATCGAAACCATGTTGGTGCAGATGATCCTTCAATATCCCAAGAAGTTTCTTCGGGTTTTGGTTGTATACGAGGCGGAAGTCGATCTTCAACATCGCGCTTCCGGGCAGAACGGTTTTGGATCCTTGTCCAATATAGCCTGTCTTGAAGCCGCAGATTGTGCACGTAGGCTCCATCAGGTATTTCTTCAACGCTTCTCTGTTGGTTTTTGCGTTGAGGAATTTTTTCAGGCCCCATTCTTTGAGGTAGTTTTCTCCCCGGAATGGAATCTTACCCACTAGCTTTGACTGCGCTGGAGTGAATGGTTCTACGTCATCATACCATCGTTTGACCAGGATCCTTCCGTCTGGGCCTTTCATCGTGTTCAACGCCCAGACCAGCCGCCAAGCAGGGTTGTCGACTAGTGGCGCGTAGGATGAGTGAAGATCCTCTCTAGCCTTCTTGCATCTCAATTCAACATACAAGAGTCCTTTGACGCCTAGGCTGATCTTTGGTCGGCCTGTCTCGTCGAAATCTCCATCGTAACACACGACACTGTCGGCCTTCAACCGTTCCTTGTTCTCGTCGATAAATCCTGGAAGGTGCGGACTACCAATCTCTTCTTCTCCTTCGAAGAGAAATTTCAGATTGAGCGGAACATCACCAGTCGCTTTCAAAAAACTTTCAGTGGCTTTGATACAACTGGTAACATTGTTCTTGCTGTCAGCAGCGCCTCTCGAGACTATCTTTTTTCCCTGCAATTTTGCATCGAAGGGTCCGGAATCCCATTCCTCCAATGGCTCGACAGGTTGAACGTCGTAGTGGCCGTAGATTAGAAGGGTTTTGCTGGATGATTTCGATTTTACTTCTCCGTAGACGATCGGGTTGCCGTTTTTCTCCGGGAGAATCTGGGTCTTTATTCCTGCAGCGTCCATGTTTTTCTTGACGATCCGGGCACAGTCCTGAATTCCCTTTCCCTGGGCAGATACGCTGGGTTGTCGGA
>VBBT01000004.1 GCA_005881695.1 Candidatus Bathyarchaeota archaeon | reverse complement strand
GCCCTCGTGTGTCTTCACCTTGAGCTACCTTGAAGGCATGTTTTCCCAGCTGATCGGTAAGGATGTTAGAGGAAGGGAGGTGGACTGTAGAGCGAAAGGCGACAAGCTATGCGGATTTACCTTCCAGCCTGCACAGAGGTAATTTTGTGTCCGTTGGCTAATTCATACGCGGATGCGACTTGAACCAAACACTCGTCTAGGAATTGGCCTCAAAGGCAAAAGCGAAAATCACCGACCAACACAACCACGATAAGAAGTGATCTACCTCCAATCCGTAAGATGGGTTGGACAAATTTGGTTCGTCACTATCAGCCTAGAGACTGGCGGGATCCGCGACTTGAAGTGAGACTATCTCTGATCCACGGAAGAGGACTGATTGCGGGGCGGCCGATCGAGAGAGGAGAGGTTGTCATCATATTTGGTGGAACGCTGTTCTCTAGAGAAGATATTGTCGCAGGAAAAGCGAACGAATGAACCTTGATGCAAGTCGGTGACGCTTCCTAGGCTGGAGGTTTCCTGCCAAAGCTCTCTCCTATAGTAACGTCGTATCTTCCTCTAGCAGCGTGTCAACGAAACAAGTGGCTCCATGAAATATGCTGCCTCCCATAGAACACCTACCAGCTCGTGGAGTTGCAGAAGCCCATGAGTTCTGTATCCGGTTGAAAATCGGACCAAGCTATGAGAGAGGCCTCCCCATCACGGGATTTCGATTCTCTAACAATTTTTCTTGTAACTTTTCTCTTCCTGTAACTATTTTTTTTCTGTTAACTATTATGTGACCCCCCCCCGGGGGGTCCGTTTTTCCTGCGCCCCGCCCTTCACGAAAACGCCGAGAATCCCACGCTCATCCAGCCCGGACCGGCTCCCTAGGACGTCGCACCGTCTTCAGTGCCCTTCTTCCCTCTCCTCGCTCTAATCGCCAGTATTGAGACAAGAGCCACTAGCAGTACGGTCGCCCCGGCAGCAAACCACAGTTCAAGCCCTATCCCCCCCATGCCGAAAGGTTGACCTGATGAAGAGCCTGCCTGCTCAACAGTTATCGTGACTGTCTTCGTATCCGAGAGACCGTTTGGACCGGGTTCCACTGCCTTGAACGTTATCGTGTAGGTGCCTGGACCCTGACTGCTAACAGGAGTCCAGACGAGGCTTCCGAGGTCGGGGTCGAAGGAAGCTCCAGAGGGGAGGCCGGAGGCAGAGAGGATGGCCAAGTCATCAACGTCAGGATTCGTTGCACCTACCGTGAAGATGAGCAGGGTCCCGACGTCAACGGTTTGGGAGCCGGGAACCGTCAGAACAGGAGGCTGTTCCACCTCGACCACCGTGACGCTCACAATCTTCGAGTCGGATAGAGCACCGTTGGAAACTGCAACCGTAAACCGGTAGGTGCCGCCCTGAGCTTCGGTGGGCGTCCAGTAGAAGACACCGTCGGTTGAGATAGAGGCGCCATTGGGGGCGTCGAGGCCCAGAGAGAATGCGAGGAGTTCCGGGGGGATATTTGGGTCGGTAGCGTTTGCCTTGAAGGTGAGCAATGTTTCATCGTTAACGGTCCAATCGCTGATCGGGGCAAGAGAGGGCGGCTGGGTAGGCTTGTCGACGTGGACGGTCACTGATTTGGTTTCAGTGAGCTGAGGGAGGAGATGGTCCGTAGCCGTGAAAGTGGCGAAATAGTCTCCCGCGACCAGCCCCGAAGCTGGGACCCAGGTGAAGTTGCCCGTGGAGGGGTCGAAGCTTGCGCCCAGCTGAGCGCAGGTACCGCAGGATATTGTTACAGAGTCGGGTGGCGCATCGCGGTCCGTGGCGCTCACTATGAAGGTAAGCCTCGAGCCTACGTTGACAACCTGTGGGCCCGGAACCACGAGCGAAGGCGGGCTGTTAACGTTCACAGCAATAGACACGTTTTCGCTGGAGGCCAAGAACCCGTCTGAGGCTTCGAACTCCACGGAATAATTGCTAGAGGCCTGGGCCGCGCTAGGTGTCCAGTCGAAGCTTCCCGTCACGGTCCCGTTGGTTGAGGGAGTAGAGGCGAAAGTAGCGCCTTTAGGCGCGCCAAGTACCACCATTGTCAACGTCTCTCCAGCATCCGGGTCTGTTGCCTTGAGACCAAACCGCAGCTCTGCTCCAGGGTAGACGGTCTGACTCCCGACAGGAACCAGAACCGGCGGCCTATCCACCTTTGTCCCCTCAGTGAATATGTCTTCATTGCTCGGGCTCGTAGGTGGGATGTCCGTCCAGACAGGATGAGCCAGGGTCCCGTTAGACGCGATCCCGATATAGTCTCCGATGAAGGATCGCCCGTTGCTGAAAATGATCGCGTCGGGGTTGAAAGACGCATCCGTCACCCTAACGTTTGGGGAGAAGGAGGCCCCGCCGTCAGCAGACTCAGCATAGAAGACGTCTACCAGATGGTTCTGGGGGTCAAGCCTCCTATCATAGAAGACAATGCTGAGTAGCCCATGAGACACTGCCATCCAGGGAAAGAAGTGGTCGTTCGTAGTCGTGTCGTCATTCACTCTGATAGGCTTGCTCCAAGTAACACCCCCATCAAGGCTCCTACTCGATAGAATGACTGCGTATCCATTCCCATAGTCCGCCCAAGCCACGTACACATTACCGTTAGTATCGTCCGCGGCCGCCGTGGGAAAGCTGTTGACCCGGAAGAAGCTGTTAGCCAAGAAGTTGGGCGGCTCCGGCAGCTCGGCAATAGATGAGACCACGCTCGGGCTAGAGAAGAAGTCTCCACCGTCCGTGGACTTGGCTTCAACGATCTGTTTGTTCGATAGATCGTTCCAGACTACATACAGCTCTCCGTTCGGACCGATCGCCGGCACAGAGCCTTGGTTGCTGAGGCTGTTGCTGATCAGATGAGGGGACGAGAAGGATCTACCGCCATCGCCAGAATACGCTACCATGATATCGGCTGTGGTAGAGGTGAACCTTGTCCAGCTTACGTAGACCCTGCCCGCGAAGAGCCCGGTCGTCTCGTCCACTCCGACGTAGGGCTTGTCGTTGAAGATCCCCCCGATCCTGTTCGAGCCAGAGGCGACTATGGTGGTCAGAGGAAAGGAGGACCCGTTATCGGTTGATTTCGAGACGAAGACAGTCCCGTCCACGGCCACGGCGGTGTTGGACCGAACGGCGACATTGAAAGCCACCCCTGAATAGTACAAAGTCCCGTTTTCGCTGAAAGAGACTGCTGGGTCAGAAGCGTCCTGGAAGCTGCCCAAGGTTCCAGTCATGGGAATCAGTCCATTCGTCCAAGTAAGCCCGCTGTCGGACGAAGTGTAAACCGCAAGCCAGTTCCGCGTGAGGAGCTGGTCGTTCGCACCAGCTACAAGGTGTTGAGGGTTGGAGGGGTTGACGGCGACGCTAGGCTCGTTCTGCGGAAAGGTGCTTGTTGAGACCTGGGCATCGTCGCCTGAGGCTAACGAGACAAATTGGTTTGAGGACCCTGTCACATGTTGGAGCGCCATGAGAACCCCTGACGATAGCGCGCTGCTAAACTGTCCACCAGCGCTCGCGGGAAGAACCGGAAGAATGCGGGGAAGCATGGTGGTTCCTACGAGAAGAATGAAGAGCACTGGAATCACCCTCCTAAGAGACAATTCGGGCACCCACATTATCTCCGCGGCAAGAACCCAAAAGCGTTGCTGCGAAAAAGGGTAGACGGGCAATGTCCCTTTGGCTTCTTGGGTTGGATAGCCTGGGATAACCCCATAATTCTAGGGATTGAAGGATGATCCTCGATGATCCTAAAATCTCAAATATTCACTCCCAACCGATAAAGAAACTGAAATCCATCGAACTGATGTGTCCCGGTATTTCTTCCCGGGACCGCGGATCTCTCTGTTGCTTTGCTTGAGCGCCGAGGAGGGGCGCTTTGATAGAAGTTCCCAGGAATGTGGTAGGTGGAAAATGAAATGAAAATGAAGATAGCAGCTCTAGTCCTCGTAGTTCTCTTACCAGTTCTAGCCGTTACCGCCACCTACGCGACACAACCCGCGATGGGGAGTGGAAAAGTCACCCTCGTCAATCACACGCCGGTCGGATCACCCCACCCAGCTGGGGGCAACACCATCTCCACATTCAAGAACACTTTCAGCCTAACAGGGACTCTGGCTGGAACAGCGG
The DNA here is from genome assembly GCA_005881695.1 of Candidatus Bathyarchaeota archaeon. Taxonomy (GTDB): domain Archaea; phylum Thermoproteota; class Bathyarchaeia; order 40CM-2-53-6; family 40CM-2-53-6; genus 40CM-2-53-6. Next base: position 55 of record VBBT01000004.1, on the reverse strand, counting down.
TGGCCCTAGAAAGGGATGTGACCCACGCCTCTAGCGACAGGACTTTCATAACCTT
>VBBT01000092.1 GCA_005881695.1 Candidatus Bathyarchaeota archaeon | reverse complement strand
GACGGGTTCCCTTTCACTGCTTCAATTGACAGCCCCTTCGGGCCGAACCTCAGCCCTGCTGCTTTGTACAAAATGTTCCGTGCGGCATTTACGTCTCTGTCTACGAGATTGCCGCAAGAGGAACAGCCAAGCATTCTACTGCTCTGCTTGGAGAACGCTAGATGGTCTCCGCATATCGAGCACTTCCTCGTTGTTCCTCTGGGACTCACATGAACAACCGACAATCCTTCCCAAGATGCCTTGTAAGATATTTGACGCTCAACTTCGTAGAAAGGCCAAGAGTTCAATCGAGCACGATAGTAGTGTCCTTGACCGCTTCCTTTGCGATAGAGGCGACGGATGTGTTTGATGTTCTCTAGGGCTATGTTCAGACGACTAGTCTTGGCATGTCCGACAATTTTCTTAGAGACGTTGTGGACTAACCATTGCGTCCTATTCGTTTGGATACGTCCGTATTTACGGGCTATCTGACGCCTTATCCGGCTATCGTTTCGCTTGAATCTGGCTATCGTCCGTCGCGAGGCCGACTTGATCACGGTAACTTTCGACAGGTCGTTGACAATGATTTTGCCAAACGAGTCCGCGGCGGTAATGTTGTTGAGGTTTCTATCTATGCCAAGCATTCCCTCACAGTTCACCTTCGATGTCTCTTTCGAGAAAGAGATACAAACTCTCGAAACTGTGAGAGTTGCGGAACGTAATCTGATACCTGGTTGTTTGAGCACATTCAAAGTGTAATTGTTCAATGGGATATGGAAACCTCCGGGTAGATTGAGTTCATTATTCTTGATCTTCAGATCATAACAAATGATCAGACTTGGTCGGCGACAGTAAGGCGTACCAACGCTATGTTTCTTCGATAGATTACGATAGTTCTTGAGGATCCCTGCTGCTCTGGAGATAGCACATAAACGGTACTTGGATGGAGTCTCGAAGATTTTCAGTCGGTGGTAGCTTACTAGACAGAGAGATTTGAGCGAAGTTCTCCCTGTCTCCAATCCAATCGTTGTGGATAGATTGACCATCTGTCGGAATCGTTCCGCCAGATCAAGTAGCTTAGGCTCCGGTCGATGGTTTTGAACAACTGTCTTTACAGTTTCCAATTTTGAGAACTAAGCATCCAGGGTCCACCAGACACACCAATAATAAGACGGATAGAGAAATGCGAAACTGAGCGAGGCTTTGTAACCGAAGCTTTACAGATATCCAGAGGCGATGTGCGAGTCACCCGTGATGCTCAAGTCGCTCTCACAAACTCGGGTCCTTCCTACTATGTGTCTGACAGTTAGACGCCTGCGTATCTTGGCATGATGCTCCGACTAAGTGGAAATTACATTCATACGACGGCTCGTACTTTAATACCCGAAAGGGTTACGCCGGAGCGCGTAGCGGGGTGGGGTAGCCAGGTTTAACCCGCAGGGCTCATAACCCTGAGATTGATCGATGTGAATTCGATCCTCAAGCGGTGGTTCGAAGGGCCCGTGTGGGACCCGAAAATCCACCCCCCGCTACCAATGTTATCGATCTACGGATTCCACTCGGAATCATTTGGGTCCATTGACGCTGTCCACATGAAGAACCGGCGTAAGGAGAATCTGACCGGTGCCTTCAACTACTATGTGTGGACGATCCGCGATTATGCTCGTTGTCATCTGACCACTTATCCGGGCGTCCGGGCTTAGCGGGATTTTCAGCATTTTGCTTGGGACGACTACTGTTTTGATGCTGACTACCCCTGACAGGTCTTTGACCGCAGCTACTGCAGTGGAGACGTGTAACCGGATCATCGTAATATTTTCCGCCGGGATTTTGGCCGAAGCGATGAGAGTCAGGATATTGGTGGGTTTGCGCAAGTCTATTGTGGTGGTCGTCCAGTGTGGGATTGGAACCCAACTGTCGTTCGGATCGCCGCTCCTGTGCAGCGAAGCAGAATCTATTGTGACGTTAAGACTGATTATGTTGGAGGCCGGTTTCCCGGATTGGGCCGTGCTGGGCGAAGCATTGGACAAGAACGCGACCTGAGCTATCGGTTGATTGCTTAGTATATCTGATTGTATACCCGAGAAGTAGATTGAGATAGTACCGTCTTTAGCCAGAAATGCAGTGGGTATGACTTGGAGGGCGGCTATCGTGGACCCTGCTATAAGGAGGCCTACGAGGCCGAAGTAGACCATCTTTCTGGTTGCCAGGTCCATCAGTCTATTCCTCCCACGTTAAGGTCATTCTTACAATTAACTCAACGATTTTGAACACCTGTTCTAGATTTTGATGAGTTCTAAGGTCTCTGCCTCCATGTTTTGATGGCTTCGAACCAGAAGATTGCTGAGCCAAGGCCCCCGAAGAGGAGGCCGAAGAAGGCGAAGAAGTCTATTGTTACGAGATTCAGGGCGTAATAGATGGTCAGGACTGAAAAGAGGACGGCGTAGAGGGAGAATCGGGGCACGAAGAACTGGCCGGGGAGCTTCATGAACTGCTTGAGAACGTCCACTTTCACCTCTTTGATCAGTTTGTACCCTCCAGAGTCGCGGGAGACAAGGCCGAGGTCTCGAAGCTTGTCCAGATGGTATAGGGCGAGGGTGGGGCTTGAGAAGTTCAAGGCTCTCTGAGCCTCCCGGACTCCGACTGTCTGGTTAGAAGCGTTCATCACGAACCAGTACACCCTCAACGTATTGCCTTTGAGCTCGCTCGCTATTCTGTCAGCGCTGACCTCAGTCGAGCCCGTAGACATGGTTAGCCGACCTAGATTTTGGTTAAGGATTGAGAGAGGTAGTTAAGGGTAGACTGTCGACAGGACCCTCGCGTGAACTTAAAACCGTCATTTTCTGATCACACCAGGGAACCGTTTTGAAGGCTGTCAGATTTCACGAGTTCGGTGGACTTGAGAAGCTTCAGTTCGAGGAAGTGCCTAGCCCGAAAATTGGCCCCACGGAGGCTCTAGTAAGAGTAAGAGCGTGTGCACTGAACCATCTTGATATTTGGGCAAGGGGTGGAACTAGGAGTGAGAGAATTCCCTTACCTCACATATCTGGCTCTGATATTTCAGGAGAGATCTCTGAAGTCGGCAACCTAGTTTCCGGACATCCCAAGGGCGAGAAAGTCTTGGTCGTCCCCGGAGTAAGCTGCGGAATCTGTGATTATTGCAGCAATGGCTGGGATAGTCTATGCGAGTCGTACAAGATCATCGGATACGAGACACAGGGCGGTTACGCTGAATATGTCGCTGTTCCCGGAGCCAATGTTCTCTCGATTCCTGACAAGCTCGGTTTCGAACAAGCTGCCGCTGTCCCGCTCGTCTTCTTGACGACGTGGCACATGCTCGTAACCCGGGCACGTCTGGTTCCGGGGGAGATGGTTTTGGTTTGGGCTGCTGGAAGCGGAGTTGGAAGTGCCGCTGTGCAAGTAGCTAAGCTGTTAGGCGGGAGAGTCATCGCCACAGTCGGGAGTGATACTAAGAGAGGGAAGGCTCAGGCGCTGGGAGCAGATTTCGTTCTCAACCACCACACTCAGGACATACCAAGCGAAATCAAACGGATAACAAATGGACGAAAGGTCAACGTTGTCTTCGACCATGTCGGAGAGGCAACATGGGAGAAGAGCATGAAGTCAATGGCTCCCGCAGGACGATTAGTCAACTGCGGCGTCACCAGCGGTGGAAAGGCTGAGATCGACATCAGATACGTCTTCGTCAAACAATTCTCCCTCATGGGATCGTTTATGGGCGGACGAGGAGAACTCCTCAAAATCCTCAGCTTCTTCGAAGACGGGAAACTCAAGCCTGTTGTCGACTCCATCTTTCCTCTAGAGGAAGCAGCGAAGGCTCAGGAGAAAATGGAGAAGAGTGAGCACTTCGGAAAGATAGTCCTCAAAGTGTAATGGGTCAACATCGATGTCCTACTCCGTGTAGAATCCTTTCATAATAGTGAAGTACAGCGTTGCGTCTTGCGAGCTAGAAATTCGGAAGGGTTGACGCCGTGAAGACAAATACGTCCGCCGATGTTCCCGAGGAAAAATCCGTAGCACACGTGAGCTGGCGAAGCGCCGGACCTTCATAGTCCTGTTTATCGTGTTGATCGAGATTGTTGGAGCCTTCATAGGGCTAGAAGGCGACATGCTCGCTCACTCTTTGGACGATTACGCAATTCTAGCAATATCGATCGTGGGGCTCTTAGTGATTGGCGCTATGTGGAAGAAGCAGTCCCTTGCAGGGCTAAGGAAACAACACAACATCTTGCTGGCCCTCCTCATCGTCGCGCTGGTGTTCCAGATCTA
>VBBT01000091.1 GCA_005881695.1 Candidatus Bathyarchaeota archaeon | reverse complement strand
TCGTCCGGGACTGTGTCAGGGTCGACCTCTATGACTTTCGCATTCTTCTCTTCCGCTCTCTTTCTGATGATCGGAATGTACTTCTTCTCCGCAGTCACAACGACACCGTTGCTTGGGACTATTCCAGAAAGGTTCCAAGCAACATCTTCCAATGATGGTCCCATGACGTCCAGGTGATCGGCACGGACGTTTGTGATCACTGAGATTGTTGATCTAACGAACCTGCTTTCTGCGATTATGCTCTTCGGCCGGATGGACATGCATTCGAATACTATCGCGTCTGCTCCCCCGGCGTCGGCTACACTCTCGATTATTCTAGGCTGTTCTCTGAGGTTAGGCTGTTCATCGTGACTACGGATTCCACGCTCGGTTCCTTCAGGGTCGATTAGTCTCGCGGCCTTTCCCGTAGTCTTGGTTACTACCCGCCAGCCGTGGTTTCTAAGGGCGGCCCCGATGAGTCTCGTAGTAGTTGTCTTTCCTCTTATTCCGGTCACGTGTATCCTCGTTGGGATCTTTGCGATAGCCTTGGAGTCTGCCACATATTCCCTCACGAAACCCGCGACGAAGCAGGCTAGGATGGAGCCAATGAGTACGCCAGGAGCCTTGACTAGTGGAATGTAGTAGTCTACTCCGAACCAGTGGTAGATGGGCCAGAGAAACGCGATTATTGGTTGGAAGGGGATCGCTCGAGGTAGCCAGATTAGAAGGAACGTGATGAGAAACGCGGTCTCGCCGAGTCTCCGGAGCGAGAGTTTCTGCAATTCACTTTTCCACGAGTCCATGATACTTGGCCCTGTGTTTTCTCTCGTATGCGATGGCGACCGCGACGATTAGGGCGAGGGGGATGACGATGTAGAGCCAGGAGAGATTCTGGAATAGGGAGGGAGATGATATGGTTTGGCAGCCGGCAAGGTTGACCGGGGTCTCGGGGGAGAGTACGTTCGTGTTGTGAATTACTAGGTACGAGTCGACGATGCCGCTTACGGTATTGACTGTTGTTAGCGCGTTGCCGGGGTTGGTTATGTTGAGGAAGAATCTGAAAGTCCCATCGGGATACTGTGTTGTTAGCGTATAGTTGAGTAGTTTTGATGAGGATGTGAGGATGTTGTACCAAGCGTTGCTGGAGCATGATCTGAGATCGTTTGCGATCGAGAGCATGTGATAGGTGCCCGTCGGGTACAGTCCTGCTCCATTGTTCGGAAGGGAAAAGTTCCCGTTAGACTGGAGATACAGGCTAGTGAGGTAAGACTCGGCCCGGTACGCCGAGTATGCATAGGTCAGATTGTTGTTGAGGTAGACGCTTGAGTCTAGGTCTCTTGCGAAGTCCTCTACAAGGTAGGATTTGAAAGGGTTGACCGTGACGATGTTACCGTCTGACCGTTGTCTCTTGACAAGCTGGTTCGCAAGACCTATCTCTAGTGTTTGATAGGATTGGCTGAGAGAATTGCCTTGGAGCCTGAAGTAGCTGTCAGTGTAAGTGATTGGCTTGAGAAAGCGGAGAAGCTTGGCAAAGTCGATGAACTGGTCTGCGGCTGCTGATGTGGCCCCTGTCTGATTGTAGTTGGTGTTCAGGTCTTGGACTGCTGTTGTGAAGTCTGAGGCCGGGGGTAGCGTAGACCCGCTATAGTATGCAAACCAGACCGCATTCGAGAGGGTCCAGGCGACCGTGTCGAAATAGTCGCTTCTGGAAGGCAGGTTGAGATGCATGTTCTGGGTGACGTTGATCAGGTCTGACCTTGCGTTCGGGTCGAGCGTTAGCCCGTAGGTTCGTGACAGGAATTTCTGTGCGTCGAGGTGTACTTGGAACTGTGTATTGAGGCTTGCAGGGGACCATATTCCGTAGCTGATAAAGGACGGATTCTGAAGCAGAATGTGTTCTGCCTTGGTCATGTTCTGGATAATTGTCCGGGTCGTTGAGTCGCCGATTTCCAATTGTAGGTAGGTCATAGTTCTTCCGACTAGGGAAGTTGCCCAGAGATTGTTCGAGGTGCCTTGAAGCGTCGCGGTACCATTAGGAAGAACTCTTGACACGGCCCATGTGAGCACTTGTCTCATTGAGGCGTTGATCGCGACGGTGTTCAAGGTGGGAGGACTTATCGGGATCGCTGCGGCCGAGGATTGGAACCAAGGAAAGGTGTTAGAGGCAAGTGGGGTGCTCGACAAGAGGATCCCGATTAGGAGAAAGACTGGCATTCGAGCCAAGGAAGCTCTAGACCCCATTCTACACGTCTCCCATCGAGCGCGTTTGATCGCCGGATATGTGATGATTGTTACCGTTTAGTCAAGTTTTGAAGACTTTCCAATAACGACCTTGTGAAGATAGCATAGGTGCTAGGAATGATGTTTGTCACCGTTCCGATGGACGCTATCTTGGAGATTAGCGGCGATGTCGGAGTCTTGATCTTTTGTAATGGGATTCGGCCAGCCTCTTAGCCTACCCCGGCTGGTAATTACTTCTTCTCGTGTTTCTTCTTAACCGGCTTGGCATTAACGGCCTTCTTTTCCCCAACCACTTTCTCTTTCCGGTTGGGCTGCCCTTTACCCTTAGTGATTAGGGTCCGCAGACTACTGTTAACATAGCCACCCCAAGCGTTGGAACAGGCATCGTAACACTCGACTTCGGGAACTAAACCCAGGTGAGCAAAGCGGACTTCGGTCTTGTCACCTTTCTTACCTATTTCAAAAGTGATTTTCGTCCCGTTCCACTCGGTTTTGTCCTCAATGAAATTGAGGTAGCTGTCTAAGACAAGCCAAACGACTTTCTTGCCAGGATTCAGTTCTGTTATCTTCTGTTTGGAATAATGGACGTCTTTGTAACGATACGTCCACTCATCGCCCAATTTGTTGGTACTGCCCTCAATGTTTCCTGACCACCATCCACGAACATTGTTGATGGCAGCAAAGACTTCCTCCGGAGTTTGGACTACGGTAAAGGCAGTGGAGTAATTCTGCGACTTCACGATATTTTTCCTCTAAGGCTAAATTACGGTCTAGCGGTTTTTTAAGTGTTCTCGCCCGCGGGTTGCGGAACGACCGCCCCCGAAGGGGCCCGCCTCGGGTTTCATCAGTTGGCTGCTGATTCGGTGACTATGATTTTTTTTATCTCGCGAAGAGGATCTCAAAGAGTCCCGCTACAATATCTCAAGAACTCTAGAATCTAGAAGGCTCGTGGGATGGCCTGTTGCGCGACTCCGCAGATCGTGTCACAAGGAAAAGATTCTCGCGGCGTTCCCTTCTCAAGGGGCCGGCGAAGGCGGGGTCGGCATCCGCGGCTTCGTGCGCCTTGGTTGGTACCAATAAAGGAGGACCACCAAGATCACGACGTAAAGGATGACGCCGCCGACCACCGCCAATATGACAGAGCCGACTTGGCCGAGCGGACCGCCTGGTGAGATATATCCGAGCAACGCCGACAGCACAACCGTGGCGACCAAACCCAAAATGACTTGGACGAGGCTCGGCTTTCGTTTGTAGAATGCGAGTGAAATGATGCCAGGGACGAACATGGGCACGGCGAGAACTTCGCTCGGTATAAGGAGTGGTGTACCAAGCTGCCCGAATGGAGCGTGTCGATCCTTAGGATTAGCGGAAAGCTCGTAGCTTGACTAACGTGCCCCATGAATAGTGGGGCTATAGCTTGTCGGGGTGAGCATTCGATCCTGGATTTCTCCGACAAGGTCGCCGTGTCGAGCATTGGTGATTTTCTTGATCTCTTTCCACTCCTCGTTGGTCCTGAACTGGTCCCAGGCGTCTCGCATTGTCTTTTCATCCGGCCAGGCGAGCAGGTAGACGAACTCTGTCCTGTCTCCCAGCCTTGTCTCCCACATGCCGAGGATGTTGAACCCGTAGGATCGCATGATCCGCCAGGCGTGGTCGCGGAACCTGTTGTGAAACGCTTCCTTGTTCTGGTCGAAAATCTCATAGATCCTAAGCTGATGAATCATGTCTCTCATCGCAGCCGATCAGTCATGATAGGCGATCTTTTTTCTGTTACGATGCGGATGCCTCCTATCCATCTGCGAGGCATCACAAGTGAAGTTTAGCATCGATCTACCGGTGCAGTTCCGGGACATCGACGTAATGGGCCACGTCAACCACGCAACGTATCTCCAATACATGGAGACCGCTCGTGTGGAGCTTGCAAGAAGCCTCGGACAGGTAAAGAAAGGGTTCCGTTCAAGTTTCATTCTCGCTTCCGCCCATTGCGAGTTCAAGAAGCCGATCACAGACGAACGCCGCGTAACCGTCACT
>VBBT01000041.1 GCA_005881695.1 Candidatus Bathyarchaeota archaeon | reverse complement strand
CTTGTTCCAAGGCGATGCCGAGCGATTCGTTAGATTCAGCCCTGTTCTGAAGGATCCTCGAGGCCTCTTCCTAACCAGGGTGAAGCCCTTGTGCGAGATTCCTGAGAGAGAGATTGTAATGTACGGCTATGCCGAGGACCTACAGTTTCAAACCGCCTCGTGTCCCTACATGACTGAAGCTTTGAGGAATGAACTTCGGACTGTTCTGAACAAACTGGAGCTGGCGCATCCAGGTGTGACCTTCTCTGCGTACCGAGCGATGCTCCGACTTCGAACCCTCGCCGAACCAAATCTTGCACCTTCTCATTTGGAACCTTGCAAGTCCTGCGGAGAGCCAACGACATTCGAAATATGCGAGGCGTGCAAGATGCAGGGCATAAACTCGGTTATCCCTGAAATTGCTACTTAGAGTGAAGCTTCTAGAATCGGAAGCAGCTCAGTCAAGACCCGGTATGTAAAACCCCAGACGATCTTTCCTTCGACAACAAAGGACTCCACACTCCAAGGCTTGTCTCTGACTGTAATCTCGCTCATTTTCTTCTTGGAGGATAGCTCTGCCAGGTTCGCCCAGAGAGAGCTGGCAATTTCCGAGCCGATACTGACACTAGGCTTTATCCTCAAACCGTAGACCCAAGGCTGAACCCTCATTTCGAGACGTCGCATAGGATGACCGACCGAAAGGCTGCCAAGTTCCACGCCGACTTCTTCGAGCTTGATTCCAACTTCCTCATCGACCTCCCGATGAAGAGCAGTTCTAGGCGTTTCAGCGCCTTGTTTGACTCGACCACCTGGAAGTCCAATCTGTCCCGACCAGGGGTCCCCCTCTCTTTCCGCCCTCTGTACCAGAAGGGTCTGCAGCCCTCTTCCAGGCTCGTCCCAGAGGAGAATCGCAACCACCGCCTCCACTTGGTCGCCGTCTCTTGATCGATCAATTGAGGCGAGTTTGACCTTGAGATGAAGGAGGTTTGGACTCAGGTCTGGGTTGGGCAAAAGCCTAGCACACTGCGGTTGCTGCTTCGTTCTGTGACGGTAGTGATGGTTCAGCATAGGCTTGTTTCGCTAGGAGGTCTAGAAGGCGATCGGTCGTTCTTCTCGCGGTTTGCCACCAGCCTCCTCACCGATGATCTGGTATTTTGCCTTGACGAGCTCCATGAAGGGTCCCAGATCTTTCGAGGATTGGAAGGCGAAACCTGCCCAAGTTCGTTTCCTGATCTCGTCACGAAGACGCCAGTCGATCGTTTGGTTCTCGGTGAGACGGAGCCTCGACTTGAAGTCGGTATGGAATGTTGCGCTCATTTCGGCTCCTCTCAGGTGGAGATGGTAGAGTTGGCGGCCTTCGTAGAAGAATGCTGGGGTGGATTCGCTGCTGTGTTTCTCGTATAGAACTTTCATCGAGACCCCCTTCAGCTGTCGCATGCGGGTCCTCAGCGCCTGGAATAGCGACCATGTTTGTGGTGAGACGCGGTCTGCTATCATGGAAAGATCGAGGGTTTCTTTCCGTGGCAAGCTTAGAACGCCTGGTATCGGTATTCTACTAAAAAGGGTTAGATGAAAAATAAGAAGATACTGAATTCAACCTCAACTCATTTCATGGGAAATTCGCCGCAGGGAGGAGAAATCGCCCATTATCAGCCCTGATCCGAAATCCAGGCCCGCGATTTCTGGAACGCGATCTTTCACGCTGATCCCAAGGGGAATGCACGGGGATCGAAAACCGGAGACAAGCCGATAACACGCCAGTCTCAAAGAAACAAGCCCGAATCAGGTTCAGACAGGAGGAGGCTCTCGAAAAGAAATTCCTATAACTTTTGTGGGACCCCCGTGTGCGAGAGTGGGGACGGTCTGGACAGGACTCCAAAACTAAACTCGACTGAACGACACGTTATCCTGTTGTTTCCCGGTGTTTCTTCCTCCACAACAGTGTCCTCTTCATGTCCAACACGTACAAGACCCTGTGGAAGGGAATCTGAGTCTCCCCATCCCGCAATAGGAACGATCCCTTTCCCAGCCTGGCTATCTCTGATACTTTGATGATCATCTGATCGTCTGCCGCGCCTCTGTGAACATAGGCTAGCTCGAACTCCGAAGGATTACTTCCCCCGCGCATTATCCTTGAAAGGATCGCCTTCAGAGGATGCTCCTGCATGAACAGACAACTGAACCATTAGAAGATGGGTTTTTCGGATTATGTAGCAACAAGGCTAAATTGTCCCGATAGACTGCAACTCGCATCACCCAGACTCGAAATAGTGGGTCGCGATGGATCCAAAGATACTTCGAAAAGAGGCTATCACATCAGCGCTAATCGCAGACGTCTGGACAGTCTGGACGACCAACGAGGGAATCACCAGCTTTCTCGCCCCGAAAGCAAACATCAAACTCGAAGACCAAGGACCCTACGAGATATTCTTCGACCCCGAAGCACCGTTAGGTTTCAGGGGAACAGAAGGCTGCAAGATACTCGGACTCGAGTCGATGAAGACCCTGTCCGTAGAATGGAAAGCACCACCCCAGTTTCCAAACGTGAGAAGACACAAGACACGTGTCAACATCCATTTCGAGAGAGTTGAAGCCCTGACCAAAGTCCGCATCGAACATTCCGGCTGGGACTGGGGAGAAGAATGGGACGAAGCATACGAGTTCTTTGACCGCGCATGGGACCTGGATCTCGCGAGAATGCAGCAGAGATTCTCCTCCGGACCGATCGACTGGACGAAACCCTACGTCCCAGCCTGGCTCGGACTACGCGAACAACGAATCCGCGATCACGTCCCTGTCGAAACTCACTAGGACAGATTACTGGAACATTCCAACCCGAACCTCTACCAAGCGCTAGCTTTATAGCAAAACGGCATGAGGTCGAACGATGACCCGATTATGAGCAACGACATCTACATGCCTGGAGCCACAACCGTCGGACTCGTGTGCAAAGAAGGAGCTATTCTAGCCTCCGAGCGAAGATACGCATACGGGACATTCGTCATGAGCAAAGTAGCCAAGAAAGTCTTCAAGATAACAGACAACATAGGAATCGGTTGCGCGGGAATAATAGGAGACATGCAAGTATTATCCCGCGAAGCCCTCGCGTACATGAACATCTTCGAATACGAGCGAGGAAGAGCTGGAACCGTAAAGAATGCCGCCAAACTAATGGCCAACCTCCTGTCCGCGAGACGCCTCTTCCCCTATCTCGCTCAGACCATAATCGCAGGCGTAGACAATGGCACCCCAAGCCTATTCGTCATGGACCCCATCGGATCCGTCCTTGAAGACAAGTTCGCAGCCGTCGGAACTGGAGCAGAGGTGGCGATGGGAGTTCTGGAATCAGAGTACAGGGAAGGATTATCGGTTGACGAAGCCCGCCCACTCATCCTACGAGCCATAAGGTCCGCTCTAGCTCGAGACATCTCCAGTGGAGATGGAGTCGATCTGCTCGTCATAACCGAAGGTGGGATAAAAGAAGAATCCCACAGTTTGGTTAAGACAATATCCGGCTAACGAGAACCTGTTATAATACTCCGAAGCCCAGCGGAGCAGAAGCTCGCAACATGCTATCGAAAAAGGACCTGACCGCAATCCAGAAGGATCTCTCCCAGTTCGATCGAGCACGGGAGAGAATCCTCGACCTCTCTAGAGCCGCCACGAGAATGGCATCATCATCAATCCTCGAGATTCATAGAGGAGACCTGAAAACAGCCAACTCGACACTGGAACGAGCCGAGAAGACCCTTCAAGAGATAGAAAAGTTGTCGACTGACGCACCCGAGCTCCGCAGCTCTAATGGTGTCATAGTCGCGTTCCAAGAATATGTGGAAGCCGTCACTCTCCGGAAGGTTGCGCGAGACGAAGGGATAGTATCGATGGCCGAGTCTGGCGCCGACCACCGAAGCTACGTGCTCGGACTCCTAGACGCTGTTGGAGAATTTCGAAGAATGGCCCTGAACTCCCTCCGAAAGGGTGACGTTAGAAGGGCTGAGAAGCTTCTGGATGCGATGGAAGGAGTGTACGATGATCTCCAAACCCTAGAACACACTTCGATCGTACCCACATTCAGAATCAAGATGGACGCGGCGAGACGAATCATTGAGACCACGAGAGGAGACGTGGTTACAGAAGTCAGACGCTTCTCGCTCGAACAGGCCCTAGACCGGCTCGGAAAAAAGATACAAGATCACTAAGTGATTCTCGACCATTCCTTGAGAAGGCGCGTCTGGAAATGAAACCCTCCCATCTTCTAGCTCTCTACAAACTATCCGAGATAGGCGCCACTGACAAAGAAGTCGTCTGCAGCACATCAGACGTCGCAAAAGGAATTGGAAGCTCTCAACAAACCGCCTCCCGCCGTCTAATAGAGATGGAAAAGCTGGGATTGATCGAGAGAACTCGAAACGGACGAGACCAGAAGGTAAGAATAACCAGCGTAGGACTCCGCCAGTTATCCGACATGTACCTCAACCTGAAACGAGTCTTCGAAGCACCGAAGAAGGACCTAGTCATCACCGGAACTGTCTTCGCAGGTCTCTCCGAGGGCTCATACTACATGAGCCTCGACGGTTACCGGAAACAGTTCATATCAAAACTAGGATTCGACCCCTTTCCCGGCACCCTAAACCTCAGAGTTAGCAAGGAAGATCTCAACGATCGAAAAATCCTAGACACCTACCCGTTCGTATATATCGAAGGCTTCGCCAACGAAAAGCGGACCTACGGACCCGCAAAATGCTTCAGAGCGATGGTCAATGACGAGGTCAAGAGCGCGATCGTCCTCCCTATCCGAGCTCATTATGGTGAAGATGTTGTCGAGTTGATCGCTCCTGTCTCATTGAGAAAGCAGTTCAAACTTGCTGATGGGGACAGAGTCCGCGTTAGAGTCCCGATAAAACCCTAAGCTACAGACAATGCTTTTGCAACCCTATTCTTCAGTTTCGTGCTACTGTCGAATCCGATGGGTCCAAACCTTCGTATTCGAACAACCCGGATCGGTAATCCTTCCTTCCTGATAACTCGCGTAACAGCCGCGCTTATCTCATCCTGGTCGTAGCCGACACAGACGATATCAGGCTTGACCTCTCTAAGGATGCCTAGGAGATCAATTTCCTCCCTTCCCAGAATCGCTCGGTCCACTACCCGCAGAGCCGCAACGAGCTCCCTCCTTTGGTCCTCAGGAACAACCGGACCTCTCCCTTTCCTTCGTAACACGGTCTTGTCGCGCGCGACTACTACGACGAGCCTTGACCTAGGACCGCCTTTTCTCTTGGATTCCTCAAGGAATCTGAGGTGTCCAATATGCAGAAGGTCGAAGACGCCTGTAGCCAGTACTGTCTTTCCCGATGGCAAAACCAAAACGGGACGAGTCTATTAGTGGAGGGAATAAGAACGCTTCTCGACAGGGGAAGAGGCTAGACACTTAGCCCCTTCTTGAGATCCCCTTTCGGTTCATACTTCAGCATCATCGCCTGTTTCGATGAAGCCTCTGGAGCTTCACCCTTCTTCGCCGTGATGGTGACAGGAGTGTACCCGCTTATGACCGCATAGACGAAGGAATCATCCCCCCTTTCCGTACAGTGCAGATGGAGTTTGTAGAGGGTCTCTCTGTGGGTGAACACCATCTTCGTGGTCTCAGCGTCCGTGATGATGACTCGACCGCCGCAAGTTGGACAAGTAAGAGTCTCTTGTCTGGCTATTTTGAGCCCGCAGTCTGGACACCAGACATCCTCGTCTCTTCGAGCTATGAATATCGACTGCCAGACGCCGAGATGTTTCCGGGGACTGCACTCGTTCCACTCAGACATCGTCAGTCGTGTCACCCTGAACGCCCAAGCCGCCTCCTCTTTCCACTTGTTCACGTGCTCGGCTCGATCTTCGCAAGTCTTGTGGAAGAAGCTCCTTTGTCCCTCCTGGCTGAACGAGGCGGAGACCGGCTCGTCCCTGCGAGTGGGCTTGCCACAGCCTGCGCAATTCTCCATGAATATCGACGATAATAGATCTGGCCTGCGATATCAGGGCAGTGTTACCCTAACAAATCGAGTCTCGCTAGAACTCGGCCAAATCGAGAAATTTCAGCGCGTCAAGAAGGCCTTCAGCATAGGCGATGCAGGCGAGCGCAGTGACTGATTTCCGCTCGCCCACGTAGTGTTTCGCGTCCTGTGCGTAGCGCTTGGCAAGTTCCAACACATAATCCAGCAGAGAAGATGGGACAGGTGTTTCGCTCTTCTTTTTCTTCAAGATTCGCAGTGACTGGGACGTCGCCTCTAGATACTTGGCGGCTCGCTCTCCCGCCCGCTCCCTCATTTCAACGCTTCCAAATCCTCATCACTCGCGCCACAAAACGCCTTCAAAGACTCGGCCTCCATGAAATGCAGCCTTCCGGGAATCACGAGCGAATGAGGGACGCTCCCGAACTCTTCGCGCTGAAGCCTTCCAAGCCTTCCAGAAAGCACGAGCTGGTCCGCCGATCCAATCCGCGCAACGCCGATGCCTACCGATTGTTCAAGTGCAGGATCCGCGACTACCAGTTTGGCCGCTGCCTCCCCTATCGTTAGCTGTTTCGACCGCTCTGGTCTAACATCGAGAAGTATCAGGGTGTGAAGCCCTCTCGTCTTGTTATCACGAACACTTTCCAGCAACGAACCTGGCACGCCAGGCTCTTGCGGGAGGGTTACAGACTTTCCAAACTTGTAGCTCTGAAGACCCGTAGCACCGCAGACCGCAGACACTATTGACGGGCCATGGATGATCCTTGAAGGTATGCCTTTCTTCGCTAGTTCCAGTCTGATAGAGATATGGGTCGTGGCAATCATCGGGTCTCCAGGGACAAGGAAGGCAACTCTCCCCCTCGCAGCCGCCTCAACAATCTGCTTGCCTCCTTCGTCCTCTAGCTGGAATCGATTCAATACGACAATCCTCTTTTCGAGTAGAAGCTCAAGCTTCTTACTGTCCAAAGCGGGCATGATGTTTGTGTAAAACTCCGCGAAAACGTTGCTCGAACGTCGAGCCTCCTCTAGCCCTTCGACAGTGAGACCTCTCTCATCGTTCAGGCCCAGCCCGATAAAGGCGACACTCATAGCGATAGAGAGATGGACTGTTTGCTAAAAGCTCGTTTTCAAAAGCTCTAGCGCTGCCTTGTCCCAGCGCCCTTGGACGAGACCTCAGGGGTCCTACCCTCCTTGCCCTTCTCATCCACATGCTTCCCCTCGGCCTTGGCCGGTGTCACGGCACTTGGAGCTTGTTTTTCAGATGACTGGCCAGGCTTGAGCTTCAACTGCAGCAGCTTCCCTCGCAGGATTCCGAAGCGCGAGACTCGGAAGACCAAACCTCGCCCTCTCGCTATCTCGAACGAAACCGTGTCGGATGCGATTCGTCGCCGCTCCATCTTCAAAACTGACAAATACCTACGGCTCCTCCTTCCTGACCTTACCAAAGTAAGTTCGATAACGCCGTCTACGATGCTCTTAATCTTCGCGATCGAATCCTCCGGTATAGCCCCCTTCGACGCAGTCAGGATAAAGAGACCACCAGTATACTTCACCTTCGCCCCGACAGTCTGCAAAAAGTTGATCGCCTGCTTAGCGTCGACCCCGTTAAAGATCGGCGTGAGCGAGTCGAGAATGAGAGTCACAGGCGCATTCTTAGCCTTGGTTATGAAAGAAGTGACCTGAATGTTGAGCTCGGTGAGATCCGACGGGTCCCGAAGAGCGCCTTCTCCCTGCCCCGCAAGCCCAGAATAACAGTCGATGATCCTCAACCGTCCCTTGCGGAGGGGGGAGATAATGTCCCAACCAAACTCTCCCATACGGGCTTGAACGTCCTCCGGAAAGGCATCGTATGACAAGAGGGCACATTGCCTCCCTCCGTCAAGCTCCTCATGCAACAGCTCATAGGACAAAACAGTCTTTCCACTGCCAGGATCCCCAAGGAGTAAGAGACTAGACCCACGAGGGATCGGCCCTCCCATCATCTGCTCCAGATGCTCGAACCCTGCAAGCGAACTATCGTACCGCTTAAGCACAAAAATTCCTCCGAGAAGAGCAACTATGCCGCCGACCACAAACGGAAGGTAGCCCAGTGGAGAAAGCACGATATCCACCCTGACCGAAGTAGCGATGGTCGGCCCAGTATTCCCGAAACCATCGTTTAGACTGTCAGCGTTGATCCCGACCGTCCACGCGCCACCCGGGTCGAAAGAAGACACAGAGTACCCTGTAGGGGTATAGAAACCAAGACGGTTCGCATCATAAACCGCGGTGAGGTTTGCCACAGTAGCTCCAGAAGGATTCTTCACCGAAACTACATACTGACCAGTTGTGAGAAATGCCCCGGTGGATCCTGAGTATTTTATTCGAAAGTACGGGTAGACAGTGTCCCCTGTCGAAAAGCTACTGGTTGGAACGCCTTTGGAGTTGTAGGTGATCATAGCGTCGACAAACAAGTCGCTCTTCGTAACGGTGACAGTAACAGGAAGACTCGTCCCTGAATTTCCACTCGTGTCTCTACCATGGACAATTATCGTCCAAGAACCAAGTGGATCATTCATCAAGACCTGATAGATAATGGAGTAGACCCCGTTCGTAGAGCTAACTTCGGGAAGCGTAATTTGGCCGTTCGAGGGAGTGTCAGCAGTTACTATCGCACCACTTACCGCCCCCAAAGAGTTCGTCACGGTAGCCGTGATTGTCAACGCCTGCCCTCTCTGGACAATTGTCCCGGAAGTTGGTTGAGACACCACAACGCTCATCATAGCAGTTACCGTGAACTGGCCGGTCGCAACGTTCGCTATGTTCGTCGGCGATGTCTGATTCACAGCAACATTGTAGACGCCTCCGACGTTGGTAGCGACAGTGCCGTTCAACACGGTCCACGAAGTTGAAGTTGATGAATATTGGACGGGTACGCTGCCTGAGCCTCGATTGTCCGTCGATATCACCTGGTTTGAGATCGCGGAACCGGTACCGTTCGGTTTCTGCACACCGATCGTGACCCCGTAGAACGCGTTCCTTACCCCATTGGTGATTGTCACCGTGATTGTGACGCTGTTACCCAAGCTTGTAGAGGAGGGATTGATTGAGAGAGAGTAAGGAGCAATACCGTGCACTTGGACTACTAGTGTCAGGGCTGAGGCCAACACTAGCATTAAGAGGATAACGTATGGTCTCATCAGAACCTCGCCTCTGCAGCCTTCGGCATCATCCACGAAAGGGCAGTGTCGTGTGTCGGGGAAGCCTTGTGTTACCACAACATAAGCAGGCTGGGGACACGAACAGGCTTTCTCTTGACGCCTGAGAACAGCACATGGTATTACAAGGTGCCGGAGGGGGCGTAAAACAAGCTCCGGATGGTGTTAGATCTCCCGATGGGTTAGGTTGGAGAAATCTCGTCTATCATTCATCTAATTTGGAATCGATTTTCTTCTCGGAAACGGTAACCCTTATTAGAAATTCGGCCGCGACCGAGCCTTCGGCGGGTTCGTGGGCCCGTAAACCGGACACGAATACTGGTCTAGTCGGGCAGCTCAGCCAGGTAGAGCAGCAGACTCTAAAGCTGAAGCTCTTAACCTGAAGGACGAGTCCATCCGACTCGTTCGGGGAATGGTCGAGGGTTCAAATCCCTCCGGGCCCGCCACGGTGATTGCATCTTCCATTCATTCCAACCAACAAGGTTGCACAATTCCTGAAAAAGCTGCTCTCCGAACGGTTATAGGGCTGCGAAGACAAATCCAATGCTGTGCAAACGACGAAGACGCCTCTCTCAACCGACTTGGTCCGCGAGTTCGTAATCGCAGGCCATGGAAACCTAGAGAAAGTACGAAAAATGCTTGCGGAGAAACCGGATTTACTCAACGCAACATACGCTTGGACCGAGACCGATCATGAGACCGCAATTCATGCCGCTGCCCAAGTGGGCAGCGTTCCCGTTGCGACGTACCTACTCGAAAAAGGAGCGCCTCTCGAAATCTGTACCGCGGCCATGCTCGGACGCAGAGAAGAAGTGGAAAAGCGAATCAGAGAAGACCGTAAGAACATCAACTCGACAGGAGCCCACGGAATTCCGCTCTTGCCCCATGCGGCTTGGAGCGGCGACCTCGAACTTGTTCAGTACTTGCTCCGAAACGGAGCAAAAACCGGATCGTCTTCCGCCCTCCACAATGCGGTTACGAGAGGTTACTGTGACTTGGTCGTCTGGCTGGTCGAAAACGCGAGTCCAGACCTCAGTTCGAAGAACTTTCAGGGAAAGACCCCACTATTGGTGGCCATCGAAACGAAGCAGGAAACCGTTGCTCAATTCCTTAGAAAGCGTGGCGCCAAGGAATAGTCGGCCACCCGCAATCTCAAACGTTGCAGATAGTCACGTTCCGGCGCGTTATATCAGAGGTCAGAATCATCGATTGAAACTTCGCAAGTCCGTCGAGAAGGGTCAAAGGCGACCTTCTTGCTCCAAACACGGACCGTACGATGGTCCCTACTGCCCTGAGTGCTATGAGCGCGCCATGAGCGGCGACGCCACCAACGAGACTGTGCCATCGAGCTAAAATAATCCCGGTCTTCAACTCATCCCCCAGCATAGTGATTATTCAATTGTCCCATCCACAAACGGAGCTTCAATTGACCGTGGACAATTGTCATCGCAAGAGATAGTGAGATTGTATTGAAGTCAATCGCTCAGAACGAGACAGCAAGAATCCTTCCGGATTACTCGAAGGACTTTGAGACCCTAGAGAAGATGGAATGGGCGTTTTCGAAAGGAGATATTGATTTTTTCAGGTTAGTCCTCGACGGTAGACCGAGCCTGCTGCTTCGAATACATGCGGTATGCATGCTGGCGGATATGAAAGATGAAAGCGCGGTTCCGGCACTCTGCGAGACATTGAAGGCAGATTCAAGCCCACTCGTGAGACATGAGGCTGCATTTTCCCTTGGCCAGCTAGAGTTCAAGTCGGCAGTTCCCGCTCTCTTGGAAGCCATGGCGAACGATGAGAGCGTCCTCGTAAGGCATGAATCGGCAGTGGCTCTCGGGTCTATCGGAGAAGAGACAGCTCGGTCGGGATTGATCGACAGACTGCGAGACCCGGATGAGGATGTACGATTGTCAGCGGAAGTTGCGCTGGCAGATCTGGACTTTCTACAACGCCTTAGGGCACGAACCGGCAGGTAGATGCCGAGTAACACTGTTGAGCCGCAACGATGAAAGAATAGACGACCTGCAAGAAAGCGTGTCTCTCAGTATACCTAAGAAACAAGGAGAGAAAGCTATCCAACTCCTCACGAGGCTGAAACTGTTGAACAGAAAGCTTTCACCGCAGATAGTAGACGATGTGCTTCATGTGCCGCTATTCCGAGAGCTGCAGCCGGAAGAGCGGAGACAGATTGAGAGAGCCCTAGGCAAACAGAGTCTATCACATGAAAAATTTCCTTCTAGAGCACAACCTGTTGGCTCGCTAGAGGAAGTTCTGGAACAGAAACTACCTTCGAGCATCATTCCACTCGTATCAAAATCGTTCGATATCATCGGGGACATTGCAATAATAGAACTATCCCCTACAGCAGAACCCTACGAAAAGATCATCGCCGAAGCATTGATGAGAGTACACAAGAACGTCAAGACGGTCTACTCAAAGGCGGGACCAATAACCGACAACCTGCGATTGAGGCCTCTCCATCACGTCCTCGGTACCGACCGAACCGAGACAATTCACACGGAGCTAGGATGTCGCTTCAAGATCGATATTTCGAGAGCCTTCTTCTCCCCGCGGCTATCTGCCGAGCACAAAAGGGTGGCCGAACAGGTCCGGCCCGGTGAGTGCGTGGTAGACATGTTCGCTGGAGTGGGACCGTTCTCGATACTGATCGCAAAACGATTGAACGATGTACAAGTCCATGCCATCGAGGCAAACCCCGAGGCTGCCAAGCTGATCAGAGAAAACGCGAAGATGAACAAGGTCCAAGACAGGATAAAGGTGTGGTTCGGCGACGCGCGAGTCGTCGTCCAGGAAAATCTCTCCGGCATAGCCACTCGAGTGATAATGAACCACCCCTCTCAGGCGAGGGAGTTTCTCGAACCCGCTTACAAAGCGCTTAGGCTCGACGGAGGAATCGTACACTATTACACGTTCAAAGAAGGATTAGACAGCGAGTCAAATGCCAGGAAAGAACTTGCAGCGGCCCTGGATAATTCAGGTTGGAAAATCGAGAAAACCATAGAGACACATAAAGTAAGAGGTGTAGCTCCGATGAAGTGGCAGGTTGCGGTAGATGCGAAACTTACCCCGTCCTAAGTCTCGACAGCAAGTTCAACCAAAACCTTTCGGCCAGGATCTTGAAGCAGATCCACTAGTGATCTTGGAAGATCTGCTGCCGCCCGATTAGCACGCACCATAAGCGTCCTATCAGAGACAAAGCTGCTCTTTCTAACCACGATGTCCGTCGGATGGGAAAACGTCAACCCCCGGGCTCCACGGCCCTCGATCGTGAATCTATGGGCGTCAAGCTTCAAAGTCAGGCGGGCTCTACAGGCTTCGCTGGATAGAGCGTTTTTCATATGTTCAGGCAAGTCTCTCAGTCCCGCAGAAGACCCGACTGCAACAATGCAGTCTCCGTTCTTGCTAAGGACATCCTCCTTTGTAAGCTCCAGAGTCGTTGGGTGCGTTGACAAGACAGCTCGATGGCCGCGTGCGTAGAAAGTGAAGTTCATCAGACTTACACTATGCAAACCAGAGGAGTCTAATATGCTCAGCTACCCATGACAGGCCGGAGGGATGACTTAGGTCCGTGGATTTCGCGCGTGAAAGGGAACGAATGGTACAGGCGCTCATCGCAGAAGGACTCCTCAAGACCCCCGAAGTCATCAATTCAATGAGCAGAGTCCCGCGGGAACTGTTCGTGTCCACACACATGCGCCAGTACGCCTACAATGATACTCCATTGCCAACAGAATGTGGCCAGACAATCAGTGCGCCACTCGGCTGACCAGCCGGGCGTTACATGGTGGCCATAATGAACGAGGCTTTGGAGCTACACCAAGGGATGAAAGTTCTCGAAGTGGGGGCTGGAAGCGGATACCATGCAGCTACGATCGCAGAAATAGTTGGCGACAAGGGACATGTCTTTGCGGTAGAATACCTCGACAAACTGGTTGTGATCGCGCGGAACAACCTCTCTCGAGCAGGATACTCTGACCTAGTCACGCTAGTCCAAGGCGATGGATCGCTAGGTTACGATGAACGAGCCCCCTACGAAAGAGTACTCGTGACAGCCGCAGCCCCCAAGATCCCGCCCAGCCTGCTTGAGCAATTGAAACTGGATGGAATCCTAGTCGTGCCCGTGGGTGGAAGAATGTTCCCACAAGAACTCGTCCAGGTCAGGAAAAAACCTGATGGAACCCAAGAGCGAAGCTCCCTCGGAGGAGTCGCGTTCGTCCCTCTCGTCGGGAAATACGGCTTCAGCAGCTAGCTTCCGAAAAAAGACTCAAGCGTCTTTTTCCCACTTTGTTTCACCATTGCAGTCTTCGCCCTTTCTACTGCAGTCCGAACTCTCTCCTCGTTGAAGTCTCTCTCTCCGCAGAGGAACTGGACAAGAGAGTCAACATCGGATTCACGCCACTCCAAAGCGTAGTTCGAAGTTACCGCAGGCTTCAGAAATATCTCCCTGATCCTCTCTAGCTCAGGCGGCGGGACCACCTCCCTGTTCGATTCAGCGATCCTCTCTATCCTGCCGTACTCTCTGACTAGCTTCAGGGCTGTCTTTGGCCCTATTCCCTTGAAACCGTCAGGGTTGAAATCTGTTCCAATGAGGATCCCCAAGTCTACGAGTTGTTCTCGCGAAAGCTGGAGAGCCTGCAAAGTTGATGCGAGGTCTACTAGTTCCGGTTCCACCTGTACGTAGGCCTCTCGCATTGGCAGCTTTCTCTTTCCGCTAATTGCTAGATTCCGGACAAGCCTCCGAGCCCCAAATAATAGAGAATCATAATCCTGACTGACTGCAGCCCAAACATCCCCCCGAGCCGCCATATACGCGGCTTGAGCTTCTCCTTCAGATGGAGCTTGGACAATCGGGACGCCCAAGTACTTGAGAAGCTTGTGAGCATCACCAATCATCAAATCCTTAAGGCTGGAAGTTGCCTGAGCGTACCGCTTCGCTTCCTCAAACTTCCCCTTTGAAAGCGCGGATTCGTACCTCGTCGTGGCTTCGACCTTGATGACCTGCCTTCGCTTGATCTCCGTATCTTTGAGACTTGGAGGCTTTCCATCGAAAACATACACTAGTCTGATTCCTCTCTCCGCCAAGTTGGTCGTTCGATAAAGAAGCCCGCTCAAATGGCTCGTAACTCTACTCTGCCGGTCCATCAAGGGCTCGCCGGTGGGCCCACGAATTATTGCGAGAAACTGATAGAGCGCATTGTAGGCATCAACCGCGAAAGTCTTTCCTGAAAACTCGTCCAAGGAACTCTTGGTTCGAGTGACTATATCCCCCAGATCTACGCCCAAAGCTTCGCACTGCTCCCGACGGCCGAGACCTATTCTTTTCCCATCCGTGATTCACCGACATGGTTCGCGATCAGTGCCGCGATAGCTCCAGCACCGACTCCTCCATCGATATTGACCACGGCCATTCCCAGAGAGCATGATTGCAACATGGCAGCTAGGGCAGCGAGCCCTTTTTCTCCAAACCCGTAACTTCTCGAGGTGGGGACTCCTATGACCGGGACATCCACAATTCCCGCGACAACAGTTGGGAGTGCCCCTTCGCGACCGGCAACTACGAGGATAACATCAGAGCCCCACTTGAGAAGATCTCGAACTGGTTCGAACAAGCGATGAATCCCCGCTACCCCCACATCATAGAAAGATCGAGTCTCGCATCCCATCTCTCTAGCGATAACCTCGGCTTCTTCAGCTACCGGTATATCTGAAGTCCCCGCAGTCAAAATCCCCACCCTACCACCGCTACGCCTCGACTTGTAGTTCTTCGACCTTACTATCATCATTCGAGAGCGCGAAAAGTATTCAACCTTAGACCCCTCTCCCATGAGGGATCTAACAGCCCTGACTTGGGGTCCATCCGAACGACTTATGATCGCACGACCAGTTCGTCTTACCATTGCCTGGCTAATCCTCGCCACATCTCGAGCAAGCTTGCCTTCCGCAAGAATCACCTCGGGAATTCCCTTGCGCTTTTCGCGCCCAACATCAAGTTTCGCAAGCCGAGAAAGGCTTGCGATAGAAAGCAGTCTGTCCTTCCTTTCGAACAGTTTTCGGCTTCGCTCAAACTTCTTGAGGTAGGACAATTGATCATTCCTTCTTTTTGTGCATATACTGTTTAAATTGCCACGAGTGACGTGTCTTGAATATGATGCTTAGCCCTGACAGAGCAGGCTTGCAGTTGAAGATAGAGAAAGCGGTTCAAATTATCAGTCGGTTCGACGGGGCAGTCGTTGCCCTATCCGCCGGCGTGGACAGCTCTCTGGTCGCCGCACTCGCACGCAAGGCATTGGGGGATCGCGTTCTCGCAGTAACGGCCGTCTCCGAATCTCTCGCGCCGGGAGAGATTGAAATCGCGAAGAGAACCGCGAGACAGATAGGGATTAAACACGTTACGGTCACAACTGACGAGGTCCATAACGCAAGTTACAAAGCCAATCCCTCCAACAGATGCTATTACTGCAAGGACACCCTCTACCGCGAACTAAGACGCCAAGCTGACAACTCCCGATTTGAAGCAATTCTCGATGGAACCCAACTAGACGATCTCGGGGAAATCAGGCCCGGACTTCTTGCGGCCAAGGAGGCTGGCGTAAGAAGCCCTCTTGCAGAAGCAGGCTTCGCCAAGAAGGACGTCCGAGAAACCGCTCAACTTCTCGAGCTCGAAGTATGGGACAAACCAGCCATGCCTTGTCTATCATCTAGAATACCTCACGGCGAGGAGATCACCGTTCGAAAGCTAACCCAGGTTGGAGAGGCGGAATCCATTGTTAAGCGCCTGAGTGGTGCGCGAGACATACGAGTCAGGCATCATGGAGCAGTTGCGGCAATCGAAGTATCCCAGGAAGAGCTGGGATTATTTCATCAAGACGGTTTGATGAACCAAGTTGAGAATAAACTGAGGCTAATCGGGTTCACAAGCATAACCCTCGGCCCGCGCAAATACCCAAACAGACGCGAGAGAGTAAGGCTCGGAAAGGATCACCTCCTTCCAATCATTAACACCTCTAATCATTGACATGCACGTCAAGGACTGTTGGCGTGACAATGAATGATCGAAGGTATTTACCTCCGTGGCCAGGCCTCTCAATCGTCGCTGAAAACGTTTTTAAGCTATCAGAAACCGGTTCATCACAAATCTTTCCGTTTCTCGGAAAGCGAAAGCGACAATCTAACATAAAAATAACTGGACACACGACAAGTTGGAAAACCTAAGATTACCAGAGACGGGCGTTTTGAATTGACCACTACAATCGGTGTCGTTTGCAAGGACGGAGTCGTCCTTACGACGGACACCAGGGCTACGATGGGTTCCTTTGTCGCCCATAAGCATGCCAAGAAAGTCTACCGAATCGATCACCATCTAGCAATGACTATTGCGGGGACGGTAGGAGATGCACAGGCGTTGGTGGAAATGCTTAGGGCGAATTCTTCACTTTACAGACTCGACCTCGCCAGGCCTATCCCAGTGAACTCCGCGGCTAGACTGGTTTCGAACATTCTGTTCGGCGCCAGGTACTACCCGCTTGGGGTCCAAGCACTTATCGGTGGAGTAGACGACAGTGGCGGACACATTTACGCGCTTGATCCTCTCGGAAGTATGATGGAGGAGAAATACGTCTCAACCGGATCGGGATCCCCAGTCGCTTATGGTGTCCTTGAATCGGAGTGGAAAGACTCTATGAACGTAAAGGAGTCTGTTCCGATAGTTGTGAGAGCAATCGATTCAGCCATGAAGAGAGACTCGGCAAGCGGCGACAGTTTCGACGTTGCCCTAATCACGAAGGAAGGATACAGAGAACTCTCAGAGGACGAGAAGAAGCACATCCTCCACGCCTGACCCCTTCTTTCAAACCTTCCGCAGATATCACAGTCGTAGAGAGAATTGACTAGGACCTACAACGATGTGCACGCCAAGATACGCGAGACAATCGTAGAACATATGCCGAAGGACGCTGAGATAACCAGGATAGAATTTGAAGGACCACGGCTCGCGATTTACGTAAAGAACGTCGGACTACTGGCCGAACAGAGCTATGTCGTAACAGAGATTGTAAATCTACTTCACAAGAGAATCGTCATCCGATCTGACCAGTCCATACGTCTACCTGAGCGAGAAGCCGAAGCCTACATTCGCAAAATCATCCCGGCAGAAGCCGAAATTTCTTCGATCAACTTTGACCCCAGCCTGGGCGAAGTAGTGGTCGAGGCAACCAAACCGGGAGTGGCGATAGGGAAGGAAGCGGCAGTTCTCCAACAAGTTGTAAAGGAGACGAGATGGCGGCCACGAATACTTAGGGCCCCACCATTACACTCCAAGATCATTACGAGCACCCGGCACATCCTTCACACCGAGAGCGAAGAGCGCAGTAGGATCCTGCGTGATGTAGGCGAGAGGATCTTTCGCCCCACTTTTAGCAAAGCAGGCTACGTTCGACTCGTAACCCTCGGAGCTTTCCACGAGGTGGGACGAGCAGCCATGCTCATCCAAGCAGGATCCAGTAGCGTCCTGCTCGACAGCGGGATCAACCCAGGAGCACAGGACCCTACATCCGCATACCCACGATTTGATACTGACGAATTTGATCTGGAAAAGCTGGATGCAGTTGTCATATCTCACGCCCACCTCGACCATTGCGGAATACTACCATTCCTCTACAAGTACGGCTACGACGGACCAGTGTACTGCTCAGAACCCACGCAGACCCTGATGACACTTCACCAATTAGACTACCTCGATGTTCACAGCAGGGAAGGCGAACACTCTCCCTACGACCAAAAAGACGTCAGGGAAGTCGTGACTCACACTATACCTCTACGCTACAACGTGGTCACTGATGTAGCTCCCGACATCAAACTCACCTTTCACAACGCTGGGCATATCCTAGGAAGCTCGATGGTCCATCTTCACATTGGCGAGGGCCTCCATAACATAGTCTATAGTGCCGACTTCAAGTTCGGACGAACGATGATGCTCGACCCGGCGACAGCGCTTTTCCCGAGAGCTGAAACGCTCATCATAGAGAGTACGTATGGGGGTCCTGACGACATCATGCCCGACAGAGAGGGAGTAGAGGGCAAACTCGTCAGCATCGTCAACGACACAGTCGAAAAGGGCGGAAAGGTGTTGATACCAGTTCCTGCTGTCGGACGGGCTCAAGAAATAATGCTGGTCCTGGATGCGTACATGAAGAATGGCGCCCTCAGAGAATTGCCTATCTATATTGAGGGAATGGTCAATGAGGCCACTGCGATTCACACAGCTTTCCCCGAATATCTAGTGCGAGACATCAAGGAGCAGATCCTCCACAAGGACATCAACCCGTTCCAGTCCGAATACTTCCACCCAGTAACTCACCCGAGTGACAGGGAGGAAATCATTGCTGGTGGGCCTTGCGTAATCATTGCCACATCGGGAATGCTCGAAGGCGGACCCGCGATAGACTATTTCCGACACCTTGCACCCGACCCGAGAAATACGCTTGCCTATGTTAGCTACCAGGTGGACGGTACTTTGGGAAACAGAATCAAGAATGGTCTGAAAGAAGTCTCTCTGTACGCCCACGACGGCAAAATGGAAATGGTAAAGGTGAACATGAGAGTAGAATCCATTGAAGGATTTTCGGGCCATTCAGACAGGAACCAGCTCCTAGGGTTCATCAAGAGAATGTCTCCCAAGCCAACCAAGATTATCGTTAATCACGGGGAGAGAAGGAAGTCGGACTTGTTCGCCCAGAATGTAAACCGAATATTCGGA
>VBBT01000040.1 GCA_005881695.1 Candidatus Bathyarchaeota archaeon | reverse complement strand
CCTCTAGGCAGTTCGGACAGAGTTCGCCGGGAAGGAATTCTCGCATTGCTCCACCAAGAACTGTCACAGAACTTCAAACAGATCTTCCTCATTAGCCATGTTGGAGATCTTGAAGCGGAGGCAGACACCATAATCCAAATGGAGAACGGCGCAGTTCGTGAAGTTGTGGGAAGAAAGTCTCCCACGCGACAACCAGTAGTGGTTCCCGCGTGAGTCTTCTAGAATCGTTTCACTAACTGATGTACGGTGAAACGCTAGGCGCTTGCAGAACCGTCAAAGCCCGTAAGAGAGTCTGTTCAGCAGTAGTTCTGACATCGCCGACTTCTGATAGGAGAGACGTCCAGAGCATGTAGATGCTACCTTCGTTCTCTGTCGCTTGAAAGAATCCCAATCTTTCGAGAGAGGATGTCAACCGGCGGAAGCGGTCTGATCTTGATGAGATACCGACCGTTATGGTCCAGTCGCCTAGCTTGTCAAGGCTGACCCCTAGAGCTGCATCAGAGAGAGCGATTGACAGGCTAGACCCTCGCTTTAATGAAGCGTCAACCATTGTTGCTAAGGACCTTGGGTCTGCGAGACTAGGGTCGAGTCTGGACTGCGGCTTCTGGTTCTCTGTCATAGACTCAGCCCACCTTCTTTATCGGGCTTAACAATCGTGTTACCCAGCAGGCTGCTACAACGGAAATTGCCCGGGTTTCTCGGGCGTTTATATTGGGCCCCCCTTTTTGATAGCTTCTTCCCGGCGAATTTGACATGTCGATGTTTGACCTTGAAGAGGACAAGCTCCTAGCTGAGATAACGGAGAGAGGTGCCCGAAGGATACTGATTCAGCTACCCGACGGTCTGAAGAACGAGGGCACCCGGCTTGCGGGGCTGGTTCGAGAGAAGACAGGTGCAGACGTGTTTGTTTCCGCCGTGCCTGCCTGGGGCGCATGCGACCTCTCTCTAGATGCGGCGACCCGTCTGAGAGCTGACCTACTCGTGCATTACGGGCATAACGAATTCCTTCGCGACAGTTCCAACGGAGTCCCAGTGGTCTATATCCCTGCAAAAAGCAATCATGACATTATTCCAGTCGTGGAGCGCGCTGTTTCCCTTCTCCAAGGCAAGACAGTTGGCCTTGCCACTACAATTCAACATCTGCACAAGGTTCCTGAAGCGGCAAAATTCCTCGAAACGAAGGGCTTCAACGTTCAGACTCCGGGACGCGGTCCTTGGGCACACGAGACCGGACAGGTTCTAGGCTGCGATTATTTCGGACTCAGGAGGATTCAGTCTCAAGTCGACTCATTTCTAATCGTGGGCAGCTACTTCCACGGTCTTGGTGCGGCTCTCTCGGTAGAGAAATCAACGATTCTTGCGGATCCTTATGATGGAACGGTCAAGGTCCTGGACCAGGACAGAGACCGAATCGTGCGGCAAAGATATGCAATGGTCGACAAAGCGAGGAAAGCCAGCAGTTTCGGAATAATAGTATCGACGAAGCCAGGACAAAGCAACCCACAGATTGCGCTCTCAATTCTCAAGCAAGTCGAGGAAGCAGGCAAGAAAGCTGTGGTCCTTTACGCGGATGAGATTGCGCCACAGAAACTACTCGACTTTATTGATATTGATGTCTTCATTGATACTGCGTGTCCCCGCCTTGCGCTCGACGACCCTGAAAGATTTCCAAAGCCGATCATCACAAGAGACGAGATCATGGTTGCCGTCGGAGCATGGACCTGGGAACAGCTTTTGGAGCGGGGACTGGTCCGCCTATAATTGGTAGAAGAACAAACAGTCTCCAAACGCCAACTGGAAATTCAGTTGGGAAAACTGAAGATACTTCAGACCCCAAAACTACGGCTCGAACAGTACCCCATTTCTCCCGAAGTAGCCGCCGAACTGCTCTATATGGCCGGGTTCGAACATCGCGATCTGCAGGGCGAAGTCATTGATCTCGGAACCGGGACCGGGCGTCTAGCGATCGGTGCTGCCATGATGGGCTCACAGAAGGTTGTTGGGGTAGACATCGATGAGAAAGCTATTGCTCTAGCAAGGGAGAACGCGCTTTCGACATGGGTCCAAGTAGAATGGGTTGTATCGGATGTCACCGAGGTCGTGGGAAGATATGACGCTGTAATCATGAATCCTCCATATGGAACCCGGTCTCCTCATCTTGACGTCCGATTTCTTGAGCGAGCATTCGAGCTTGCTCCTGTTTCGTATTCGATCCACAAGAGTTCGACTAGAGATTACCTTAAGGGCGTCATCGCAAAGAAAAATCGGAGGGTTGATGCGCTGCGTAGCATGACTCTCAACATTCCCCATCTCTTCCCGTTTCATCACAAGAAATGGAACAATGTCGAAGTCGACTTGTATCGGATAGTATCCTAGGTCCCTTGCTTCTTCTCTTCATTTGAATTGGAAGACGTTGTCGTAGGTTGTTCTTGGTATTGCAGTGTTGGTTTGAAAGGTGTTTCTGTTGTGGCTACTGGTCCCAGTGAGGGCAAGCCGGCCAAGGGATTGGAAATGGGCGTGATTATTGGTATTTTCGCACGTCTTGGACGAAGTTTGCCTAGCTGCTGGCCCACCTTACGGAGTAATGCTGGTTTGTCTGTGCTGCCAGTTTTGGGTTTTCCACGGAGAAGAATGTAGGTTGTCAGGAAGGATGTTACCCCAAGTATCACTCCGGTCCAGACGTTGATCCCTGCTAGGAGCCTTGAGCTTGTCTGATTTACGAATCCTTGAAGATACTGATTGTTGATGTAGTCGAGATAGAATACCAGACCGAGCCCTGCAATAGCTAGAGTTTCCACTGTAACCACGAGCTTTGTTTTCATCGGGATGGGAGGTATGAGCTTCTCTTCTGGAGTGATCGGTACCCTTCTTATCCGTCCCGGAGCCCACCAGTTGAGACGCTTCATATGCCTCATTATTGATGGTACAAGGTAGACTCGTGTAATGGTCGCGTCAAGAATAACGACTATGAAGAACGCGAGCCCGAGCTGTTGTAGCATGGGTATCTGCGACAGCATCATAGTTCCAAAGGCACCTGCTGTCACTAGACCTGTGGCTGTGATTATGCCTCCAGTGCGCTCTACTGCAGTCTCGATGGCCTCGTCATCTTTCGCGCCGCCGACCACGTATTCTCTGATCCTGGTTACTAGGAATATGTCGTAGTCAAGCCCAAGTCCGAGCATTATTACTAGTAGCATGATGGGCAGTATCCAGATCAGTTCCATCCCAACGTAAGTATGGAAAATGTAGATGACGGCGGCCATTGCCCAAGAAATGCTGAGAAGTATCGTCAAGATGAGCCGCAACGGAGTGAATATCGAGCCCAAGGCTATCATGAGAACTACGAAGACCCCGACAAGGACTAGTGCGGTCATGTTGAAGTAATCGGCAGCGCTTGAGTTGGCAAGGTCTGCGACGGAGGCAGTCTCTCCCCCAACGAGCATTGTAGATGCGGCAAGTAGCTTGTCATTATTCTGGAGACTGTTGATGTTCTGTCTGATTTTCGTGAGAGTGGTGATGGCCTGGTCCGTGTAGGGCTCGTTGGACAAATCGGCCCAGACCATTGCGGATTTCCCGTCGCTTCCGAGGAAGGGTTTCATACTCCTGATCATTGCTTGCTGTCGTGCTGTGTTCAGCTGGTTGAACGATGAGAACGGGATGGGATCGCCCGAAGGATGTGTAAGTCCGTATACCTTCGATACGCCGGAGATCGATAATGTCGAGTTCTCGGCGTAAGACAGAGATTGCAACGCAGTAACGTTGATCCAGTTGTCAGTTACGAGCAGGACTGGTGTCTGCACTACGGTGTAAGTTGGGGTTATGGTGCCTGGTCCGAATCCTTGGACCATCAAGTTGTAGCCGGCTCTGCTGTCAAGAGAGTTTGGAACCTGGGAGATGAGGTCGTGGCTTGTCTGGCTGGACAGGACCGTACTCGTGGCTGGGAGGCTGACTGCTAAGGCGACGATGAGGATTAGTTTCGAGTGCTTTGCGGTGAATCTTGCAGCACGGGCATAGTAGCTGCTTCCCTTGGCTCTCTTCTTTCTCCATAGGCCCAGTCCACCGGGCCAGAATATCTTGTCCCCGAACATGGATAGAATGGCTGGTACTAGAGTGAGGGCGACTAGTAGTGCTATGGATATGCCCATCATTACAGCGATCCCGATAGACCGGAGCATTCCAAAGCCGGCAATGGCCAGGCTTCCAAAGGCAATGACCACTGTAGCTCCGCTCGTGGCGATGCTCTCCCCTGCCCAGGTTACTGCTCGTTCTACAGCATCCTTTTTTCCTCGTCCCATCCGTCGCTCCTCAGCGTACCTGCTGACGAGGAAGATGCAGTAGTCGGACCCGGCTCCGAACATAGCGACGGGCAGGAGTGTTAGGATCAGGAAGTGTATGCTCGTGAATAGGCTGCCGATTATATAGACCAGGCCGAAGGCTATGCCTACCGATATTCCGATAGCGGATACCGGGATCAGTGGGGCTGCAAGAGACGCGAAGAATATGCCGACGATTATTATGATCAGTACGACGGTGATGGGATCTATGCGTTCCACGTCTCTGATCGATTCTGTTTCAATATCATAATTGAACGCCGGAGCACCTGTGACATAGACTAAGAGGTCTGTATTGCTGGAGGTGTTCGCGTGTCCAACATCTGCTCTAATGCTTGCGATGCTGTTTTTCGGGTCCGGTCCGGTTGTCTTGAAGTCGAGTATGACCAGCATTGTGTCATTGGAGCCTGAGACTAACTGGGTGTAGACGTCGCGGCTCGGCTGGACTGGATAGCTGTTGATGTTGTAGTTTCGAAGGAGCGTGCCCGCTAGACCAGTAAAATCCGCGAAACTTGCCGAAGCGCCGAGCGAATAGATTTCACCGATGATAAAGGTCTGGGTCGGGGTCGCATTGACTGCTTTCGAGAAAGTGTTGACAACGAATGTCTGGGTCGCGGCGGGGTCAGTCCAGTAATCGTTAGGACACGTGCTGGGGCAGAAGTTGTAGAGGTTGAAGAACGCCGCGGCATTAACGAACAGAGTGCGGGTCGGCGCGTCTGGTATCATAGACCGGAAGAATGGCAGGGTGATATTGTAGTAAGCTGGCTGGGTCACCAGTCGCGGGCTTCCTTTGGTCACGTTCTGAGCCCGGGCAAGCGGAGGCGCGACTATCGTTAGTTGGGAATAAGTGTAGCTGGCAGCGGTGAAGGTCTTGTTCCAAGATTGGTAGAACAGGTTCTCGTACGCCAGAGCGATCGGCTGGTAGGCTTGCGGTGTTTGCGAAGATATGATCGGCCATGCGGACTGGTTGGCTTTCTGGTTGTAGGAAGCGACCTGTGCCTGCGTTATGTTGAAGGGCCCGGAGTTCACTAGGGTCGTCCACTGGTTCACATAAATTGAAGGTATGCCGAATTCGAGAGAGGTTGCAAGGCTGGTCAGATTCTTTTCCTGATAGAGCTGAAGATGAACCACGCTAGTATAGCCGACTAGTAGTTGATAGTAGATGTCGTAGATGCTTGTGACGTTGCTTAGGTTTGTGATTGTCCGTTCATTATGCAGGGTCTTGTTGAGCGTTAGAGTAAAGTCGCGAACGTCGTTGCCTCGTACATCCGTTGATGTGATTACCACGACGACGCTGTTGCCCTGGCTGATGCTGAACTCCTTGCTGACTATGGATTGAGCGATGCTCGACTCCGAGGTCTTAGGGTTGTAGGCTGTCTCAGTGTAGACGATCACGCTCTGAACCTGGAGAATGGCAGGGACGCTTAGCGCGAGGGCTACTAGCCAAATTACGAAGACCGCCCGGTTGTGCTTGATGATAGTACGAGCTAGCCTTGTGAAGAGCAATCCATTTCCCTCCTCGAGGGTGTGAAACGAGGGCGGAACGGGCTGAGCGTCTTAAAGCCGTACTGTAACCTTGAACGGCGGACTGGGGCTATTACGAGCCGTTAGGCAGGTCTATATGCCGAAAACGAGCCGGAATCCACGCAAGGTGAGCCTAGACGAAGCCTGTTAGCCTTCTACTCGCCCAAACCGGTCCTAAAGTTGGAAACAAAGAGCGAAACCTGAGGCTGATCGCGGAACAGGCATCCAGGGCTCGAAGGAAGAATATCGATCTGCTGATTTTTCCTGAGCTCCATCTGACAGGCTATACTATGAAGGACGAGGTCTTTCATCTGGCAGAGTCGATCCCGGGTCCCAGCACGCGGAAGGTTGAGAGCATGGCGAAGGAGGACGGTGTTCACATCATCTTCGGCATGCCCGAGGAGAGCCAGGTCAAAGGAGTAATTCACAACACCGCGGTGCTTGTCGGCCCAAAAGGCTTGATTGGGAAGTACCGGAAGATCCACCTTCCAACGCACTCCGTTTTCGAGGAACGTCGGTATTATCGTCCAGGACAGGAAGCGCCGGTTTTTAAGACCGATCTTGGAACCATTGGTTTGACCATCTGTTATGATCTCTATTTTCCTGAGCTGACTCGCTTGCAGGCTTTGCAGGGGGCGCAACTGATTGTTTGTATCTCCGCGAGTCCTGGGTTGCGGCGGAGGTTTTTCGAGGGGTTCTGTCTGAGCCGGGCGATGGAGAACGCTATCTATCTCGCCTACGTCAACCGGGTTGGTATTGAGGAGGGTTTGCAGTTCTGGGGTGGAAGCAGGGTCATAGCGCCCAATGGCTCGGTCCTAGCCCAATGCAAGTATGACGTGGAGGAGTTTCAGATCTGCAAGGTGGACTTGGACGAGGTGTCTCGGGCTAGGGCGTTCATACCGACGATAAAAGATTTGGAGCCGGGCCTGTTTGACCAGCTGAGAGCCAAGAGCAGGGAAGCGTAGGTTCGAGGTTTTCGAGGAGGGACCCCGGTGGCCCGAGAATTCACTAGTACCCGGTCTCAAAAACCAGATTCAAGAAACTTTTCCAAAATACTGATTTCCAAAGGTGGTCTTCAATTGCTTGTTTCCATTCTGTGAATCACAGGCTCTGAATCGGGATTAGCTGATCATGGGCGGCGGTTCCATAGGGTGAAAGAGAGTTTGTCTTTTCTTTCGCAAGCGTCCGCGGGAACCACTCATGCCACACTAGACCCTTAAGGGGTCCAATTCTTTCCAGGAAACGTTCTCTGTCTCCGCTGGGTTCCGGGCTTGTTTCTTGAAGAGGAGCTTATAATCCGCTTGCTTCCTCGGCGGTAAATCGTGAATAAATCTGCATAGTACGAAATCCCCGGATTTATTTCAGCCACTCGGCGCAACAATCCTCATTAGCACCCCTCAGCTAACGCCCGTATGGTATTTGCTCATGAAGGGTCGTAACTATCGTTCCCCATCAGGCCAGGCCTTCACCAGGATGAAATACATCCACGGGTCCCCAGCGCCTAAAGTTTCCAAGTTCAACATGGGAGACCTGTCCACCCAGTTCGCCCGAAAAATCCATCTCGTCGCCAAAGAACACGTGCAGATCCGCCACAACGCCCTAGAATCAGCCCGTGTATCCGCAAACAAGATTCTAACCGATCGGTGGGGAGAAACAGGATACCGATTACAGCTCTGCGTGTACCCTCATATTATCCTCCGAGAAAACAAGATGATCGCCACCGCAGGAGCCGATAGGCTGCAGGAAGGAATGCGGCGAGCTTTTGGAAAACCCACTGGACGAGCAGCCAGAGTCGAAAACGGACAGTCAATCATAATCATCTACGTTCCCGAAGACGGGGTCGAAACCGCGAAGAAAGCGTGCGAAGTCGCCGGAACAAAACTACCCATGAAAACCCGGATCATAGTAGAAGAACCAGTCGCCCCACAAATACCAGCAGGAGCCTAACCACTTGCCCAGGCCAGACGCCATAGTTGTCCGGCTTGAAGACGTAAGAAAAGATGATATTCCGCTTGTCGGTGGAAAATGCGCCAACCTCGGCGAGCTAACAGCCAAGGGAGTCAATGTCCCTCCCGGGTTCGCAGTCACTGCAGAAGCGTTCCGCCGATTTCTGGAAGAGACAAAGATCGGCGAGGTTATTCACAAGACCCTTGGAAGCTCTAACGGTTCCAAGGACCCGAAACAATACGAGGAAGCGTCAGAGGAAATCCGCAAGATTCTAGAATCCGCCCCGATGCCCCAAGATATCGCTAGCAAGGTCCGGAGCGCATACAGGGAGCTCTGCGAGAAAACCGGAGACAAGAATGTGACTGTCGCCGTCAGATCCTCCGCTACCAGCGAGGATTTGCCTGACGCATCATTTGCCGGGCAACAAGACACCTACCTCAACGTCCGCGGCGAGGACCAGCTCGTACACTATGTCCAGAAATGCTGGGGCAGCCTCTACACCCCACGCGCAATATTCTACCGGGAAGAGAAAGGCTTCCCACACGAAAAAGTACTCATCAGCGTCGGAGTCCAGAAGATGGTACAGTCAAAATGCTCAGGCGTAGCCTTCACACTAGACCCGATCAACGGCGACCCATCAAAGATCGTCATCGAATCAACTTGGGGGCTTGGAGAGGCTCTCGTCGCTGGAATTGTCCGTCCTGACAGATTCATCGTCGATAAGGGAACCATGCAGCTAATCCACAAAGAGATCGTCCCAAAGATGATCGAGCACATCCCAAACGACAAGACAGGGCTGACCATGCAGAACGAAGTCCCAGCAGAGCGCCGTAACGTCTCGAGCCTAACCGACGAAGAAGTGATCGAAATTGCAAAGACAGCGGTGGACATCGAGGATCACTACCACACTGCACAAGACATCGAGTTCGCCATCGAGCACGGGCCCACCGGAAATTCACTCTACGTTGTCCAGACCAGGCCTGAAACCTTTTGGAGCAAAATGAAGAGTCCGACCGGCGAGACGGATTCACACATCGTTCATAGAGTCGCGGTCGTACACGGTCTAGCCGCGAGCCCGGGATTACACGCAGGAAGAGCCAAAGTCGTGCCAACCACAGTCGAAGCGGGACGCTTGATGAAAAACAAGGACATCCTCGTCACTCGAATGACGAACCCCGATTGGGTTCCTTACATGAAAATCGCGGGCGCAATCGTTACGGAAGACGGGGGAACAACATGCCACGCCGCCATCGTCTCTCGGGAGATGGGTATCCCATGCATCGTAGGGGCAAGGAACGCGACCAAATTGATGCAGACGGGACAAGAGTACACGGTGGACGCGAAATCAGGAGTCGTATACAACGGCCTAGTTGAAGAAGTTCTCAAGGCAACACAGCCTCAACATGAGATTCCCACTGTTATCCCAATAACCGCGACAAAGATCTACGTGAACATCTCACTCCCAGAGCTCGCCGAGAAGGTCGAACGGGAGACTCATGCGGACGGTGTAGGGCTATTGCGAGCAGAGCACATGATGCTCTCCGTCGGGAAACATCCCCGATTGCTGATAGAGGAGGGAGGCGGCGAGAAGATGGTCAATGCTTTCGCAGAGGGAGTCAGAAAGGTGGCAACCCCCTTTGCTCCACGCCCGGTCGTTTACAGATGTCTGGACTTCAAGCCTGACGAGTTTCTAGGCCTTCCAGGCGGCGAAAAATATGAACATGAAGCTGGCCATGTCGGGCCCAACCCGTTGCTAGGATACCGCGGCTGCTTCCGGTACGTCAAAGAGCCTGACATTTTCCGATTGGAGTGTCAAGCTATCAAGAAAGTCAGAGAGGAGTACAAGCTCACCAACGTCCACGTGATGCTACCATTCGTCCGGACGCTCGAGGACTTCCGGAACGCGAAGAAAATCCTCGAAGAGGAGGGATTGAAAAGAGGTCCTGACTTCAAGCTCTGGATAATGGTAGAAGTTCCAGCAACGGTATTGTTGATCGACAAGTTTGTCGATGAGGGAATTGACGGAATATCCTTCGGAACCAATGACCTGACAATGTTGATCCTGGGCATTGATCGGGACGATGCTTCAATCCAGGAAATCTACGACGAACGCAACCTCGCAGTCTTGCGGGCAATGAGCCATGTTATCAGAGTCTGCAACGAAAAAGGAGTGACAACGTCGATCTGCGGCCAAGCACCATCAAACTATCCCGAAGTCGTCGAGTTCCTAGTCAGAGAAGGCGCCGTAAGCATGAGCGTCAACCCCGACAAGGTCATCGAGACGAAACTGCTCGTGGCGGCGATCGAACAAAAGCTGATTCTTGAAGAGATGAGGAAGACGCGTCAGGCCAATGGAGACCAGGGAGCTATGCAGCCTCGCTGGCCCAAGTGATCCCGGGATCCATCCAGAATTTTGTTCGAACAGCTTGTAGACTGGATCAAACAAAACTACGGCGACGCCAGAAAAATCATAGAAATCGGGGTAGGCCACAGGATAGATGTGGCGGAGCGAATATCTCAAGCCCTGCCTCTAGCAGAGGTTCTCGTAACCGACAAGGATGAATCATGGGTGCGCTCAAGAAGATCCGGACGAATCAGAGCTATCGCAGACGACGTGATGTTTCCAAGCCTCAAACTCTACCAAGGCGCGTCCCTCGTCTATTGTCTGCATCCGCCTGAGGAGATACTGTCTGGGCTAGAGAGGTTGGCTAATGGAGTTGGGGCAGATCTACTGATCGTTCCAATAAGCGACGAACGACACGACTTCACGCATGACAAGTGGAGAGAGCTCGTAGTTCGCGGGAGAGTCGTCGGCTGGCTCCTTATCAACGCCGCCAATCGGTAAGATATTCTTCTTCTAGTAACGGAGAGATGCCTTCGTCGGTATTAGACGGCTAATACTGCAGACTCGGGTTCTCGTAGCCTTCGAGAAGTCTCCCTTGAGTACGTGGTACCCACAGGTCACGGAAAGAAAGGGGCATCTAGCTCGGATAATCGGCTACCTTAAGGCGCATCCATTACTCTGCCTTCTCATTCTAACTCCTGGGATTCCAGAGTACCTCTCAGGCTCAAGCAATATGGCATTGTTGGTTCTGAACCCTCCAGTATTCTTTCTCCTTCTCGCCGCAAACCTTGGCCTCTATGGTTCAGGAGTCATATTGATCCGCGAGGCCAAGATTCGCTGGAACAAAGGCTGGGGATCCGTCTTCCTCCTAGGGGCAGCCTACGGGATCGTAGAGGAGGGACTGGCGCTGCGAACGCTGTTCAATCCGATGTCCCCAGTAGTAGGAAATCTAGGCGTCTACGGACACTGGCTCGGAGTCAACTGGGTCTGGACCGTTGGGCTGGTAATCTTCCATTCAGTTTTCAGCATCGGGCTACCCATCTTCATATTCGGACTAGCCTTTCCGGAACTGAAATCTAAGAGCCTGGTTTCAACCAGGGGCATACGAATAAGC
Source organism: Candidatus Bathyarchaeota archaeon (assembly GCA_005881695.1). Taxonomy (GTDB): domain Archaea; phylum Thermoproteota; class Bathyarchaeia; order 40CM-2-53-6; family 40CM-2-53-6; genus 40CM-2-53-6. Next base: position 4,228 of record VBBT01000040.1, on the reverse strand, counting down.
GTACTCACCTTAACGGTCGATTCTCTCATTCTTTCCCTAGTCGTGAACTATTGGCCTACTGAAATAGCAGGGCTACTGATCCTTTCGAGCATTGTCGTGGCACTACTCGTTGTGGCTGCAAAGAAATTGCCGGCCGATTATCTGAAGACTGTTAGAACAGAGCCTAGATGGAGACCACGAGCATTTTTCCTACTCGGAGTAGCGTTCTTTCCGATCTGGTTGCTTGCAGGAGGTTTTTCAGCTGGCGTTAACCTCTTCCCGCCCGTCGCCATGGTTTTCGATATCGTCGTCTCACTGTGGATACTCCGGCTCATCTTCAGGTCAATGGGTACACAGCTCAACCAAGCCCACAAAGTCGCGTTCGCCTTCGGACTGATCTCTCCGATCCTCATATTCGGCATAGCGGCAAGCGCATCTTTCCCTCTTGTCATCATGAACGATTTGCTCGTCATTCTCTTCTCCAATAAGATGTGGAGAAAATGGAAGGCGTGGACCCTTTCTCAGCATTACTCGCTTATGGAGAACCTGCCAAAACTTGGCAGCGATGGAAGATCTATGTCCTAGCTTGATCGGATGTTAGTTGGAAGCCGAGATTGTCTTAAGACGCTTGATGTCCATATTCTTGGAAGACCTCTTAACAAAAGAGAGGAACGGTTGAACAGGGGTTTTCCACCACTAGCTCCTCGAGCAAGACTCTAGGCCGGGACCCCGAATGGACCTGAAGAACCTGTATATGTCCCAATAGATTGACCGGGAGAAGTTAGAAGGAAAAATGGGCGCCAAGAGTATGAAGACAGCTCTCAAGGGAACAAATATCGAAGAGAAAGATGCGAAGGAGATCATTTCGGGAGTCCAGGCGATGTACGACAAGATTCCCGGATTCATCCGGCCGATGTTGCCGAGTCTGCCCGAAATTCTCAGACGAATCCCATCAAGTGCTGGAAAGTACACTCTCAACGATATCATCCAGCTTCTTGACTGGGCCTATGAAAGTGGACAATTAAAGAAATAGGAACATGGTCGAAAAATTGGCGCATCCCTCCAAAGACATTACCGGCTCTTCAGGCACACAGCTTGCAGGAAAGAAGGTCGCTCTCCTGATAACAAGCAGCGTCGCCTCGTTTAAGGCGCCTGAGATCGCGCGTGAGCTGATGAGGCATGGCGCCGACGTGTATGCGGTGACCTCTTCGTCAACGGAGAAGATGATCGGGTCCGATCTTCTAGAATGGGCCACCGGTAACCCTGTCGTCAAGGAGCTAACTGGCAAACTGGAACATATCGCTCTGGCGGGAAAGAGTTCCGGACACGTTGATCTAGTCCTTATCGCGCCTGCTACTGCCAATACGATAGGGAAGCTTGCATCGGGAATTGATGATACGCCAGTCACCACGGTAGCCGCGACTGCTATCGGTTCCAAACTGCCGGTTCTCATTGCGCCAGCAATGCATGAACCGCTGTACGATCATCCAATAGCCCAAGAGAACATTGCGCGTCTCAAGAAGATAGGCGTGGAGTTTGTCGAACCGGAGATCGTAGAGGGAAAGGCGAAGATCGCATCAACAGCCAAGATTATCCAGGCGGTTATCACACGCCTCTCATCTCAGCTCTCATCTCAGAGGAGAGACCTTGAGGGACACCGAGTGCTTGTCACTGCAGGTCCCACGATCGAGCACATAGACCCTGTTAGGGTGATAACCAACCGGTCTTCAGGTAAGATGGGCGTAGCGATTGCAGAGGAAGCATGGTCAAGAGGAGCTGAGACAACGTTGATTCTGGGACCCGGATCAGTCACGCCTCCACCTAGCGTGAAGACGGTCAAGGTTGAAACCACAGAGGAGATGCTTGACGCTACACTTCGCGAATTGAAGAATGGTAAACACGATCTAGTTTTCGCCGCCGCGGCGCCAAGCGACTATCGGCCATCGAAGCCGGTTGGCCGAAAGATAAGCACGAGAAAGGAGAAGACCGTCGAGTTGGAATTAGAAGCGACTCCGAAGATAATACGAGAGATTCGCCTCGCAAGCCCAAACTCGTTTCTCGTGGCCTTCAAGACGGAACACGGAGTCACGAACGAGCAGCTTGTGACAGAAGCGTTTGAAATACTCAACGAGAAAAGCGCGGATCTCGTCGCAGCCAACGATGTCTCGCTAGAGGGCGTAGGGTTTCAAACTGACACCAACGAGCTGTTTGTGGTTGACGAGCGAAAAAAGGTAACCCATATTGGACTGGCCCCGAAGCGCGAGGTTGCGCGACAACTATTGGATATTGCAGTCAAGCGATTGAAAGGCTAAGGCTCAGAGGTCGATCTCTAACGTCAAAGAAGATTGTTCGAGCGGTAGCAGTGCAGACCAGACCTATAGCAACCTCCGTCAAAGCTACAATTTTCCGAGCCGTCAAGCAGGCAAAGCAGGCGGCCGAGAAGGAAGCGGACATTGTCTGCTTGCCAGAGCATTGGTTGCCTGAGAAGACGATACCCTCGCCTATGAGCCCGCTTCCGGGACTACAATCCGTCGCTGAGGAGTACGGTGTTGTGGTTGTCGGAGGAGCTTTCTACGAACGTGTCAGGGGCCGAATCTATCTTAATAGCCCGGTCATTGGTCAGGACGGAGAAGTCATCGGACGACAACCGAAAGTGCATCTGTTTCGTTTCGAGAAGACGATTGCTCGTCCGGGAAATGATTACAGGGTCTTCCACGTGGACGGGTTCAAAATTGGGGTCCTCGTTTGCTATGACGTTGATTTTCCAGAGGCGTCGAGAATCCTGACGCTAAGGGGCGCGGACTTGCTGATGTGTCCGTCAAGGATTGTGAGACAGGGAGTTGAGCCGTGGCATCAATACGTCACAATTCGATCACTGGAGAACCGGATAGCAGTTGTGGCACCCAACGTCTACTCTCCACCGTTATTCACGGGATACAGTATTATTGTCAGTCTCAAGGAAGACCCGAAGATGAAGATATCCCACCCTAGGACGCACGTGTTCAAAAAGCGGCGAGAGGGAATAATTGTGGAGGATATTGATCTCGCTCTTCACGCTCGACTGCGTAAAGAACGGTTCGCTGATCGCCGGTCAGAAACATACGTTTGGAATTGAAAGAGACTGCCTGATAGGAAGATTCGGGGCGTCGTCTTCGATCTAGACAACACTCTCATTCAGTCAAAGAAAGGCGCCCGCCGGGCGCTTAGAGTGGTCGCAGGCATCTTCGCGAAACGGTTGAGGAAAGAAGGATTCCACTACTCCGAGGCAAACTTGTTCCGGAAACTCCGGCTCATCGATTTGGAAATGCATGGCCGAAAATTCCTCTACAATAGGGATGTTTGGTGGGAGACCCTACTCAAACAGCTCGGCTTGTCTAAGCTGAAGGGTCCGTGGATTCACAAGACAACTCTCCGCTATTGGAAGACATACGCTGGAACAAGTCCACTGTTCTCGGACACGATGTCGACGATTCATCGACTTAAGAAGGCAGAGTTTAGGCTAGGGATGGTCTCCGACTCAGACGGGACTCCCGGAATGAAAATGAAGAGAATCCGCCGACAACCATTTCTGAGGTATCTTGAGACCATTGTTGTTGCGGGCGAGGACACGCCTGATGTGAAACCAAGCAGGAGACCTTTCAGTCTAGTCGCAAAACGACTAGACTTGCAACCAAGGAATTGCGTCTACATCGGCGACAACCCAAACACCGACATTGAAGGAGCGAAGAGAGTTGGAATGATGATGATACTTGTGAAACGTCGAGGCCCGAAGGGCGGACATCCAGACTACCTCGCTCGATCATTGACTGAAGCTGCTAAGCTGCTAATGGAGAACTAATCTGTTCCACAACAGACTGTTTCTGGAAAAAGATTCTTTCCGATTCGTGGCCCATCCGCTCTCGGATAATCCGAGAAAAATCTTCCAGCTTCTCATATCCAACGAATTGCCGGCTGAGATCCATCGCGGCCTTGAGAGTGGTTCCAGATCCGAGAAAAGGGTCCAGGACTAGATCTCCTTCTATAGAGAACATTCGGATTAGTCGTCGTGGAATCTCTTCGGGGAATGCCGCAACTCGCCTTTCTAACCCTCGATGCGTCTGTCTAGCTCCAGTGACGGTCCAGACTTGTGAGAACCATTCGTCTCGCTCTTTCTTTGTGAACTTGCTTTTGTAGCGCTGTGGGTCCTTTGGCTCAAATGTTCTCAGACTTCCTTTGCGAAAGATCAGAATATACTCCATATCCAGGGTTA